>JAHBNG010000185.1 GCA_019217005.1 Chloroflexi bacterium TSY
GCGTAGCGGAGAAGCGCGACAAGCTTCAGGCCAACCACCAGGCCATGGATGTTACGCTCAATGGATACCAAGAGACGGTGAATGCAGCTCTGGATGAAATCCGCGACCAGGAAGTCATCAAGCGCATCTGGCGTCATGATCATACTATTTGGCGACCCGATCCGACCGAAATCACCAACCGACTGGGCTGGCTTCATTCACCCGAAACCATGCCTGAACATATCGCACGGATCATGGGATTGGTCGATGCCGTGCGCGCCGATGGATATACGCGTGTGTTGTTGCTGGGCATGGGTGGCTCTAGCCTTGCACCGGAAGTCTTCCAAACTGTCTTTGGGCAGCCTGCGGGTCCAGGCAACGCATATCTGGAGTTGGCCATTCTCGACAGTACGGATCCCGATATGTTGCTTGAACGGGCCAGTCATCTTGAATTAGCCAAAACACTCTTTGTGGTTGCCACCAAGTCGGGCGGGACCGCAGAAACACTTTCTGCTTTTAAATACTTTTACAACCAAGTTGTGGAGGCTGAAGGTCAAGACAAAGCAGGCCAGCACTTTATTGCCATTACGGATCCCGGCAGCAGTCTGGTCGATATTGCCCAAACATATAAATTCCGCGACATCTTTTTGAATGATCCAAACATTGGTGGACGCTATGCCGCTCTCTCCTACTTTGGTCTGGTTCCAGCTGGGCTGGTTGGTGTTGATCTGGCGCTGTTGTTGGAACGGGCACAGACCGCAGCTTGCAATGCAGAAAGCTGCAACTGTCCCGTGGGCGGCGACAACGAGGGCGCACGCCTGGGAACGATCATGGGCGAGTTGGCAAAAAGCGGACGGGACAAGGTAACCATCGTGGCCTCTCCTGCGATTGAGAGCTTTGGTGATTGGGTCGAGCAGTTGATCGCCGAAAGTACAGGCAAAGAGGGCAAGGGGATCCTTCCGGTGGTCGGAGAATCTTTGGCTGCACCTGCCGCCTATGGCGATGATCGCCTGTTTATCCATCTGCGCTTGGATGAGGATAGCACTCATGATGCAGCCCTGGCAGCACTGGTAGAAGCCGGACACCCAGTCGTTACGCTGGCGCTCAAGAACAAATACGATCTGGGCGCGCAGTTCTTCCTCTGGGAGATGGCGACCGTCGTCGCAGGCGCACGCATCGATATTCAGCCCTTTGACCAACCAAACGTCGAAGCGGCCAAAGTGCTGGCTCGTCAGATGGTGGCAGAGTACATGGAGAAAGGCCAGTTGCCCGCGGGTGAAACCGCACCGCTGACTGCCGACGCCTTGAGCGCCTTTCTACAACAGACCAATCCTGGGGACTATATTTCTATTCATGCCTATGTGCAGCCAACTGCTGCGACCGATGCCGCTTTGACCGTTCTGCGTACCCTGTTGCGCGACCGACTCCAGCTGGCAACCACAGTGGGGTATGGGCCACGCTTCCTCCATTCCACTGGTCAACTACACAAGGGCGACGGAGGCAACGGTCTCTTTATCCAGTTTACGTCGGATCCAATACAAGATGTGGACATTCCAGACGAAGCGGGTGCGCCAGCATCTTCCATGAGCTTCGGCGTATTGAAAAATGCCCAAGCACTCGGTGATGCCCAAGCGCTGACAAACGTAGATCGGCGCGTCATCCGCTTCCATTTGGGCAACGATGTGGCGAACGGGATCAAAACATTGACAACGGGTATAGAGATATAGCTCAATACTCGTGGGTCCCGTCTCTGGCGGGACTAGCTCCAAGAGAGCCACGGCTTCCAAGCAATGATTCAGGGTGCTTGGTGGCAGTCACACAGGGATGTGTGACCTATGTTTGGGCGGTTGATGGGTGGGCGCATAGAATAGGACAGAGGAAAACGATGATTCGAGCAATGATATTTGATTTAGATGGTACGCTCGTGCAGACGGAGAAACTTAAAGCGATCTCCTATGCCAAGGCCGCAATGACGCTGCGTCCCGAGCTAAAAGAGCAAGATGTCGTTGATGGATTTCGCCAGGTGGTGGGGCTCTCGCGCCATGAGGTGGCGCAATATTTGGTCGAACGCTTTGAACTGCATGATGCGGCTGCGGCGCGTATGGATGAGTTTGCCGTTGGGACGCCCTGGCAGGCGTATATCCAAGTGCGGTTAGCTATTTATGGCGATATGTTGATGAATCCAGAGGTCTTGCGCAGCAACCAGTGGCCCCACAATATGGCGCTGTTGAAACGAGCTCGTGCGTCGTGCCGTGCGGTAGGGCTGGCAACCATGTCCTACTGTCCGCAGGTGCAGCGGGTGTTAAAGATATTAGATCTGAAGAGCGCCTTTGATTTTGTGGCGTCGCGCGATGATGTGGAACAAGGGAAGCCAGACCCGGAAATCTATCATCTCGTGGCAAGCGAACTGGGCATTCCACCTGCTGAGTGTCTGGTGATTGAAGATTCGCCTACTGGGGTCAAGGCCGCGTTGGCTGCGGGCATGGTTTGCATTGCGGTGGGCACGCCCTTTACACGCGAAGCCTTGCATCAAGGCGGCTTGATCGACAAGCGTTGGATTGCGAACGAGCCCGACGAGCTCTTTGATGTATTTGAAGCCATGATTCAGGACCAGAGTATAAAAAAGCCATCAGCTAATTAGCCGTCAGCTAGGTCGAAGCGACCACTTCGTGAACAGCCAGAATCTGGCCATGTTTCGTGACTAATTTTTATACTTTCCTATACGACAAAATGATACACAAGGTGTTGCACCGTCAAGATGATCATGTGCAAATGCTGGTGACGTTTACCCTGCCGAATAGTCTTTGGGCCGATCATGTTTATCTGGTTGGCGACTTTAATGATTGGGATCGCTGTGCCCATCCCATGCAGTGCAACCGCGCCGGAGAATGGGTGCTCACCGTGGATTTGGAGCCAGGAAGGACCTATCAGTTTCGCTATCTGATCGATGGCCATAGCTGGACGAATGATGACAACGCCGATGCCTATGTACGCAATTTACATGGCAGCGACAACTTTATTGTGATCACCGATCCCAATTTCGAAAAATATCAGGATTAAAAGACAGCGTGTCCCAAAGTGTGTAAATGGAGATCGCTTATAGCCACATCATTTAAACTTCGGACAATTGTCCCTCGATCAAAAGTGCTTCTATTGTCTGAAGTTTAAGTGGCATATCTATTAGTTAGAGAGCCTGCTCGATTTACACACTTTGTGGTACACACCCGGAATAAAAAGGAGAGAGTGATGGATATTGCAATGATTGGTCTGGGCAAGATGGGTGCCAACATGGCAACGCGACTGCTACGGGGCGGTCATCGTGTCGTGGCGTATGATCTGCATGAAAATGCCATCAAGGCTGCGGAAGCCGAGGGGGGCGAAGGAGCACGTACGTTGGATGAGGTTGTCGAAAAACTGGCGGCACCACGAACAGTATGGGTGATGGTCCCATCGGGCAATCCGACGGAAGAGACAATCATGGCACTGATGGAGCGGCTTGATGAGAACGACACCGTTGTGGATGGCGGCAATAGCAATTACAAGGACTCTATGCGACGTGCGGGGATGGTGGCCGAAAAAGGCTTGAACTTTATCGATGTGGGAACCAGTGGCGGCATTTGGGGCATTACCGAAGGCTATAGCATGATGGTGGGCGGCAACAAGGAGGCAGTGGACCGCTTGGGCCCTGCTCTCAAAACATTGGCTCCTAGACCTGATGAAGGGTGGGGCCACGTCGGACCTGTTGGTTCGGGACACTTTGTCAAGATGGTGCACAATGGCATTGAGTATGGTCTGATGCAGGCATACGCCGAGGGGTTCGACTTGATGCGGCACAAAGAGGAATTTAGTCTGGATCTGCATCAGATCGCCGAAATCTGGCGGACGGGCAGCGTAGTACGTTCTTGGCTGCTAGATCTGACGGCCGATGCCCTGGCTGAAAACCCCCATATGGAGGGCATTGCGGCCTATGTAACCGACTCGGGCGAAGGACGCTGGACAGTAGTTGAGTCAATCGACCTAGGTGTTGCGATTCCCGTTATCTCCACATCGTTGCAGCGACGTTTCCGCTCGCGAGATGCCGAACCCTTTAGCGACAAATTGCTCGCAGCCATGCGCAATCAGTTTGGTGGGCATGGGGTGAAGATGAAAAATATGTAAAGACCTGGGAAGGATATTTTTATGCAACAGACTGTTGAGGGAAAACGACTGGCTGCGCATCGCGCGCGTCAGGCAAATTGGAAAAATTGGGGACCCTATCTGGGTGAGCGTGGGTGGGGGACTGTGCGTGAGGATTATAGCGAACATGGCAACGCTTGGGACTATTTTCCTCATGACCATGCCCGCAGCCGCGCCTATCGCTGGAACGAAGATGGTCTGGCGGGTATTTCGGATCGCAATCAGTACATCTGCTTTGCGCTGGCACTCTGGAATGGACACGACTCCATTCTGAAAGAACGGCTTTTTGGCTTGACTGGCAACGAAGGAAATCATGGAGAAGATGTCAAGGAGTATTACTTTTATTTGGATAGCACGCCGACGCATTCTTATATGAAGATGCTCTACAAATATCCGCAGCACGCCTTTCCCTATCGTGATTTGGTGCATGAAAACGGAAGACGGGGCTTTGATGAGTCCGAATATGAGCTGCTAGATACCGGTGTCTTTGATGAGGATCGCTACTTTGATGTGTTGGTGGAATATGCCAAAGCAGCAGAGAACGACATCTTGGTTCAGATCACGATTACCAATCGCGGCCCAGATGCCGCCCTGTGTCACCTACTTCCAACGCTCTGGTTTCGCAACACATGGAGTTGGGGCTATGATGCTGGCCCCATGGCAGATGTACCTGGCAAACCGATGCTTTGGCAACTCGACCGTGACGATGAGCATCAAAGCATTCAAGTGAGCCATCCAACCGTCGGAGATTATTATCTCTATGCCCAGAAAGCGGATGAATTGCTCTTTACGGAAAATGAGACGAATGGGGCGCTCCTGTTCGGTATCCAGAACGAGCAGCCCTACGTCAAAGATGCATTTCATCGTTATCTCATAGGGGATGAGCGTGAGGCCGTCAACCCTCAGAAACGTGGCAGCAAAGTTGCGATCCGCTATCAGCATGAATTCGCGGCTGGAGAATCAGCAACCTATCGACTACGTCTGAGCAATGCGCAACAGGTGCAGCCATTGGGCGACACGTTTGCTAGCACCTTCAACCAGCGCGTGAAAGAAGCCGACGCTTTCTACACAGCGGTACAGAACCCCAAGTTGAGCAAAGATGAACGTGCCATCCAGCGACAGGCGTTGGCTGGAATGCTCTGGTCGAAGCAGATGTTCTACTTTGATGTGGAACAGTGGCTCAATGGTGATCCTGGCGCACCGTCACCGCCCCAAGGTCGTATGCAAGGACGCAACCATGATTGGGCCCACCTCAACAACTTTGACATCATCTCCATGCCCGACAAGTGGGAATATCCCTGGTACGCAACGTGGGATTTGGCCTTTCATTGTCTCCCGCTGGCATTGGTGGATCCAGACTTTGCCAAACGCCAATTGACATTGATGACGCGGGAGTGGTATATGCATCCCAATGGCGCACTCCCCGCGTACGAATGGGCCTTTGGAGACGTCAACCCTCCGGTTCATACCTGGGCGGCATGGCGTCTCTACAAGATCGATGCTCGTATGTATGGCCACCCTGATCGTGAGTTCCTGGCGAGTATCTTCCACAAGCTGCTTCTCAACTTCACCTGGTGGGTCAATCGCAAAGATGAAGATGGACGAAACGTCTTTCAAGGTGGCTTTCTGGGGATGGATAATATCAGCGTCTTTGACCGCAGCGCACAGCTACCGACTGGTGGTCACATTGACCAAGCAGATGGCACAGCTTGGATGGGCTTCTTTAGCCTGATCATGATGAAGATTGCGCTCGAACTGGCCCAAAGCGATCCAGTCTATCAGGATACGGCCACCAAGTTCTTTGAGCATTTTCTGCGCATTGCCGATGCGATCACCAACCGCGGCGGTCATGGACATTCCCTTTGGAATGAAGAAGACGAATTTTTTTACGATTCGCTTCACTTACCGGACGATAGCAGCACGCCGCTGAAGGTGCGTTCTCTGGTGTGGCTAATGCCGCTGATTGCCGTGGAAACCGTTGAACCCGATCTGCTGGACGCCATGCCCGAATTTAACCGGCGTATGCATTGGTTTTTGGACAACCGCCCCCATCTCTCTGCCAATATGGCTTGCATGGATGAGCCGGGGGTTGGGCAGAGGCATTTGGCTGCATTTTTGACGCGCGAGCGGTTGGTGGCTGTGTTGCGCTACATGCTCGACGAGAGCGAATTTCTCAGCGACCATGGCATTCGGTCACTCTCCAAGGTTCATTCGGATCAGCCCTATCGCATTGATGCAAATGGTCAATCCTTCGAGGTGGGCTACTGGCCAGCCGAATCCAAGAGCGGACTCTTTGGCGGCAACTCCAACTGGCGTGGTCCCATCTGGTTTCCCATCAACTATCTGATCATCGAAGGATTGCAGCGCTTTCATCACTACTATGGTGATGATCTGAAGGTTGAATATCCCACGGGTTCAGGAATGATGAAAACGCTGGATGAGGTGGCCTGTGATCTATCCAGGCGGTTGACGCGCATCTTTTTACGAGACGAACAGGGCAAGCGTCCTGTCTATGCAGGACAACAGACCTTCCAGGCCGATCCACACTGGTGCGACTATCTTCTCTTTTACGAATATTTTCACGGCGATAACGGCGCCGGCCTGGGGGCCAGCCACCAGACCGGCTGGACCGGTCTAGTGGCCAAACTCTTGCAGCAGTCGGGTGGTCCTTTATAGATGGCAACTTAACATAATTTTCAATCAACTATTATGTAAAGTATACTACCTTGTCTTAAAGACACCGTAATGAATCCCCGTTTGCTGCCGCGCGCGGCTCATGTTATCATATGACACAATGAAAAACGCCGCCTCTGCGTGTTGCAGACACGACAAAGGCGGCTAACCGTCCAAGCTGAACAGGCAGCGAGGAGGCTACCGTTTATTGTAACTACCTTCTATGGTGGGATCAAAAACGACCGCTTTGTTGTTGCGTGGAGGCGGTCGTTTTTCAGTTCCCCGATCGGTTGCTCATCGGACGAAGATGAGCAATATTTCTATCCATCCGTTTTCACCATAGAAGGAGACAAATCTATGGCGACCTATTTACCAAAGACCCTGTTCGAAATGTGGAAAAAGGGCGAGTTGACGATTGAGATGGCCATTGGTCATGTCTTGCAACGCTTGCTCGATTATGATGAGCGGCTGCGGGCGTTGGAACGGCAGGCGAATCAGCCTTCTCAAGAGTCGGATAGAGACGCCACTTAAACTTCGGACAATAGGACAGCTTTTTGTCGAGAGACAATTGTCCTTTACTTTCTGGTAAAAGAAAAGAGATGAGGTGAGAAATGTGACAAAAAGCGGTTAGCAGTTCATCCTAAAGGTAGAGAACCCAAAAAGGAGGAAGGAATGCTAACCGCGCCAGAAATAACTATAGCAGTACTGATGAATGTATTGCAAGTAACGCCGATGGGAACAAACGTAAATGTAATGCGTCTGATGTGGGCAATGCTGAATGGGTCGTTTCTGAAAAGTCGAGGAGCAATCCATAGCGCATTGAAAGAAAGCGGGTTTGAAGATGAGGAGCTCCGGCGAAGCTGGTGGAGCTTTCGATATGGATCATGGGATATCACAAGTCTGCTGGGGTCGTGGCAAGAAGAAGTGGAAAGGGGAATGGGAGGCAAAAAAGTTAGAAGGGTACCGAGTGAAAAGCATAGATATCACAGGGTTCTGGCGACCGAAGCTGCAAGGGAAAGTGAACCGACTCTATAACTCAACGGCTCGTCGGGCATTGCCCGCGATCATCTTTGGAGTGATGATAAGCTCGGGGGAGATAGGCGGGAAACGAGTGCCACTGCTCAAGGCAATCATGAGATGCACGGTTGGAACAAAGGAAAGTGAGTTTCGGAAAAAGCTGCTGACAGAGACGAAGAAATCACTGGAGTCAGACGAAGTGGCGGTGGTCGATGCCGGGTTTACAATCAGAGAAATGCTAGAAAGCGGCATAGACCGATTTGTCCTGCGGGAAGCCATTAACTGCACAGTGCGCCGCAATGAGTTCCCCAAACGCAAAGAAAAAGGCAGACCACCTGAATATGGTGATATTGTGCGTCCGCTCTCGCAGCTATAAGGGAAAGCGACTCGAGGCTACAACTCCGGACTCGTCTGGTCGCTTTCTCTATAGTGGTCGCCTGATTTGCTATCAAGCATGGCACAATCTCGTCCCCAGAACAACCAAGGTGGATACAGCCAACCGTACCTACTCGATTTACGTCATTCAGGATCCGGCCTACAACACACCTTTGGTTTTGGCGACCGTTATGACTTTGCAGCCTGAAACCATTTATCTTGTCTACCTGGAACGCTGGCCTGTTGAACCTCCCCCCTTGGCTTCCAAGCAGATGATTGGCTTACATCGTCAATTTGTTCATGCCGATGAGGCTTGTTTCCGCTTACCTGAACTGGGGCTGCTGGCTGGCAATCTTCTTTCCCATTTAGCCGCTTCTCTTCCTCCCATACCGACTGGCTACTGGGATCGAGAGCCTCAATCCACTCCCGGCAGGCTGCGCCGTGTTCTCTCGAGTGCTCTTTTTCCAACTCCTGACCAACTCGACCCTGACTTTCGGAAAAAGGCCTCGGTTTCACACCATTTCCCTAAAGGCGTTCTCGCTCATCGCCGCCTCAATGCCGCTGCTTAAACTAGCCGAGCACTATTTTTACATTTTATCCCGTTTTTTCAGGGTGGATTCTTTTTTCCGCCCCTTTCGGTTTGCCCTTTGTCACTCAAGCCTTTACCAGAAAGTAAAGTTGTCCGAAGTTTAAATAATGTGGCTAGTAGATGAATCCAGCCCCATTCAGATTGGTTAAAACCTCCTCTGAGTGGGGCTGGTTGTCTGCCTGCGCAAGCAGGTTCTGTTCACGAAGGTGGACGGTTGGCTGAAGGGCCACGGACGCGCCTTCAGTCGCTGATTCTCGTCTCCTCAAACTCAGGCCATTCTGTTTTGTCGACGTGGTGGCTTTTCTGTTTTTGACCCTTCCCTTTTGCCCTTTCACCCCTCTGCTTCTTTGTCTCACCCGAAGATCACTAAAACATTCTCTGTCTCGAAGAAAAAGGGTGTCTGCCTTTTCTTCAATTCCTTCAAGGTTCGATTTCTCGTCTCAACCACCTGGAGATTCTGTAGTAGTTTTGGAATCTTGAATGTGGTATACTTTCACTATCCACAATTTTTGGCTTGAAAGGAATTAGGCTTTTCCAACAATTAAAATCCCTAATTTGGGGGTGGTTCATTTTAGGCGGACAATTAGGTTTACATTTTTGCAAAGAGAAAAGATGTTTATATTTTCTACTTTGAGCCATGCTCAGGCAGAAAATGACCTCATATAGATTTTTGTCTATGTATCAAAAGTGTAAACCTAATTCTGAACCACCCCGAAATTTGTCGAGAAATTACTAAATCAGACCTTTATAAGGATCAACATCTTGGTGTAATTCTGATTTCAGCACCTTTTAACTCAACCACCCATCAAATCATGGGGCTTGAATTTGGTGCTCACGAATATTTGCCTAAACCTTTCGAATTCCCTCTATTTGAAACCAAAATGTGGGGGTGGTTCATTTTAGCTGGATAGATAGGTTTACACTTTTAGAAACAGAAAGAACGTTTATATTCTCTGATTTCGCCGGTTCTCAGAGAGAAAACGGTCTCATATAGATTTTTGTCTATATATCAAAAGTGTAAACCTAATTTTGAACCACCCCAAAATTCGCAGGCTATATTCGATGCTCCCTAGTAAACAACAGGATTTGATAACCGTTGGCAACAACATAATTATTGATCGGGATAGTCACACTGTTATTGTGGATGGGAAGGCGGTCGAAGGGCTAACGAGATTGGAATTCAGTGTACTGGCCTATCTTGCTTCTCCCCCCAATACAGTTCGCAGTCGTTATAACATGTTGGAAGATGTTTGGAAAAGTATAGACTTTGGCTTTGGTGTTGTCGATAAATGCATTTTTGGAATTCGCAGTAAAATCTCACCGGATAATCGAGAACGATTTATTGGGACAGTACACAAAGTTGGATACAAATTAAAGGTGGATGGTTGATATGCTTACAGACACTAGTACCGTGATTGTGACCAGTTTATCAATGATTAATGGCGCAATTCTCATTGCGGTTGCTATATTGCTATGGTTGAAAGGGAAACAGAAGACAGAACATTCTATGAATGGTGAAAGTTTTTTTTCTATACGAAGCTGTCCATGATATCAAGAATCCGCTCCAAAATATAATTGGTACCTTGAATAACATAGAAGACTATGTGAATCAAGATGATGGACGTTTGATCCATGATCTTGACTTGATCCATAGTTCCACACGTGATATCAATGAAGTTCTGCAATTGGTCCAGGATAATATCGAAGGTTCAAAGAAAGGACTTATGAGATCCCGAGTCAATTTGATGCGAATTGTCGATAATGTTGTGCTTGAAATGGGTTCCTATGCCGAGAAGGAAGGCGTTGATATTCAGATCGATGACATCAATGCAGACAATGTGTTGCCTCCCGTTTGGGGCAACCAAGGTGCATTTGAGCGTGCATTGCGAAATCTTGTTGACAACAGTATTAAATATCGTGACAAAGATAAATCTAATCCTATTGTAAGAATTGAGCTCGATACCGATAACAAAAATGTCTATCTTACAGTGAAGGATAACGGAAAGGGGATGTCTGCGGATCGGGTAACAAAAATCGGACGAACTACTTTTGACCGCAAGCGTAGCCCGTTGGATAGTCACGGTATGGGGCTAGGTTTATATACACTGGGACGTACAATTACGAAATATGGCGGAAAAATTCAAGCTCAGAGTAATCTAGGAGAAGGAACTGAAATCACCATTGTGCTACCACAAGCTAAAATTAGAAATCACACACAGGTGAATACTGTTCGTCTCTAATTCTACCGAATAGCAAATCATATAGCATTTCAATATTATTTCACATAAATATGCTACAGAACGGTATTTTATGAAAAAAGGAGAAAAAATGCCAAATATTAAGCTGGACATCAGATTTTTATCTATAATTGTCCTGATCTTGGGAATAGAAAGCATTTTTTCTGCGGGTATTGGATTATGGTCGGGCCGCTCGACGCTGGCGAAAATCAGGGCGGAAAACTACTTGATTTGTGGCATTAGCGACACTGTTGGATTTGGAGATGATAAATTGGACTATCGCACTCAAGATCGAGAACTCGAAGATAAGTATCCCGACTACGACTTCTATATAGATGCCAAAGGATTTGAAGCTGCCCTTTGTCGAGCGATTGCAATTGCTATTTTGGAACAGGTGAGGGCATGTGTTTGTCCCGTTAACCGCCAAAAATCGCTTAAGGCCAATCCAAAAAATAAAATATACGCGAGAAGGGGTTCAGAATTAGGTTTACACTTTGATACATAGATAAAAATCTATATGAGGTCATTTTCTGCCTGAGCATGGCTCAAAGTAGAAAATATAAACATCTTTTCTTGCAAAATGTAAACCTAATTGGGCCTAAAATGAACCACCCGAGAAGGTGTTAAACTAGCTCTCCAAAGGAGCAAAAATGACAATCTCGCCAGAAATGGTTGAAATCTTGAAAGAGACGAAGGCCATGTTAAGTGGATACGAAAGAAGGCACTTCATGGCCCAAACGGTCAAAACGATATGCGAAGGGAGTCCGACGATAGCCAAAGCCCTGGAAGAACTAGAAGGCGGCTTCTGTTATGTCGACCAAAGCCACCGACGTGGTCGCAAAAAAGCCGAAGACCATATCCCCACTTTACTGGCCGATATGGTTGAAATCGCCGATCAATTCAGCCAGACCGATCCCACCTTTCGACCCCAATTGTACACTCGACTAACGCCGCCGAATGCGTACCCAGCTCATCGAGCAGAAAGGATACACAGATGAGGAATTGCCTGGCGAAGAGGCCATCCGCTTGAAGCTCAATGAGTTAGGCTATGGCTCAAACCGGGTCAAAAAAAGTCAACCAGTGAAAAGATCCCAGAGACCGATGCGATCTTTGATAGAATTCATCAGATCAATCAAGAAGGATGCAGACGAGACGGTTCTGCGCCTCTTGGGATGCCAAAGCGACGATTTTACTTGACCGTTTTCGAGAGAAGGGAACGAGTGGTTGTCAAAGCGTCTGATCATGACTTTCAAGATAAGAAGACCGAGAAAGTCACTCCTTTGGCATTTATTCCTTCAACCAAGGAACTCTTTACTGACCAGTCGAAAGTGACTAGTGACTTATTGTCGACTGCCTGATTGATTTTGGGAAAGGTAATGTGAACACTTTCTCACGTCAAGACCCTCGTGATCAATCAGGACAATGGTCCCGAAAATCATACCCGTCGGACTAGCTTATGTATCGTCTCACTCAGTTTGTTGAGCACTATCGTCTCTATTCAGCTCGCCTGCTACCCTCCTTATCACAGTAAATACAACCCCATCGAACGGGTTTAGCCATCTTGAAACACTGAACGGTTCTC
>JAHBNG010000186.1 GCA_019217005.1 Chloroflexi bacterium TSY
CACTATCTAGAATGCAACGGGCAATATTTGCCATGCTTTTGTTGTCCAAGACCATCAGACCCGTCAGATAGTTTTCAAAGTGGCGAAACTGTTTACGATTGGCAAATACTGAACGAAAGGTTTCGCTATGCTCCTTGACCAGTGGCGCTACATTTACTATCGGCAATTGCATCTTGATGGCTCCTTTTCTGCACTTTTTTCTTGATGCAATCTATTGAGATGACTTTTGTCTCTTTTGTCAAAATTGGAAAACCTTCATTTCACAACTATCGAGATGCTTAGATAGACGTCTGATGGTGCTGTCATCAAACAGCTCTGTTCCATAGCGCCAGATGCCATACAATCCCTCGTTGGTTTCATTGACAAACAGGGCCAAATCATACTTAGCCAAGATAAACTCGTTCTCTACTGGGCTTATCGTTAAGCCTGGCACAGATACCTCTTCTGACACCTGATTGCTATACACAAACAATATCTCAAATAAGGGCCTTGGGTTTCGAGCCCGTTCAGGTTGTAACGCTCCCACCAAGTGATCATAGGGTAAATCTTGATGGGCATACGCCCCCAACGTCACTTCTTTGACCCGCTTGAGCAACTGCCGAAATGTCGGGCGACCGCTTAAGTCTGTTCGTAACACCAGATGGTTGACGAAAAAACCAATCAAGCCCTCTGTCTCGAGTTGATTGCGATTCGCCACATCGGTTCCCACAATAATGTCTTCCTGGTCGGTGTAGCGATAGAGCAACGTCTGCAGCGCAGCCAACAAAGTCATAAACTGAGTCGCACCCTCTTGACGTGATAGGGCAATTAACTTTGATGACACCTCCGTTGACAGGGTAAACTGAGCCAAGGCCCCCGCGTACGTTGGGTTCTGAGGATGGGGGCGGTCAAACGGTAAAGCTAGACTTGGCAACGCCCCACTCAGTTGCTGCTGCCAGTATGTTAGCTGTTGCTCTAGCACCTCTCCCTGTAACCATTGTCGTTGCCAATGAGCAAAGTCCGCGTACTGAATTGGCAATGGCTCTAGCGCTGCGGGTTGGTCTTGACTAAAGGCTTCATACAAAGTGGCTAACTCGGTTATCAAGACACGCAACGACCATTCATCGCTGATGATGTGATGCATTGTGAACAGCACAATGTGAGTCTGCTCCGCTAGTTTGAGCACACGCACGCGGAAAAGCGGGGCAAGGCTGAGATCAAAGCCTCGTGTTGCTTCTGCGGTAGCCAATGCGCGTACCTGTTGCTCCAGTTCCACCGCATCAGTTTTGCTCAAGTCTCCTACGACGAGAGGCATGTCTAGCGCATCAGCAATCATTTGGCTTGGACGACCATCGTTTGAGCCAAAATATGTCCTCAAACCTTCATGCCGTTGAACAAGTTCGTTCAGGCTGGCTTGCAATGCTTCTACATTGAGAGTTCCTGTCAATTGCAGCGCTATGGGAATGTTGTAGGCCGCATTCCCTGGCTCCAGTTGATCCATAAACCAGAGACGCTGCTGGGCGAAAGAAAGAGGCAGTTCGCGCTCGCGGTCAACCGGCACAATCGGCGGAGCCTTCACGCCCTGCTCTGTACGGATTATTGCTTCGATCTTCTCTGCCAACGCACGGACTGTGGTTGACTCAAATAGGTCGCGCAGCGGTAGGTTAACTTGGAACGTTTGCTGGATGCGCGAAACTGCCTGCGTTGCCAGCAGCGAATGACCACCCAGGTCGAAGAAATTGTCGGATAGGCTCACCCGCTCGACATTGAGTACCGATGCCCAGATGGAAGCAAGCATCTCCTCGACTGGCGTGGAGGGCGCAACAAAGTCGTCGCTCAGGGCGCGCTGCTGCTCCGGTGCAGGGAGCGCCTTGCGGTCCACCTTGCCATTGGGGTTGATGGGCAGCGCAGCCAGCATGACAAACGCAGAGGGGACCATGTAGTCAGGTAGTCGCTCCTGCAGGTAGCTCCGAAGCTCGCGCTCGATCGCGTCACTGCCGGCGGAAAAGACAATGTAAGCAACAATACGCTTATCACCCGGTCTATCTTCACGGACCAACACGATCGCTTCCTGGACAGTGGGATGCTGGCTCAGTGCAGACTCAATTTCACCCAGCTCTATGCGGAAGCCTCGAATCTTCACCTGAAAGTCGATGCGCCCGATGAACTCAATCGCACCGTCATGCTGGTATCGTACAAGGTCACCAGTCCTGTACAGCCGCTCCCCTGGCCGGTCGCTGAACGGGTTGGGCACAAAGCGGTCGGCGGTCAGCGCTGGTCGGTTGACATACCCATGAGCCAGTCCATCGCCACCAATGAACAATTCACCCGCCACACCAATGGGAACCGGCTGCATAAGCGAATCTAGTACATAGAGCTGTGTGTTACTCAGCGCCCTACCGATGGGCACAGTCGTTGCATCTTCGGCTACCGCGGCTATCTCATACCAAGCGGAGAATGTGGTGCTTTCTGTTGGTCCATAGCCGTTCAGTAATCGCCTAGGCGGAGACCCTGCCAAAACAGTACGTATCCAATGCGGGTCCAATGCTTCGCCACCAACGAGTAGGTTATGCATAGTGCAGAACGCATCTGGTACCACGCGCGCCATCTGATTGAAGAGCGCCGTCGTGAGGAAAAAGGTGTCGATGCGCTGGGAACGGATTGTATCGGCAAAATCGTGTGGCGACAGCGCAACCTCCTTGCTCACCCCAACTAAGCAGCCGCCGTGTAGAAGCGCCCCCCACAGCTCGAGGGTAGCAGCATCAAATGCCGTGTTCGACACCATCGCCATGCGGGTCTCTGGTCCCAACTCAATGTAGTTCGTGTTGAAGACAAGACGGTTGATGGCGCGATGCGGGATCGAAATGCCCTTGGGCCGACCGGTCGAACCAGAGGTATACATGACATAAGCCGGATGCTCACCAGTGACCTCAATGCCGAGGTTTTCATTAGCCTGCTGGGCAATCTCATCCCACTCTGTATCAATTTGGAGCAGCGTGGCAGCTCGTGTTGGAAGATGATCGCGCAAAGACGATTGCAGCACGATCACCGATGCGTCTACGTCATCCATCATGAAGGCCAACCGCTCTTGCGGATAGGTTGGATCCAGCGGCACATAAGTTGCGCCAGCCTTGAGGATGCCAAGAATGCCCACAACCAACTCGACCGAACGTTCCATACAGATGCCCACAAAGCTGCTGGCTTCTACGCCGTGCGCCCGCAGATGATGAGCCAGTTGGTTGGCACGTCGATTCAACTCGGCGTAGGTCACTTTTTGGTCAGCAAAAACAATTGCCTCCGCGTCCGGCGTACGCCCGACCTGAGCTTCAAACAGCTTCTGGACGCACTCTGTACGAGGATAATCCGTTTTGGTATCCGTCCAATCGGTCAGGATTTGCTGCCGCTCTGGATCGGTCAGGAGGGGTAATTCCTGAGGGCGCAATGTTGGCTGCTCGACCATGCCCGTGAGAATCATTTGCAGGTGGCCCAACATGCGCGTAATCGTATCCGCATCAAAAGATTTCACATCATGGTAGATAGAAATCTGCATCTCCGTCCGCGGCTCCACAACCACCGTTAATGGATAACCTGTTTCTGAGCCAACATGCTCTACAGAGCTGATCGCGACACGACCCTCGGGCTGGTTACCATTTGAGCTAGAACTGAGATTCTCAAATACGACAATGCTTTCAAAGAGTGGTAGATTGCGCGGCACCTCGCTCCACCCATGGACTTGTGTTAAGGAGCTATACTCATAACGCCGCGCCGTGGCCTGCTGCTCCTGTACTGTCTGCAACCAATTGGGAACGTCGCTGGCACTATCCAACTGCACCCGCACGGGCAAGGTATTGATAAACATGCCGATCATCAATTCCGCACCAACTAGTTCGGTTGGACGACCAGAGACCACTGCACCAAAGAGTACATCCGGCGTGCCAGCATACCGGCTGAGTAAGATGGCCCAGGCACCCTGCAGCACGGTATTGAGCGTCAAGTGATGTTGGCGAGCAAAGGCAGAGAGCTTTTCGGTCAAGTCGGTCGATAACTCGATCTTCTGGACTGCATGGGCGGCGTCTGGCTGGACACCATTCATGTTTGCAGGTCCCAGTTCCAGTTGTGTTGGTATCGCAAACCCGCGCAACGTCTGTCGCCAAAAGGCTTCTGCCTCGGCCTGATCCTGCTCTTGTAGCCAGACGATGTAATCGCGATACGGACGGCTGGTAGAGGGTGGTGGCTCTATCCCTTGGCAATAGGATTCATAGATCACCATAATCTCACGCAAGAGCAGTCCTGCCGACCAGCCATCTAACAGCAAATGATGGATGTTCCAGATCAGTTCGTGACGCTCATTTGCCATTTGAATCAGCGTAATATTCATCAACGGCGCTTGAGAGAGTTCGAAACCTTGTTGTCGGCTCGCTTGCAAACGCTCTTGCAGTGCTGCTTCCTGCGCGTCGGGCGTCATATCACGCCAGTCGAGCTGTTCTAGCGGCAAGTCAAGCTGCCGAAAGACAACTTGATGGGGTTCATCTGCACCTTCCCAAACAAAGGCGGTGCGCAACACAGAGTGACGGTCTAGCGCCAAGCTCCAGGCTCGTTCAAACGCGGCGCAATCCAACTCACCTTGAATGGTGGTCCGCAGACTTTCTACATAGGGAACCGATGCCGCTTCATAGATTGTGTGAAAGAGGATACCCTGCTGCAAAGGCGAAAGCGTATAGACATCTTCAATTTTCTTCATAAAACTTCCTCATCGTGATAATGGCTCTATCGTTGGCTCATCGGTTCTATTCGGCCTGTTGAAGTTTCGCCAGAATGCTATCGAGTTGTTTCTGATCGATATTGGCTTGTGCAAAATCTGACGGCGTATAGCCGATATCTTCATGTTGACAGTACTGAATGATTGTTTGTAGTGTGGTTCGGAAATCTTGCGCAAGATCCGTCACTGTTTCGCTCCGGAAAAACCGCTCGCTATAGTACCAGTTCGCTTGCAGTTGTCCGTCGGCAACACCGACCTCAATATCGAAGAGATAGGCGTCACTCGCCAACATCTCATCAGTGCCATTGGAGGGTTGCGACAGCGGAGCCAGCTCTGGTGCCAGCCCAACGAGTGGTGACCGGTAGCGCAGACGCACCTCGGGTAGAGGAGCCTCTTCCAGCTGCTCTGCAATGGTCTGATCACCGCTCAGATAGCACAACAAGCTATACCCCAGCCCGTTGTGAGGCACGCGACGGCGTTGCTCTTTGGTCACCTTCAACAATTCGCCTGGGTTGTCATAATCATCGGCATCGAACAGCATCGGGAAGGATGCGCTACAGGGACCGATACGAGGTGCACTTCCCCATTCGCCACTCTGCACCATTCGGCCATCACCCACCAGTTCGATCAATAGTGTCTGCTCGTCCGCCCAGGTTGAGATCGACTGGATCAGTGCAGCCAGCAACACTTCTTCCACCTGCACATTGTGTCGGTCTAAAATATCTTCCTGCAGGTAACGCGTCTCTACTTCCTCTAACGTCACCGTCAAACTACACTGCGCAGCCGGAGCCGCTTCATCCGCGTCATCTTCGTCCCAGAAATCGACTGACAGGGGCTCCACAGCCAAGCGAGATTCGGTTAGCCAGTACGCTGCTTCTGCCACACATTGCGGCGATCTGGCATAGTCGACCAACTGTTCAGCCCACTGTTTAAATGAACCATAGTCCGAACGCAAACGCACATGTTCATCGGCAGCCAGTTGGCGATAGACGGTCAGCAGATCCTCTATCAGCAGTTGCCATGAGTAGTCGTCGGCGATCAGCGGATGGAGAATGATTCCTAATTGAGCCGGTTGCTCTGGGCCCAAATCAAACAGCATCAGCTGCATCAGCCCCTCTTCTGTCCAGTTCACAGTATCTCGCCAATGGGCAATTTCGGCAGCGATGGCGGCCTCTTGGACGCTTGATGTATCTGACGATAGATCAAGCGCTATAAAAGGTATCGACTCGTCCGGTTCGGCAATGTGCTGCGTCCACGCTGGTGTCACTTGGGTCAGATTCGCTGATTCAATACGCAAACGCAGAGCATCATGCAGAGTCAGCAACTCTCCAACAGCAGCCCGCAACAAGCCAGGATCCAATGGTTCTTGCATTTCAAAGAGCATGGTCTGGCTGTGGCGCCTTGGCTTGGGCAGTTCCTGCATGATGAACTCATATTGACCGGGCGTGAGCGGCGCAGGACCAGATACAACCTCTGGCGTCGTCACATCTTCTTCATCTGCACCCAATACCACGGCCAATTCTGCGACGGTTTGGTGCTGGAAGAGTTGCTGCGGCGACAATTGGTACCCTGCGCGGTTAAAACGCGCAATCATCTGAATCCCGGCAACCGAATCGCCACCCAATTCGAAGAAGTTGTCGTGTATCCCAATCTGATCGATGCCCAATGTCTCTTCCCAGATTTCGGCAATCTTCTCTTCCTGTTGATTGCGAGGGGCCGCATACTCGGTCTGCAACTCGGGGCGGGGGTAGGCTGGTCTTGCCTCGTCCGGCTCTTCGACGGCGTCAATCAGTGACGTTGGCTGGTGCCTCTTGGCATGTTCAATGGCAACGAGCAGATCGTTGGGCGACGTGATAATCTGAGCCATGCCCGTGCTGGCCAAAATACGATGGAAAGCTTCGACACCCTCGCGATTGAGCATGCCGTTGCTGGAAACCAACTGTGCGTCCTCGTCTTCGGTCGATTTACTCACCTGCTCGATGGAGTGCACCAACTCCTCGTGTTGAACCTTGCCGTTTTGTTGTTGCGTGCCAGCAGCCCGCTTCAGTGGCTCTGCCACTGTGTGGACCCGCTTCTGGCCAAACGAATCAATTACGGTTAGCTCAACCCCATCCTCATCCATTAGAATCACGTGAAAGGTCAGCGTTTCGCGTGATGGATCTCGCTCTGCATCGAAGGTGTGATAGGCATAGACTTTGCGTGGCAGTGGTTCCTTAATTGTGATGCTCTTATAACCCATCGGCATATAGAGTCCGGGTCCCACCAAGTGGGACTTGGCCGCGCCGTTGGTGCGGTCGAGCAGGGCAGGATGCAGCTTATAGTCCTCCAAATCGTGCAGAAATTCTTCGCCCAATTCCAACACGGTCACCATCTCATTCTGACCGATGTAGGCCCGTCGCAGATTCTGCCAGCGGGGTCCCAGATCGTCATGGGTCAGCGGCAGGTCCGTTGCGATCAGTTCCCGATCGGTACAGCGGTCGATCATGGCCTGCACATCATGTCGTTTGACCGGACCTTTTTCGACTAAGTGAACCTTGCCCAGCACGGTCTCTCGCCACGGTGCATCACCTTCGTGATAGCCAGGCGGTCTGTACAACATGCGAAAGGCGTACCCACCATCATCCATCTTTTCAAGTACAGTCCGGATCTCTTTTTCTTCGTCATCGCGCACATCGATGGCAGAGAGGAAGAAGAGATCGCTCAGTTCAATTGCTCGGTCGCCCGCCTCTTCTGCCAGCGCGGCGTGGACCATCTCCAAATAGGTCACGCCGGGAATTACTGCTTTTTGGAGAATGCGGTGGTCTTCCAGCACCCAATGTTTTTCGATGCTGAACGTGGTCGAATAGATAGTCTGATCTGCCGTCTTGAGAATGCACTTCTCCAGCAGTGGGTGTGGCCCAAGTTGCTCAGGTGCAGGCTCCGATGATATAGAAGCCTCATTGCCGTTTTGGCCTGGTTTCACACCCATTTTCGCCAGCGTCTCGACGCGCATACCAACTTCATCCCAACCGGCCCAGTTGATGGAGACAGTGAATGTGTCTGACTGCGCCATCTGGTAGTGGGCAAAGGCATCCAAGAATGCGTTGGCCGCACAGTAATCCACCTGGCCAAAGCTGCCCATAATTGCGGCTCTTGACGAGCAAAGCACCAGGAAATCTAGTTCCTGATCGGCCAGTACCTGTTCCAGCACGCGAGTCCCATGTACCTTTGGTCTCATCACCTCTTCCGCCATTTCGGTCGTCTTTAGTTGTATGAGTCCACCGCCACCGACACCGGCCGAGTGAATGACGCCATTAACCGAGCCAAAGCGACTGTTGACCTGCTCGACAGCTTCCTGCATCTGTGTGAGATCGGTTACGTCGACACGCAGAACGAGCACCTCGCTTCCCATCTCCTCCAGCGTCTGCAACTTGCGAATTTTGAGGCTGGTGACATCATCTTCATCGTGGGTTGCCAGCCATTCGTTCCATTCTTCTCTGGCAGGGAATGGCGAGCGTCCGGTTAAGACCAAACGGGCCTGTACCGTATGCGCCAAATAGTCAGCTAATTCTAACCCAATGCCACCCAGGCCGCCCGTGATCAGGTAGACTCCCTCTTTGCGCAAACGGGATGTCCACCCCTCTTTATCTTCACGGCCCGTCAACCGCACTTGGTCAAATGTCTGTACCCAACGATGACGGCCACGATAGGCCACAACAGAATCGATTGAATCAACAGAATTGGTCGAACAGACGGTCAATTCCCCAATCAGCTGATTTGCCAGCGATCCATATTTGGTCTGTCCCCCTTGCGGCAGCATGATATCGATGCTCTGACAGGTGATATTGGGATACTCCTTGGCAATGGCCCGACATGGCCCGATTACGGTCGCCTTTTCCGGCCATTTGGTTTCGCCGTCGACGACCTCCTGCATGGCGTTGGTGATCACGCCAAGATGGGTGGCGTCACTCAGATCGGCTGACCCCATCGCTTGCGCCAGATAGAGTAAGCTATAAAAGCTTTGGGTTACCAGCGCATCCGAAGCATCCAAATCGAGCTGCAGATCTGCATCCGGGGTGACGCCCCACAGATGGACAATCGTTTCCGGTACGCTATTGTACGATTGAAGCGCTTCGAACAGGGCATCATAATCTTCACGACGTCCGGGGTTGACTACATATTCATGCTCGGTTACTTGATTGAATTGTTCACCCGCGACAACTGTTGTAACCTTGTGTCCTCGCTCGGCCAACTGTTGGATCATCTGCGTCCCAACGCCACATGAGTCGACGAATAGCAACCAATGTGACGACTGTTCAATGGCCACGTTTGTTTCATGGACTGGTGGAGCAGTTCGCTTCCACGATGGTGTGTAGAACTACTCGGCAATGTTGGCACGTTTGTTCAACGAACCGGGGCTTGCTAGACCGTTTAGCCCTCCAGATTGCGGTTCGACCCAATAGCGTCGTCGTTCAAAGGGATAGGTGGGCAATGGAATGCGACGACGCTCTTCATCCGCATAGTAGCCAGACCATTCGATTGACATCCCAGCCAGCCAGAGCCGCCCCAAGGTCGTTAACAGATAGGCCATATCCGCAATCTCATGATTCGGATGACGTATGGACGACAGAACGGTTTGACCTGGTACGCGTTGTGGATGCCAGCGTGTAAAGGAAACCAGCGTGGTGCCTGGTCCCACCTCTAACAGGACGCGATCTGGGTCTTTCACCAACTCCTCAATGCCATCCGCAAAGCGTACGGCCTGACGCAAGTGTTTGGCCCAATAAGCAGGATCCGTGGCCTCTTCCGCCTCAATCCAACGCCCCGTGACGTTCGACACATATGGAATCTGTGGCGCATTGAGCGTCACGGAAGCAAATGCATCCTGGAACGGTTCCAAGATGGGATCCATCATGTGCGAGTGAAAAGCATGAGATGTGTGCAGGCGGCGACAGCCAATGCCTTCTGCGCTCAACTGCTCTTCCAACGCATCAATATGTTCCGTCTCCCCAGAGAGAACGCAGGAGCCAGGGGCGTTCACAGTCGCAAGTGCGATCTTATCGCTTAAGTAGGGCGTCACGTTCTCTTCGGCGATGGGAACGGAGAGCATGGCACCACCAGGCAGCGCCTGCATCAGCTTGCCACGGGTGGCAACCAACTTGAGTGCGTCCTCCAGCGAGAAGACGCCAGCCACACAGGCCGCAACATATTCACCAATGCTGTGCCCGATCATGACTGCTGGCTTGATGCCCCAGTCCATCCATAACTGAGCCAACGCATACTCGATGACAAAGAGCGCCGGCTGCGTGATAGCCGTTTGCCCCAGACGTTCGGCGGCTTCGGCTTCCTGGTCTGGATCGGGGTAGATCACGCTGCGCAAGTCAAACCCTAATTCGGTCTCAAGCAACTGGCAGCATCGATCCACATGGTGGCGGAATGTGGCCTCCGTCTCATACAGATCGCGTCCCATCTGCACATACTGAGCGCCTTGTCCGGTGAACATGAAGACCATTGAGCGCTCTCTGGGCTCTTGGAATCCCGTAAAAACCAGACTCAGTAGATCCAAATTTGGCGTTTTTGGCGATTTTCAGTCGAGATTGCAGGGATTTTGGAGTCATTTATTCAGATTTCGGTTACAGAAAACAACCTATTTCATATCTGAAAATCGCCCAAATCTAACGCAAAAACTAGATATCGACCGGCAAATTTGTATTTATGTCAACTGTTTAGCCAGAATTCTCTCTCAAAACCTGAAATTTGGATCTACTGAGACTGGGATCCAGGGCCTCCAGAGCCTCGACCGCGCTGCCGTCGTTACAAATAATAATGCGGCGATGTCCAAACTCATGCCGTCCAACTTGTAAGGTGTAGGCCACATCCGCAAGGTTCAGCTCTGGATGATCAGCCAAATACGCGGCCAAGTTTTCGGTTGCTTGCTCCAACCCCGTGCTTGTCCGTGCGGAGAGCATGAGCATGTGCCAGGGTCTGCGTCGCTCATCGGACTCAAATTCAGGAGCTTCTTCCACAATTAAGTGGGCATTGGTGCCCCCCATACCAAAAGAGCTGACGCCAGCCCGACGAGGAACATAGGTGCCGTTGGATGGACTCAGCCAGTCTGTCAGCTTGTTGTTCACATAGAATGGACTGTTCTCAAAGTCAATGAGGGGATTCGGCTTTTCATAATGCAAGCTCTCTGGAATCTGTTTGTGCTTGAGCGTCAGAGCCGTTTTGATCAGACCCGTCACGCCAGCCGCCGTATCCAGATGCCCCACATTGCTCTTGACTGCGCCAATTGCGCAGAACCTCTTCTTTTCCGTTGAAGCCCGGAAGACCCGCGTCAACGCCTCGATCTCCATCGGATCTCCCAACGTTGTACCAGTGCCATGCGTCTCGATATACCCAATGGATTCGGGATCTACATCCGCCACGGCCAATGCTTCTGCAATGACGTCTGCCTGGCCATCAACGCTTGGTGCCGTATACCCGACCTTGACTGCCCCATCATTGTTAATTGCGGATCCTCGGATCACGGCATAGATGGTATCTCTATCGACCACGGCATCATCCAGCCGCTTCAGCACAACAATGCCTGCCCCGCTGCTCCCGACTGTGCCCTGGGCCTGTGCGTCAAAGGACCGACAGTGGCCATCGGGCGACAAAATGCCTCCCTCTTGATACATGTAGCCATGCTTCTGCGGCACGCTGATGGAGACGCCGCCAGCCAGCACCATATCGGACTCGCCGTTGAGCAGGCTCTGGCACGCGAGATGAACGGCCACCAACGAGGTGGAACAGGCCGTCTGCACCGTCACACTTGGGCCACGCAGATTCAATTTGTAGGCCGTCTGCGTGGTCAGATGGTCGGTGCGGTTGCGGATGGAGGCCTGAAGCACGCTCACCATACTCATCGCATCGTCGTTGGTGAAGAGGTTAAAGAGCGCATAGGTATCGACACCAACGCCGCCAAAGACCCCGATAGATCCATCATAGCGAGCGGCGTCGTATCCAGCATTTTCCAGCGCCTGCCAGGCACACTCCAAAAAGAGCCGATGCTGTGGATCGGTGATCTCCGCTTCACGGGGCGGGATGCCAAAGAATGCGGCGTCAAAGAATTCGACGTCTTCTATTGCACCGTGAGACTTAACATAGTTGGGGTGGCGGATCATATCGGAATCCAACCCGGCCTCTTCCAACTCCTCTTCTGTAAAGAAGCTGATAGACTCAACCCCATCACGCAAATTCTGCCAAAATTCGTCAACTGTTGCAGCTCCTGGAAAGCGACCGGCCATACCAACAATGGCAATGCTATCGAGTGGGAGGGAGTTTAATTCGTCACTCATTGACTTCTTCTCCTTTTTGTGGCCCGTGCGCGGCGTTTCTGTTGTGCTTCCTGACGCCGACTCGCTCTCTCTTGGGCTTTCTCAAACGAAGGGGCTTCATCAGCCATTTCACTAAAATATGTTGCGAGCATGGTAACAGTTGGATTGCGAAACATATCGATCAACGAAATCTCTTTCTCAAATGCCTCACGTAGTTTGGTGTGGTCCCGAACCATCAGCAGGGAATGGCCGCCAAGGTCAAAAAAGTTATCGTTGATTCCCACACGCTCCACGCTGAGGACTTCCTGCCAAATGTCGGCAATTGTCTGTTCGATTTCAGAGCGGGGAGCCACATATGCAGCTTGCGATCTCTGGCGTACGCTTTCGGGCGCAGGCAACGCTTTGCGATCGACTTTGCCATTGCGCGTCAACGGCAACCTGGGTAGCGAAACAAAATGTGTCGGTACCATATATTCCGGCAGCTTTGACCGCAGATGCGTGCGCCATTCATCCGATTCAGACACAGCACCAGCACTGGGAACAACGTAGGCCACAAGCCGAGCATCATCACCATCCCCACGGACGATGACCACGCATTCGTGTACGTCCGCAAGCTGACAGAGCACAGCTTCGATTTCACCCAACTCAATGCGAAAACCACGTAGCTTCACCTGATGGTCGGCACGACCGAGGAATTGAATGTTGCCGTCGGGCAAAAACCGGGCCAGATCACCCGTTCGATAAAGGCGTTTGCTGGAGCCTATTGGGAACGGATTGGCAATGAATTTTTCGGTCGTCAAGTCAGGTCGATTGAGATAGCTGCGCGCCACCCCCATGCCACCGATATAGAGCTCACCGTTGACCCCAACCGGAACAGGTTGCAGACGTTCGTCCAAAATAAAGATCTGCACATTTGCAATGGGTCGACCGATGGCTGGTTCGGTGAGAGAACCGTCGATGCGGCAGACCGCAGCGTTCACCGTACACTCTGTAGGGCCATAAACATTGTAAAAAGCGGTGTCGGTGATCTTGCTCAGAGCGGACCAGGTATCGCTGTCGATTGCTTCGCCACCAATCAGGATCAGCTTGGGCGCAATGGGCTGCGATTGCGCCGAGTAGCTATTCAGAATCAAACGGAGTTGTGCAGGCGTGCAATCCAGCACATCCAATTTGTGTTCCGCAACAAACGCCAACATCGCTTCACCATCTGGACGAACTTCTTCGGGCACAATGTAGAGCGTGTGACCAAATGCGAATTGGATCAACTGCTTCACTGATGAATCGAAGGTCAATGGCGCATTGACACTAACGCGCAGCGATGTTTGGGGATCCTCGTCATGGGCTACACTCTCATCGGCATAGACACTGGTTCGCAACGCATTGGCCAGATTCACCACCGAATCATGTTGGATCATCACGCCCTTGGGCTGGCCGGATGAACCCGATGTGTAGATGATGTAGGCCAGATGCTCCGGTTTCGCCTCGCTGGTCGGATTCTGGTCCGACTCTTGCGCAATCGTTGACCACGCGCTGTCCAGACAGATCGCCTGCACGTCATCGAACATGGCTTGATTGTCAGCGGCGCTCAACCTGCGTAGCACGTTCTCTTGTGTCAACAGAATGGTTGCCTGGGCATCCGCCAACGTGAAGGCCAGACGTTCGGCTGGATAAACAGGATCAAGTGGGACATAGGCGCCACCTGCTTTGAGGATGCCCAACACAGCAACCAACATCTCCACCGAACGTTCCATGCAGAGTCCCACAGCAGAATCGGGACCAATCCCTAAACTTTGCAGATGATGGGCGAGTTGATTGGAACGAGCATTCAATTCGCCATAGGTTAACTGCTGTTCACCAAATACAACAGCAGGTCGCTCCGACCAGTTGGCGGCCTGTTCCTCAAACAGTTGATGGAGACACACATCACGAGGAACATCGACAGCGGTGTCGTTAAATGTCTCCAGCAGTTGCTGGCGCGCCTGCGCATCCAAAATCTCCAGCTTGCCGACTGGGGCATCCACCGCGGTGACGGCACTACGCAACAGTGTTTCGAACTGCCCTGCCAACCGTTCCACATCGCTTGGTTGAAACCGGTTTGCATCGTAATGGAATTCTAGTTTCAATGCATGGTCAACTCGAATACAAGACAATTGAAGATGATATCGTTCACTGATCGTGCGCCAATGTACGGGCGTAAGCGCAAACTCCCCAGAACGTTGGGAGGTGGGTTGCTCCGCATAGGCGAAACCAATCGGGAAGAATGGTGTCGTCGCACCAGTTTGAGCTGGTATCGTGGCGCTCTCCCACAGGAAATAATCCTGATGCTCATAGGCGGCTTGCCAGGCGGCCTCCACTTGTGCAATGACCTCGTGCAAGCGGAAATCTGGTTCGAAATGGAAGGAAACAGGCACCCATTTTGTGAACAAGCCCATTGCATCGTGGAGCATCTCGTGTGGTCTGCCATCGCTCACCACGCCCGTCAGAATGTCCGACTCACCCGTCAGCCGCCAGAGTAGCGTCTGCCAGCACGCCAGCAAAATGGCCGTCATTCTCGCGCCCTCGTCGATCTCTTCAGATGTCGTGACGCTTGAGGCGAGTAGAAATTCCGGATTAAACAATCGTCCTACTATCTCGTCATCAAGAGACAGGGTGAACACGTCAGGCTCAAAGTGGGCTGCGGCGGCAGACTCGCGTTCGAAAGGCAGGGTGAGTCTCGGGAACTCTTCAAATCTCTGTTGCTGCCAGAAATTTTTGCCTTCTTCCGCCTCTTCTTCATCTTCCAGCAACTCGTGCTGCCACTCCGAAAACTGGATATATTGCAAGCTCTCTTCAACGAGCCCATTGGTATATAAATTGCCGCCTACGTACCCCACATAAGCGTGGCTTAGCTCCTGTATCAGATTGTGTGCCGTCCAGCGATCAGCGCACAACGCGGGGAGGGTCAAGACCAATAGTCGCTTGCCAGACGACAGCATTCCCACTGATGCATGGAGCAGAGGGCCTTGTTCGAAATCAAATGGACGCTGTCGCTCCCGCGCAAAGATTGCCTCGACCATCGGTTCTATGTGGTCTCTTGCCCCGTTTATGGCCAATCCAAAAAATAAAATATACGCAAGAAGGTGTTAAACTAGCTCTCCAAAAGGAGCAAAAATGACAATCTCGCCAGAAATGGTTGAAGTCTTGAAAGAGACGAAGGCCATGTTAAGTGGATACGAAAGAAGGCACTTCATGGCCCAAACGGTCAAAACGATATGCGAAGGGAGTCCGACGAAAGCAGAACGAGAGTTGGGCTGGAATCGGGCGACGATAGCCAAAGCCCTGGAAGAACTAGAAGGCGGCTTCTGTTATGTCGACCAAAGCCACCGACGTGGTCGCAAAAAAGCCGAAGACCATATCCCCACTTTACTGGCCGATATGGTTGAAATCGCCGATCAATTCAGCCAGACCGATCCCACCTTTCGACCCCAATTGTACACTCGACTAACCGCCGCCGAAATGCGTACCCAGCTCATCGAGCAGAAAGGATACACAGATGAGGAATTGCCTGGCGAAGAGGCCATCCGCTTGAAGCTCAATGAGTTAGGCTATGGCTCAAACCGGGTCAAAAAAGTCAACCAGTGAAAAAGATCCCAGAGACCGATGCGATCTTTGATAGAATTCATCAGATCAATCAAGAAGCGGATGCAGACGAGACGGTTCTGCGCCTCTCTTGGGATGCCAAAGCGACGATTTTACTTGACCGTTTCTCGAGAGAAGGGATAAGTCGAGTGGTTGTCAAAGCGCTCGATCATGACTTTCAAGATAAGAAGACCGAGAAAGTCACTCCTTTTGGCATTTACCTCCCTTCAACCAAGGAACTCTTTCTTTACTTGACTCAGTCGAAAGTGACGAGTGACTGTATTGTCGACTGCCTGATTGATTTTGGGAAAGCGTACGTGAACACTTTCCTCACGTCAAGACCCTCGTGATCAATCAGGACAATGGTCCCGAAAATCATACCCGTCGGACTCAGTTTATGTATCGTCTCACTCAGTTTGTTGAGCACTATCGTCTCTCTATTCAGCTCGCCTGCTACCCTCCTTATCACAGTAAATACAACCCCATCGAACGGGTTTGGGGCCATCTTGAAAAACACTGGAACGGTTCTCTTCTCGATTCTCTTGAGACCGTTCTCAATTTTGCCCGTTCTTTTCGCTTTAACCAACTACAACCCTTCGTTCACCTGAATTCCACTCTTTATGAGACCGGCGTCAAACTCACTCAGAAAGAGATGGACCGTTTGGAACAACGCTTCCAACGTTTACCTGGTTTAGAAAAATGGTTTGTCCTTATTCCCCCTCTCCATTCTCTCGTTCGCGTATAATTATTTTTTTGGTTTAGCCTTAGCGAGTCAATTATCTCATATTTTCTGGGCTTTTAGCATTTTGTTTAACTACATGATAGATACGAATACCTTACGATAAGTATTTGATTATGGGGTCTCCTGCACTTCTTATGAAAACTGACGATATTAGGGCATCACTACTTGAGGTAGCATCGGCCTAGATCATAGAAAGTGCGAGAGAACCTAATTATGACGCTCAGTAGGATGTGCTCGCTCGAGATTGCATCCTTGGAGTATTTAATTGTTCGTTCATTATAAGAACTAACGCGGTACGTCCAATCCCGCCAAAATCTTGCGAATCACACCATCTGCATCTAGCCCTTCTATCTCTGCTTCTGGACGTAAAATCACACGATGTCGGTAAGTCGGCAAGACAACATATTTTACATCATCGGGTGTTACATAATCTCGGCCTGCTAGGGCCGCAACCGTTTTAGATGCCAACAGAAGCGTAATGCTGGCCCGCGGACTACCGCCAAGGATCAAGTCAGGACTGTTTCGACTTGCGGCAGCGATCTGCGTAATATAGTTGAGCACACCATCCTCAACCGTTGTAGACCGAATTTCGGCTCGCAATGCATCCAAATCAGCAGGTTGCACCACTCGCCTTACGCCTGTTGCTTCAAGCCGGCGGGCATCAAATCCGCGATGATATCGACGTAGGATTTCTTGCTCCACAAGCTCAGGTGGATAATCGACCAACAACTTAAACATAAAACGATCGAGCTGTGCTTCGGGCAGAGGATAGGTTCCCTCATACTCAACTGGATTTTGTGTAGCCAAAACCATGAATGGCTCTTCGAGAATCAGTCCTTCAGCTTCAATTGTAACTTGACGCTCTTCCATTGCTTCCAACAATGCAGATTGCGTCTTGGCCGGGGCGCGATTAATCTCATCACCAAGAAGGATATTGGTAAAAATAGGCCCTTTCTTCAGATAAAACTGTCCACGATTGATATCGAAGACTTGTGTGCCAATAACATCGCTCGGCATCAGATCAGCAGTAAATTGAACCCGACCAAAATTGGCATCGATCAGATGAGCCAGGGTTTTGGCTAGTAGTGTCTTGGCTGTGCCAGGCACCCCTTCTAGCAATACATGTCCACCACTCAAAAACGCGATCACTACGTGCTCAAATATTTCATCCTGCCCAACAATAATCTTGGACGCCTCTGCTTTCATTCGTTCAAATAACTTGGATACAGACACAAATACCTCGTTCATACAAAAGGAGTTTTTAAGGTTTTACGATCCCATCAATTTCTCTCACCATTTTGACGAGCGATGCTTCATCTGGATTTCGGTCAAGATGCTCCAAGAGTTGTTGAATCATAGTCAATTGCTGATGGTCAAAACGATGGGGAGAATTCATTAGACGTTCTATAAAGCGTTGGTCGTCCAAGTTCGTTTGGATGTGATAGCTTCTGGCCAAGGCAACTTTTAGTCGATGCTTCTGATAGTGCGCAACGGCTGTACGCTGCTGCGTCCGACGTTGAAGCGATGGCTTCTCTTCAACGTATTCAGCTGCTTCACGCCGTCGTGTCCCCGTCGTCATTGGCAAGGCTGGCCCCAATCGCCAGCCCTGTAACAACAAAAAAAGGCCAATGGCCCCAGACCCAAAGAGCGTTGCCCAGCCAGTGGCTGTTTTATAAAGCCACTCGCCAATCGTTCTGATTTCACCTCTTTGCACCCTGTTGCTTGATCCAAAAAGGTGATAGGTATCAAAAAGAATCACATCTCCTTCCGAAACCGTACGCAGGAGGGCAGGAAGCAACTTCGCTTCGTCGCGATCTCGCAACTCATTGTTGGTAAATCCGTGGCGCGGACTTAGATGCCAGACTAACCCTTCACCCAGTGACCGAATTGCGATTGTGGCAGTGCGCGGTGTCTGTTCATCATCCTCTCCGCCTGTCTCGCTATTCTGGCTCAGATCTTCATCTATATTTTCTGATATCGACTCCTCGCCCTCAATATTCTCTGCTTCTGACGCGATTCCGCGTCTAATTCTCAATACTGGAATAGCCTCTGGCACATCATCCAAATTGATTCGGATATCTGCCGCTAAAGATGAATAGCTTGCTGGTCCATCTGGAATCAGGGGTTGTTGCTGCCACTCTGAGTCAAAGGTAAACCCCGCTCGT
>JAHBNG010000187.1 GCA_019217005.1 Chloroflexi bacterium TSY
GAATGTTGTAACGAACCACCCGAAGAGCCGGTGGACATAAATCCCCCGACCGCCTGGTGGGTAATCCCACCCATATCTGGAACCGCCCATCCCTTCTGATCTAGCTGATAGAACAAGCTGTTTTCCTTGGTTGAAACCCCAGATGGATCGAAGGGATCATACCTGAACGGCATCCGGCCTGGACCGTCACCTGCATGGTGGCGTCTTCGAAGCGGACAGCATCCATATAGCTGAGCATCATATCAATATTGTCTGGGTTATCCTGGCCACCACCGAATCCGTCGGCGTAGATCGATGCGGAGACAGAGTGCCCTGAACCGCGTACGCGAATTTCTTTCTCTTGCTGCCGGGCTTGTTGAATTAAGTCGATAACATCCTGCTCATGTTCCGGCAGATACAGGAGGCCATTTTCATAGGTGATCGTTTTCACAGTTTGCCTCTTTACAGAATTAATAGGATGATGAGGAATATTCAATTTTGTGTAAGTTCACGTTGCTTGTCATTTGTTAGTATAGCTTCCTAGTCTCAGCATTGGAATGCACTTTTCTTGATCATTTCTTGATCATCTGTCCAAGTTACTGCTAATGGTTGTGATCTATGCCTGTTCCAGAATCTGGCCAGAAAAGCGTAAATCAGTAAACAGTTAGCAGTGAACAGTTCTCAGAGGTAGTCCTACTGTAGTCTGGAAACCGCTAACCATTTACTTTTCACTTCTTACTGAGAATCTCTTAACATAATGACATTGACTATCTATTCAGTCACCTTTATGGTCGCCGTCACTAGCGGTAACTTCCAGTTCGCCATCGCGGTACCACCCAAATTCAGGTGGCTGGTCATGTAGTAAAGCCGATCCGTCTCTGGCGTCTTGAGTCCGGCAGCTTTGGCTTGGGCCGCTAGCTTGAAACGCTGATGGAGCCACGCCGGCATCAGCGATTGGGAGTAGATGGTGACCTGTATCGTTAAGTTTGAAGCGTCAGCCACGTCTGGTAACTTCACCACATACTTGAGACTGATCTGTGCCGATCTCTGTGTCCACATAGTTCGGGTCCGCATCATATCCCACACCATCCCATGCCCCATTCGGAAGGTGCTGAGGGCCGATAAGGGCTGGCCCGCCGACGACGCTGGGTCCATCGGGATCGGTGGCCTGCATGAATTCCCTTAAGATGTCGCCCTGATCATAGCCGTCTGGGCTAGCAAACTCCTCCGATGGAACCCACCCCTTGGGTAGCAATCGGTTGTCCTTCACGTGAACCACGGTGGATGAAGCTGGTGGTAAATTCGCTGTCCGCGTCGAGGATCAGCTCTTCGTAGATCTGAACCTGGTCCTGAGACGTGATCGCCTGATAGTGGGGCTGGTAGTTGGCAAAGTAGTTGCCCGGCTGAATATCGGAGCGGCCATCGGGTCCGGTCTTGTCGAGGAACTCGGTGGACAGCGGGTTGCCGTCTCCGTCTACAATGAGGCCGACCGAATTGGTACGCCCTGAACCCCAAATGACGTCGTTGTCCTCCAGCACCAGGAATTCGATAAAGGCCCGCCGGAAGGCCACCCCGCTGGGGAAGCGGTGCCCCGTCAGATTGGTGACCGCGATGTCGGCAGTTAGCGTATTGGTGTCGGGGTCAAAGTCGAGGGCTTCTTGATCGATCTCCAGCTTGACGGTGGCATCCTGGGCCTGGCGCAGCATATTTTCCAGGGCCAACATGTTGCCGGTGGTGGCCGAGGTCATGTAATCAACTTTGTCTACCCCCAAGATGTCTGAGAACTGGTTAGTCATCTCCAGCAAGAAGACGTTGAGGCCCACCAGCTCGTGGCGGCGGTAGTCGTCGCGGTAGGGGACCGTACGGTCCTCGGCAGGTGCAGCGTTGTCCGCATCGGGGTAGCTCGTGTCCTGGATGGAAGCGATCTGGGTGGTCAGCTGCGGAATGTCGATACCCTGCCGCGGCAGCGAAAGACCGCCCGGCATGTGGCAATCTTGACAGCTCTGGAAGTTGGGATTGGTCGTGCGGTCATTGTTTTCCGCGCCGGGGCCAAAGTCGCTGTTGAGCCACTCCAGATAGGTGTCCTGTTCGATGCTGTGGTTGTACGATTGGAAGGCGGAATTCTTTTCGATGGCCTTGAGGACCGGGTTTCTTCTGGTGGTGAGTCAACCCAATCCGGTAAGTTACCGATATTGGGCAGATTGATCACGTGGCAACTGCCACACATCTCCGAACTGGTGGTGAATTCATTCTGTTGGGGCGTGATACCCAGCGCATTTTCCATGGGATAGGTGGTCACGTTTTTGAAGGGGCCATTGATCTGGTTGGCGGGGCTGCGCTCAAACTGGCCGGTCGTATTATTGGCCAGGAAGTAGAAGAAGTTGTCAGACCAGAGTTCCATCCCAGGCAAGGGGAGCCAAGACAGATCTTGTTGCGCCGTCCACGCCGTGGCTTTCTCGTCATCAACTGCCGTTGCGCGGTGGCAAACCGTGCAGCTAATGCCTTCGCGCGCCAGTTCGCCATAGCTGTGGTAGCTGGCAAAATCGTCGGGGTTGGAATAGTCGAATGACGGGTCAGGTGAATCTGATGATGGTTGTGGTGGGTTGGCAACCTCATCCTGGGTAAGCGGTTCCGTCAGATAGAAGTAGTCGGGATTAAAATCCACGTCCAGCGGATGATCGTTGGGCAATGGTCGGCCCTCTGCCGCGTCGATATGGAGCTGTCGCTGCCCCATGGCACCGTGACAGCTTAAGCAGGTGTTGATGAGTGCTTTTTGATTGGCCTCCAAGGTGCCGCTGATGGGATTGTTCTGATCGAGCGTTGAGCCAGAGAAGGTCAATGCGTTGTCATTCTTGGCCATCATGATCATCTCGCTTTCCAACTGGGCATGGAAGATGGGGTCGCGGCCAGCCAATCCCATGGGTGACCAGCGCCATTCTCCGTAGGGGGATACGTTAAAGCCGTCGCCGTAGGCAGGACCGGTCACCACAAACATGGTCGGGTTGGGCGCACCGCCCAGGCCACCATGACAGCCGATGCAGGTGTCGGAGGTAATAAATTCGTGGGGCGACGTATTGGTGTCGCCTGGTCCTTCCCATCCGGGAAAGACATGGTCCGACCACTGGAAGGGAAACGCTTGCACACTGGCCCGCGGAACGGGCGACAAGGCCAGCTTGGTCTCGCCATCGGGTGCCGTAAACTCGCTAAACGCAGCCAGGAAGTCGGGATTGGGAGCCATCAACGGCGAGGCCGAAACGGCTGGATCGGAGGGGGGCGGTGGGCCGTGCTGGGTGAGCTCTCGGAGAAGGCGTTCGCCGTAAGGTAGCTGGGCTTCTGGCAGGGCCAAGAGCAGTTGCAGCATCTCCCGTATGGCGTTGGGATTGTCTGGATTATCCGAATCATCCGGTATGTGGGGCAGCAGACTGGCGAGCAGACCGCCTACGTATTCTTCATCCCGCCATGAGTTATCGACGTGAAATTGAAGTGGCTCTCCAGGAAAGCCGTCAATGTTATCGGTTGTGGCAAAGGTAAATTCGCGCTCAGCGGAAGCATGGCAGCGCATACAGGTGTATAGCCCAAAGCCCGAGTAGAGGACGTGGCTATAGTCATCGACATTGGCGCTGATGGCCTCGGCATTGGTTTGGCGGTTGCCCAAGAAGGTGGTGCCCGGCGCGCCAGGACCGGCCCAGAACCAGCCATCTTTGGAGCCTTTCCTGTCTTTGATCATCACCGTCCAGCCGGTGACCAACGTCTCGAGCAATGCGTCATACCCTTCTGGATCGACCCTTTCCAGTTCGGCATAGATGGCGGCCGGCGGCTTGAACATCTCTTTGATGATGATGCCGCAATCTGCGACCGGGCCTTCGCGTCCATTCTCTAGCCAGGTTTTGACTTCTGGCGAATAGTAGATGCGCACGGCAGGATGCACGCCGTAGTAGGTCCCGTTGACAAAAGGACCGGTGTCGCGCACGCGCTTGTCAACCGCCCATGCATCATTGTTCTCAGCTAGTTCCGCATATTGGCGGTCAAAGAGCCATTCAAAAAGTAGTTTTTCGTAGTCTGCCAAGGGCATAGAGGGCATAGAGCTTGGCAGAGGAAGCGTGGAAGCACATGTCGATGGCTGCTCGGCTTTTGGCAGGTCCATGGGCTGACTATCCAGCCTATCTGCGCGTAGCGTTTGTACTGTGATCACCGACGAGTCGAACTTGACGTTGGTCAACGCCAAAGATACGAAAAGTAGAAAAGGAAGCTGAATCAAGATTCGCCAGTTCATATTGTTCGTCCGTATATTATGCATCCAACCAAAGGTTGGGTCACGCAAAGACACCGCGAAGAGCTGATTTGTTGCCTTGACTACTTGAAAAGGATCGTGAGTATTCGAGCGGATCGCATCAAAACAAACAAATGCCGACCATCCCCAATGGCCGCCAACCAACAAGACCTTGGCATTAGGCAAGCCATGGGTAACCGTCAATCAAATTTTTCTTGTCAACTATACGTCTATGCACAAAGATCATAACCTGAGACAAGTTATGATCCTTACACAAAGCCACGCCGTTTAGTTTTCGCCAATTCAGTTATAGGGTGATAAGAGTGAGTGAAACAAACTAGGAGTCGTTGACATTTGGCAGCTCTCCTCAGAGAAATGATCGTTCAGCACGACCAACGCTCAGAGAGTGCGCCCTAAATGTCAACAGTACCTAATGTCGCTGTAAAATCGTGGGTTGCAATCGAACAATGAGGAGTATATCTTTAGATTACAACGGAACGCCTTTACTGACATGAGGTCATCATTTTTCCGAAAAACCACAAAGGTTCATGGTTCTTTCAAAGGAAGCATCAACCGATTTGATGATTCTGTTTTCCGGCTCATAGGCATCAAGTATTGCAGATTTTACATGGTGCGTCAACCCCATTTTCGCGCAACCAGGAATCCGTAAGGAATACGCAAGGTATTCATGAGGTTTGATAAGGCTTTGCTCATCAATATACACTTCTTTGGCTCATAAAAGAGAGCACTCTGGTTTTATTCTTTGTGCAAGTGTATTGCGCTTTGTATTGATGTTCAATAATTATTTCGATATAAGATATCCTCAACGCGATATCTGGCTGGATTCCATCGTTACTGAGTTTGGATGGGGGAGAATGCCCGCGTGACTGGCATATATCTGGCCGACTCAAAGAGTGCCGGATCGGTCACCTCTGCAATTTTGCCCCGCCGCTGCTGAAATTTTAGCGGATCGCTAATAAACGCCATGGTGGGAACCATGAAAAGATATATCATAATTACTTAAAGAAACAAGCTGATTCACAGTGGGTTAGTCGAGCGTGACACAAGCTTTCGCCACGACGTAGACAAATAAGATAGGCCTGAGTACATAAGTTTAGACAGGGTAAAAAAACAAAATGGCTATTTCTTGCAAATTGGTAATGTATGATAGGTTTAGCCTGTTTAGGTAAGCGTAATGACCCAGTATGTGGTGTATGACGATCCAACTTAAACTGAGACAAGACGCCTTGCTCAACTGCTTCCAACATTCCTTCTATTCGTCGTTTCCCTACCAGCCGTACTTTATTCAACTCCGACAAGCTACGGAAACCTTCATCTCTTGAGGCAAAAAGACGATCACGCTCGGTGACGATGTTTTTAGCAATTTCAGGACCAATGCCTCCATAGAGTTGAAAAGCCGCATCTATTATCTCAGATGTTGTACGTGGGTTATTAATAAAATCAAGTAGTTGTTTAACGAATTCAAGAGAATGGGCCATGGATTAATCTACCTGTCTCAAATATCGTGTCCAACGTATCTCTGTTGAGCTCAATCTTGGCAGTATTTTAATATGCAAACCAGGAACGTATTTTGCCAACCACGACTGGTACCCAGCCGTTCACATCGACGGTAATGCGATACTCCTTTCTGGCTTGCTCCAGACGTCTAGTGGGATTAAAAAAGGTTAATTTCACATCCCAGCAATCTGCACCTGGCTTGCACAGAGCACTTTGTTCGGACTCAATGCGATCCAGCACCAAATCCTGCTTGAGGGCATCTTCAAAGACCTGTCCTAATCGATAGGCGGTTGTAGTAGCGAAGTTAATGGCGCGCTCTTGAGGTGTTTGGCCCAAATTTCGAATTTCGAAATAAACTCGCTCGATAAAGTTCTGAATTTCGGCCTGCTTTCGCTCATAGTTTGCCAGTTCTTCTGGATCTTCCGGCGGCTTGCCCAATTGATGTTCAACAAGCGAAGCTACAGTCCAGCTCGATATACCACGCATGACTGGATCGATGACGGGAACTGCTTGCCCTGTCTTTAAGTTGGTTTCGCCCGATATCGCACCCGCAATTGACGCGACTTGCATTTCGCCATTTAACTGATCCTTGAGCAACTGTCGAATACGTTCATAGACGAGGGTGGCGTGGGCGTAGGTCGGATGCAGTACATAAATAGGAATACTATCTTGATTCAGAGTCCAATTGACCCCTTCCGCCTCATAAGGGTGAGTCTCAAGATGTTCAAGCAAGTCTTGTGGGTTGCTTGGGTCTTTTCCTTCATCCTGCATTTGCTCCCTCAAAAAGTTGGTCATTGCTTCTTGTTGAACATCTGTGCCAAAATCATAATCAATCGTACCCAACGCATAAACAAATTGCGTATCTTCATGGGGGTGAACTGAATATGCCATTTTTTGAACTCACTTTCGGGGTGGTTCAGAATTAGGTTTACACTTTTGATACATAGACAAAAATCTATATGAGGTCATTTTCTGCCTGAGCATGGCTCAAATTAGAAAATATAAACATCTTTTCTCTTTGCAAAAATGTAAACCTAATTGTCCGCCTAAAATGAACCACCCCTCACTTTCTACCATTATACATTGGATTGTTACAAGCAAATATATAAGGGAATGAGAATGCGGTAAATATATAAGGTTAACTTTACAAACAAAAATTAGATATTGAGTTTGTAATAGCCTATCACCATACATATACCTTGGTGGGACTATCCAATCTTCAGAGGAAATCGCCTCAAACGAATAGCCTCTTCTAATAAACTCGATAGTTGTGAAATGAAGGTTTTCCAATTTTGACAAAAGAGACAAAAGTCATCTCAATAGATTGCATCAAGAAAAAAGTGCAGAAAAGGAGCCATCAAGATGCAATTGCCGATAGTAAATGTAGCGCCACTGGTCAAGGAGCATAGCGAAACCTTTCGTTCAGTATTTGCCAATCGTAAACAGTTTCGCCACTTTGAAAACTATCTGACGGGTCTGATGGTCTTGGACAACAAAAGCATGGCAAATATTGCCCGTTGCATTCTAGATAGTGCAGATAAGACGAATGTATCACGGTATCTGAGTGAAGCTCCTTGGCGAGCCGAAAAAACTCAATGATGAGCGTATAGTCAGAGACAGCACAATACCAACGTTCAGAGTCAGAATCGGTATTAGCGATTGACGATACACTATGTGAACATGTGGGAAGTCTGTTCGAGTATATCGACACCCACTACAATCATAGCAATGGTCAGCATCCACTGGCTCATAACTTAGTCACAAGTCACTATGTCAGTGGCGCTATCCGTTTTCCGGTCGATGCAAGTATCTACCGACGGTACGAAGAGTTTACCGACTGGGAAGCATTTGTGGAAAAACATTTCCCAGTGACCGAGATTCCCAAGAAAAAAGAAAGAACGAACCGCTTTTCATAAACGAGTGGATAGCCACCTATTAACTGACCCCGCCTTTCGAGAGCGAGACGAAGCGTTTAAGACCAAGATAACCATTGCCAGTGAACTGGTTGAAAAAGCTGTTGAACGAACCCTTATCTTTGGTTGGGCTCTCTTCGATGGTTGGTATCTCGCTCCAGATTTTCTAGCTGTACTCGATCGTCTGAATAAAGATTGGATCAGCATCTTGAAGTGCAATCGCAATCTGGAGACAAATAGTTTTCGTTTGCGGGATGAAGATGGTCAGCCGATAACTTTCGAGGGGCCACATATTAAAGTCAAAGAGTTGGTCCCCTACATCCCCCAGAATGCCTACAAGCCTGTCACCATTGATGGTCGTACTTACTACACCTTTACCATGACTGTGCGTATCCCTTCTATCGGCAAGGTACGCATCGTGATTAGTTTTGATAATCCTGAATTGCAAGACAATTATGCCGTTTTAGTGACCAATCGCACCGACTGTAATGCCAAACGCATTCTCTCGATTTACCTGCTTCGTTGGCCTATCGAGACGGTTTATCAGGATGGTAAACAACTGCTTGGTCTTGATGAATATTGCATGCGAACTGCCCACGCCTTTCAAAAACATTGGTCTCTGGTCTTCGTGGCTTATTCTCTCTTGCACCTTGATTGTTTGGGACCATCATTGGCTAAAACTCAATTCTCGCCCAGCAAATCCCTTGGTGAGGCTACCCGGCAGCAAACTCAGTCACTGATTCAAGATCTCATCTTGACGGCTCATGATGCCTTGAATGACGGACAGGAGATTGCGGAGGTCTTCGCTACCCTTTTCGCCAAACGGCAGGTCTGCTCTGCTTAATTTGACTTTGTCAAATCTGGCACCTGCTCAAAATACAACTATCGAGTAATAAACAGACCAAGCACGCATTGAGCCGATTGTCACAGGAATAACGTCACTGACGTCAACAGAGAAGCGATATACCTTTCGTGCTCGCTCTAAACGTCGGATTGGTTCAAAGAAAGTTAGCTTTACATCCCAAGCATCACCACCAGGGCGAGCAATTGGGCTTGGCTCGACTTCTATCTGATCCAGCTCTAACCCTTCATTCACAGCTGAACTAAATACCTCTGTAGCCTGAAATGCATTGGTTGCGGCATAGTTGATGGCACGTTCCTCTGAACTTACCCCCAAATTACGTAACTCGTGATAGATTCGCTCCAAGAAATTGTAGACTCCGCCCCGTACTTGGTCTGCTTCATCACCGGAGGCGTCGCCGATAATCGCGTCAACCAAAGCTTCAGTCGACCAACTATACAAACCACGTAGCGAAGGGGCAAGCACCGGGACATTCTGACCAGATAATAACTCCATTTGACCAACAATAACGCCTGGTACAGATACCCGCTGGATCCCTTCATTTAGTTGTCCAGCAAGAAACTCACGGATCAGTTCATAGCCAACATGGGCAAAGGTGCCAACTGGGCGAATTGCGTAAATAGGAATACCGTCCAGATCGAGCGTCCAAACGACCTCTTTGGCCTGTTGTGGGTTTTCGTCGAGATGGGCCAGCCATGAGGCAGGATCGTCAGGATTACCATTCGCCATGGCCTGAGCAAATCCATCAATACGAATCTGCCGCACAAAATCATAGCCAATTGTACCCAGCGCATAAACAAAGCTAGGTGCTTGGAGTTCAGGTTGAGGGGCTGGTTCCACGCTTTCAACCTGATCGGGGATGACAGGTTCATCTTCTGGTTCAATCAATGACTCCACTGGCTCAATTTCAGAGTCATCGACGGATGCGGTTACGATTGAGGGCGAGACTTCATCTGCAGAAACTGGTTGATCCTCGATGTTCATTTCACGCATCTCGATAGCTGGCTCTACCATGTTGTCCGACACCGGAGAGCCATCGGTTATTGAGTTGGTAGCATCCAACTCAGACTCTACATCAAGGGTTAAAGCTTGTTCATTACGCAAGATTTGTCTCCTTAAATTATTTGTTGGTTGTACAATTCGTTCAATGACCCCACTCTGCGACACATGTTGGGACCCAGTTGCAACAGTCTGGGGCTCAGACTGAGGTATTTCCTGTAAAAATGACAAAATCTTGTCAGTATGCTCTGCTGGATTGATGTCATCAAACACTTGTAACACGTTGCCATCCGGCCCAACTAAGTAAGTAATTCGTTTGGCTTTATCCCGATCACAGGCGTCGTAGGCCTGACAGATTTTACGATTCAAATCCGACACCAACGGAAATGGAAAATTATACTTCTTAGCAAATGCGGCATTCTTGTCCACGCTATCCGTGCTAATACCCAATATTTGCACATTCTTTGCTTGAAATTGTTGGATTCTATCCCGGAATCCGGTGCCTTGGATGATTCAACCTGGGGTGTCAGCCTCTGGGTAAAACCAGAGGATAACAATTTTCCCCTGAAAGTCGCTAAGCTGAATATCGCGTCCGGTATGGTCTTTTGCTGAAAAATTGGGGGCAAGAGATCCTACATTTAACATAATATATGCTCCGCAACGACGAAGTTGGAATAGTGGCTAACCTAATATAGATACGTTTTCAAATCGACAACTTTGAAGCCAAGTGTGGCGACAAATAGAACGATTTCTACATGGCAATTGCATCGTCATCGTCATAATCCTCTTCAAAATCATCCCAATCAAATTCATCCTCTTCAAAATCAACCACATACCAAGCTTCTTCATCCCAATCCAAAGCAAGAGGCGATATCTTAGCCTGAGGCATGATAAATTTACACTTCCGACTTTTGACTGGTGCAATTTGTTTGGGTAAACGCATTTTAGTATTCCCTGCCTTAATTAGTTATCAAGATCTGTAAGTGTACGATACACTCAACAAGTATTTTAACCTCATACAATTGCTTCATCCTGCCGAGGCTAACCCTGACAAAGCTGAGCGCGCATTAATGGGTTAGTATTACAATCACAACAACCAGTAGATGCCAAGAGTTGCCTCACGCTAGCATAACAATTTGGATCATATACAATGCCACAATTGACCGGAATTGTAGCCAACGCGGCTGCACAATTTGCCTTTTTCATCCAAGAACACCCGCTCGGATAATTATCCAACTGGGTGACATTGATCTCTAAGTGGTCCAGAATGGATGCAATCACAGCAATCTGCTTTTGCAACAAAGAGCAAGATTTCCATGCCACCACTGTAGAAGGTTGGGTTGATAGCGAGATTGTTATTGAATGCTTCGATCTTTCGAAGTAAAAGTAATCCTAAAATCGACTAAAATAATCCAAGTTGAAATAGATGTAATGGCGGAGGAGGACACCAAAAAAGCAGACTTATCCTAATTTTAGGCCCTCCTTCGTTTTCTAGGATTGGGTTTCCAACTACCAATTTTGATACCCTCTCCAAGCTTTTTAGACAATCTCGTTTACTGACCCAGACGTAGAAAACTAAACCAAATTTCTTACCCCATAGATCATCGTCGAAAGTTTAGAATGCCCTGACTGGGTAAGTAGAAAGCCAAAGAGGAGTTGATTACAACTGAATTTAAGGCAACTTTTTTGCCACATAAGGAACCTGATTATCAGACTTGTTTGCACAATTCTCTAATGTGAGGTTGATGAATACAATCACAGCAACCTGCCTTTGCTACGGCTGTTAATGCGCCCGTACAAGCTGGACCCACAACCGTACAAGAGGCAACCGCTGCAGCTACTGCTGCATAACAAGCTCCTTCCTTCCACCATGGACAACCGCTTGGCAAGATGCCAGCTTGTACAGAATTACTATGAAGTCCATTACTTTTCATAACTGGATTCATCTGTTTTGGAAGTCTCATAATATTTCCTTTCAATGTAAAAGTGACACTAATATCGATCAAATTGATTCCCAAAGGATAACCTTTTATTACAAAGGAATGACTTACCAAGATTTATTCAAATGAACTAAATTTACCTGCGAGATTCTGCACCATATATTTTCAGCAATATGGTCTTACCGCACTGGGTAAACAATCACAACACCCATGATTTGCAAGGGTATTGATAACCGCTAAACATGGACCAGTTGGTCCTGCCATACAGGCTGCCATTCCTGCAGCCATACAACCTATTCGTTTTTTCCAAGAGCACCCGCTAGGCATAATTCCCTGTTGCATCAAGCTACGATTAAGCCCATTAGCCTTCGTAACGGGAGTCATTTGTTTTGGAAGTCTCATAATATTTCCTTTCAAAGTAAAAGTAATACTAAAATCGATCAAAGTCTGGTAAGTCGAATGAACTTTACAAAAGAAGGTTATCCTTTACTTTACTTTCTGGTAAAAGAAAAGAGATGAGGTGAGAAATGTGACAAAAAGCGGTTAGCGTTTCATCCTAAAGGTAGAGAAACCAAAAAGGAGGAAGGAATGCTAACCACGCCAGAAATAACTATAGCAGTACTGATGAATGTATTGCAAGTAACGCCGGTGGGAACAAACGTAAATGTAATGCGTCTGATGTGGGCGATGATGAATGGGTCGTTTCTGAAAAGTCGAGGAGCAATCCATAGTGGATTGAGTGAAAGCGGGTTTGAAGATGAGGAGCTCCGGCGAAGCTGGTGGAGCTCGATATGGATCATGGGATATTGCAAGCCTGCTCTCATCGTGGCAAGAAGAAGTGGAGTGGAAAGGGAATGGGAGGCAAAAAAGTTAGAAGGATACCGAGTGAAAAGCATAGATATCACAGGGTTCTGGCGACCGAAGCTGCAAGGGAAAGTGAACCGACTCTATAACTCAACGGCTCGTCGGGCATTGCCCGCTCATCTTTGGAGTGATGATAAGCTCGGGGGAGATAGGCGGGAAACGAGTGCCACTGCTCAAGGCAATCATGAGATGCGAGGTAGGCACAAAGGAAAGTGAGTTTCGGAAAAAGCTGCTGAAAGAGACGAAGAAATCACTGGAGTCAGACGAAGTGGCGGTGGTCGATGCCGGGTTTACAATCAGAGAAATGCTAGAAAGCGACGTCGACCGATTTGTCCTTCGGGAAGCGATTAACTGCACAGCGCGCCGCAATGAGTTACCCGAACGTAAGGAAAAAGGCAGACCACCCGAATATGGTGATATTGTGCGTCCGCTCTCTCGATGCTATAGGGGAAAGCGACTCGAGGCCACAACTCCAGACTCGTTTGGTCAATTTGTCTATAGTGGTCGCCTGATTCGCTATCAAGCATGGCACAATCTCGTCCCCAGGACAACCAAGGTGGATACAGCCAACCGCACCTATTCGATTTACGTCTTTCAGGATCCTGCTTATCACACACCTTTGGTTCTGGCGACCGTCATGGCTTTACAAGCTGAAACCATTTATCTTTTCTCTGGAGCGCTGGCCTGTTGAACATCCCCCCTTGGCTTCCAAGCAGATGATTGGCTTACATCGTCAATTTGTTCATGCCGATGAGGCTTGCTTCCGCTTACCTGAACTGGGGCTGCTTGCTGGCAATCTTCTTTCCCATTTAGCCGCTTCTCTTCCTCCCATACCGACTGGCTACTGGGATCGAGAGCCTCGCCACTCCCGGCAGGCTGCGCCGCGTTCTCTCGAGTGCTCTTTTTCCAACTCCCGACCAACTCGACCCTGACTTTCGGAAAAAGGCCTCGGTTTCACACCATTTACCTAAAGGCGTTCTCGCTCATCGCCGCCTCAATGCCGCTGCTTAAACTAGCCGAGCACTATTTTTACATTTTATCCCGTTTTTTCAGGGTGGATTCTTTTTTCCGCCCCTTTCGGTTTGCCCTTTGTCACTCAAGCCTTTACCAGAAAGTAAAGCTTTAGGCAAACTGATTTTTACCAAGCGTCAGCTTAATAAACAGACCAAGCGCGTACTGAACCACTGGTAACCGGTATAACATCACTGACATCAATCGTGAACCGGTACACTTTTCGGGCACGCTCCAGGCGTTGGGTTGGCTCAAAGAAGGTCAATTTTACGTCCCACGCATCAGCATCGGGGCGGGCAACGGGGCTTGGCTCGACGTCAATCTGATCCAACTCCAATCCTTCACTGACTGCTGCACCAAATATTTCTGTCGCTTGGAAAGCATTGGTGGCCGCAAAATTGATGGCCCGTTCTTCTGAACTAACCCCCAAATTGCGTAATTCGTAATAAATACGCTCCAGGAAGTTGTAGACACCTGCACGGGTTTGGTCGGCTTCATCACCAGATTGGTCACCCACAACGACCTCAACTAAAGCCTCAGTCGACCAACTAGATAAGCCACGCAGTATTGGCACAACAACCGGAACGCTTTGTCCTGACAGTAGCTCAGTCTGGCCAAAAATCATGCCCGCAATCGAAACGCGTTGTACACCATCATTCAGTTGCGCAGCTAGGAACTCGCGTAAGCGCTCATAGCCCAAATTGGCATACGCCCCTGCTGGACGCAGGGCATAAATCGGCATCTCATCCAGGTTCAGTGTCCAAATAATCTCTTCGGCATCTTGTGGATTTTCGTCAAGATGGGCTAGCCACTGTGTTGGGTCATCAGGGTTTCCCCCACCAAGGGATTGTACAAATGCATCACGCCGTGTGTTCTGGGCAAAGTCATACCCAATCATTCCCAAAGCATAAACGAGGCTTGGTGCATTACTCTCGGTATCACCACTGGCTTTGGCCCCGCCACATGCTCCACAACCACACCCTGAGGGGTGAATGGCACCTTGAGTTGTTGAAATTTTCTGTGTTGGCAAAAATGGATACCCTAGATTAATTGAAGTTGTGTCAAGATTAACCAAGGCATTTGCATTTGCTGGGGATGGGTCCTCATACATGGCGGGCTTAAGTTGACCTTCCTGTGTAGTTTGGTTCGTTATCATTTCTTTTCCTTTTATAATGTTTAGGGCACTCGTTACATTCAGGGTGCCGACCAAATAACGACGACAGTCTAAAGCTGCATGTGGCTGGCAGGCGTTGGCACTAGAAAGCAGAGCAGTCCGCACCTCAGACGCACTGGGCTTGAGCCCTTGCTGCTGCTGCACACTCAATAACAAGCCTGCGATACCAGAAACAATGGGGGTAGCGAAACTAGTGCCTGTTCTGGTCGTGGTTCCCCCACCAGGCCTCGCCCCTAAAATATCCTGCCCTAAGGCCAAAATACCTTGGGTTTGATATGCTTTCCCCCAGTTACTAAAATCCAGTGGTTTTCCTTGAGCACTCATTGCCCCAACAGCCAGAGTAGAGGGAATAGAGGCCGGAACTTGAAGACATTGACACCCATCGTTACCCACCGAGGCAATCAATAACACATTGTTTTTTTTGCATTTTTGAATTGCATTAACCAATAGGGGATGCGGTTGGCTGGAAGACGTTAATTCACCACCACTAATATTGATGACATGAGCGCCTTTATCCACTGCCTGAATAATTGCCCGGGCTAAATCGAGCTGTGAACAGGGGAGGGGTATACCATTGGCGTCTTCTGCAAAGATGGGTACAATCAAGCCGCGACAAGAAGGAGCAATACCTCTCACAGCGCTACCATGCTGCCCGAAAATAACGCTTGCCACATGTGTACCATGGGCAGAAGCCTGACCGACCGCCGATTTCGAAGTGATCCATGTATTGAGCGTGATAATATTTGCCCCGGAGAAACAAGGGTGTGTCAAGTCAACTGGGCCATCTAAGATGGCTATCGTAATATCAGGATTGCCCTTCGTGTGAGTCCAAAGCTCGTTTAGCCCCTCCAGTGGCATGGCAGAATTATTAGCACTTGGCCTCTGCTTGGAGTACGAAACATCACGAATCCGTTTGACGTCGCCATGATCAGCTATACGCTTCATCCATATTTCCTCGCCATTTTTCGAAACAAAAATTCACACCAAGTGGATACACAAAATATTGTATAGTTGCACTATGCACAATGATTATTTTATTTGTAATTCAGGTTATATTGAATAGTTGTAAGCGCTATACGTCGCATACTACACAGGAAACACCTGCTAGCACACGCAGCGTAAATAAGCCAATAGTTATGGGTTTAGAATAAACTGAAGTGAGAGCAAAGAAAGAAGAGAGCCAAAAGGATATGAAAAATGCCGGAACCTCAACTCATAGAAACAAAATTAGATGACGAGACACACAAAGCATTGGAAACGTAGTGAATTGTCATTCGACATAGTTGGGCTATCACAGCGGACGATGAAACCATTGCCCCAGCCCTTAAGATGCGAAGAGCATACAATGCCTTCTCACAAAAACTAAAAGCTAATATGGGCAAACCGGGTTGTTCACTTTTCAAGCTCGAGAGTACTGTTAACCCAGCACCGCCTGCTAAATCTATTATATCATGCGGATCTCTCGTTACTCTCTCGTTACTCTCTCGCTACTCTGAACATTCTCTATATTCCACTTAACTTCATGACATAGACTACCGACTGACGACTGTTTACCGTTCACTTCTTATACTGAGCGCTGCCAGTTCTTTAACATAAATTTGACCGATTTCAGTCGAGTAGAACAGACGAATTTATGTTAAAGTTATAAGCGAGTGCGGTATAACTAAACAGTGATGGTTTACTGATACTATATGCGTTTGCGTAACTCTGTTTCCTGGGTTAACTGATCAACAAGTTGGAGCGCTTGATTCAACATCGTTTGGGCATCTTTGAGCATCTGAATTGCACCTTGAAGATCTTGAGGCGTTGCGCTTGGCGTCAGAGCGTGGGTGCTCGTCTTCGATACTTGCTGCTCTGCACCGGCGGGCGTGGACCGGCTATATTCCACGGATGCACCTGCCAACAACTGTTGGTAAAGATTTTCAGTCTGTTCTAATGGCAGGGTATCCAACTCCTCGGCTAATATCTGACGGCAGATTTTATATTGTTCAATCGCACAGGTCCGGCGTCCATCTTCTGTATAGAGATACATCAAGCGCCGATGAACATCTTCACGCCAAGGCTCAACGCTTAAGATGCGCTGGGCATAATCAATCGCTAAATCCGGTTCGTTCTGTCGCTGATGGTGATCCATGAGGAACGTTAAACAGCGAAGATAGAGCAGGCGAAGCCTGTCTCGCTCGTTCAAGATCCAAGAATCGTAGAAACCGGAAAGTAGCTCGCCACTATAGAACTGGACCGCATCTTGGAGTGCCTCGACAGCTTGCTGCGAGGGATTATCGGCAGTTTGACTCAATCCCTGATTCGCCCGATCTTCAAAGAGAGCGACATCGAGCCACAGATCGGTTGCTTGATTGATCTGGATCTGCTCAGGGGTTGTGGTAAAGAAGTCATGGTGAACCCCATTCCCACAACCCAACGCATTTCGCAATTGCCAAAGCGTTGTACTAAGGTTCTTTCGGGCGCGACTAATTCCTGTTTCTTGCCAGATCAATTCTGCGACAACTTCACGATGGTGAACGTCATGTCGGTGCAGTAATAAGAATGCAAGGAGTCGAGCGGCAGTTGGTCTCAATGAGATTTCAGATCGGCTACCGTTCGCAACGCGGAGATGACCTAGGAGATAGAATTGCATCAGATTTCCAATTTAAGACGATGGCTTTACGCACTGATTCTATACTTAATGGACTGCAACACAGAGTCGCATTCTCTTATGCAACGCGGTTACAGGATGGAGCACAACGGGTTCCATATTCGAGAACCCTATACACCATACATGGAACGACACGTATGGTAATTTCGTCGCGATCTACTGATAGTGAGCATTGCGCTCAATCAAGTAAAGTTGACGAATTGTAGTCACAAAGAAGTAACTAATTTGTTTTCAGCTAGGACCTTATTTTTGCGCAACGAGAGCGTGATTCTATTCGTTCATGCAACTAGAGGGGGTTTCTAATCGGCCTCTAGATAGGATTTCAAGCAAATCAGAAGGTCACGAGAATAAGGATGTGAACTTAGCAGGTCAATCCGTGAAAGTGAGCCGTTCTGAAAAGAGAGAAAACCAGGTATTTGTAATAGATCTCGAACAATTCGTTTCTGCCGGAAAGGTTCAAATCTAGTATCCACGAGATTTGCTGATGGAAATGGCCTATCAAATTATGCGCCAAATCAGCCAAAAGGATAAGAGATTTTGAGCTAGAAATAGGGTCTTGCGACGAGAAGCTAAGGTAACCCCATTTTATCATTACGGAATTGTTCGATTTCAGCCGCACCTCGATTGTCATAATATGAAATGAAGTGACGCTTGGATGGCAATTTGATGGTCGAAATGTAGTAACTGACACAAATTTGCTCGTTTTCACTCTTTTTTGAGAAAATGCGTACAGGGCGATTAAACTTGATAGGTGATGGAATTTCAGCCAGAAAGACGTCACCGCAAGGATCCCATCGAGTCACCTGTTGCGCCCACAGATGGGCACGACGGTTGGAGTTGCCCTTCATCATAAATTGATAGTTGCGGTTGAGCAGCCACCGAATATTTTCACTACCTGCACCACCATCGGTGCGCCAGACGACTCGCTCGCGTTTTTTCTCGTCTAACTCTAATGAACTTTCCGTGGCAAGCATGGCTATTGAAACGATGGAGCTGCTGACCCCGGATAGAGGTCTGACCAAACCGTTTGGTATTTAACCGAACTTACACGGACCAATTGGCGTCCCGTTGCTTTTGCCGCTAAAATAGCCTTTTGACTTTTCTGTGCCTTTTGCCGCATGGTAATCCGGATAGGTCAAAGTCTAACCACAAGAACCCTCGCCAATCGTGGTTGTGTATTTTTAGAGGCTTGCAGATTTCGCTGACCGCACTCTACCGATATTCATTAGAGTTAGGCGTCTAATGTACGAGACATATTTGATTGCTACCAAGCTGCTCCATCCCATAAATTTTCGCAAGGAGTCTTTCTGGTCTGACCTTTGTATTGAACTCAGTCATGCGCAACCACATAATA
>JAHBNG010000026.1 GCA_019217005.1 Chloroflexi bacterium TSY
CAGACCCTGGTCGAACGCGGCATCATTGACGAAGAATTTGTCTTCGATGTCCTGGCTGTTGATATGTCGAACCCCGCGATTTCCAAAGAACGATGTGGGCTGCTAGAATTGGTGCCTAATGAACAACGGCCAGACTGGCCAGAAGCTTTCACTCTTGCCCTTGAAGCGACGAAAGATGAGAATCTGGCGGCAGAAACCCTCCTCAGTTTTCTAACAGACCCAGACAAGGACACGACGTTCCATCAGGCCCAAGCCCAGCAGTTGCTGACCGCCTGTCAGGAGAGTTTGCAGGACGAAGAGTCAGTTGCGGAGTTGTTCGGGCTGCTGGCACAAAAGCGGCGGAAGTGTTTGCCTCTGAAATTTCAGAGAGCCCAGGCGGGGAAATCCTAGAGCCAGGTTTCCGGGTAATCTTCCCCGATGTAACACCCAAGCCTCAGCCGTGGTCGTTGAAGTTAACAGTAGCGTGTCAGGTCGTTGCGGTTGATGGGCAATAATACCGATAGGGAGAAAAAGAATGGATCCAGAATATACTCACATTCTTGTCGTTACAGTTAAGCTGCTTGGGCTCAACGATGGCAGTGCAGGCAACGCTTACCAAAGTGGGATGATGATCAATTATGATGCGCAGCTAAACACAAACGTTAGCAGCATTGACTCCCGAATCAAGAAAGTTTTTCCATATGACGATATCTTCCTGTGCCTGGTGAACTTAGAGAGCATATTCGATGGGCTGAGTGTAGACCAAAAAACGGACACATTAGAGCCGATTGTGGAGTCTTTGTTCCAGAACGTCAACCAGGTCTACTTCAAGTGGATGATTCAACGGAAAGAAGATGTGGTAAATCCAACCCTGGCACCAACGTTCGAGCCATCGGATGGTTCGTCTGGTGGAGGCAATATCGGGGATCGAGGTTGATCGCAGTAGTGGTGGTTTTTATCGCGATAAACCATACAGTTCATTGAGGTAATCCAGCTTTTTTTGCGTTAACTGATGTTCCGAGCCAAGTATATCGCGACAGACACGATATGCTTGTTCCTGGTGCGCAATCGCTAAATCGATGTCATCCTGATGGTGGAGAACCGAGGCTATACCGCTGTGGCAGTTTGCGGTTGCGACGTGTTCTTCACCAAGCGTATCAATATATAGAGCGAGCGCCTGCTCAATGGCGGCTTTTGCCTGATCCAGATCGCCTACATCGCGCAGGATGAGTCCCATACGACTGAGGCTAATGAGGGTATCAGGATGCTCATCGCCATAGGCACTGCGTCGAATGGTTAGCGCTCGCTCTATGTAGGATTTTGCCTCGTCCAACTGATTCATTGTATGCAGTACTGCGCCAAGATTATGATAATTTACGGCAACATGCGGATGTTCGGGACCAAAAGCATATTCGTTGATCTCTGCGGCATGCTCTAAATGATACAGAGCATCATTGTGCTTGTTCATACTGAAGAGGCAATACGCTAGGTTGTTGTGGCACTCCGCTGTCAGCTCATGTTGGTCACCGAGCACCGTCTGATAGAGCGTCAACGCCTGTTGTAAGTGTTGATGCGCTTCGCCAAACATCCCCAAATCGCGATAACATAAGCCAAGAAATTCAAAACTTTCGGCTGTACTTTCGTGATTTTCGCCCAATTGCTGTCGCCGAATCTCCAATGCACGTTCAAACCAAGGCTTTGTATCAGCAAATTTTCCCAACGCACGATAGATACGACCGACAAGCGTCAAGCTTTCCGCCACGTCCAGATGCTTGGGGCCTAGGAGCTTTTCGCGAATCGCCAATGCCTTCTCTGCGTATGGCAAAGCGCTTCTAAAGTCACCAATTTGCCAGAGATGTTTGCCTAACTCATTGCACAGCCGGGCACTCTCTTCATCCTCACGTACTTTTGCTATATCTGCAACCGAACGCAGATGAAGCTGCCAAGTCAATAACGGCAGGGGATATACCTGCTTATTCATCTTCGACGTCTCGCCAAAGACAACTGTTTCGACGGCCTTTTGCGTGGCCTCCACTTGCTCTTTGGCCACATCGCACACAAATCGAGCCACAAGTCGGTGCATACGTAAAACATCATTTGCTTCCGTTTCGATGAGGCCCAGCTCAATCAGACGGTCAAAGGCAGTATCTGCCATGAGCGCACCATCTGGGTCATCCAAATCCAGCCCCAGAGTCTTGACCAGCAGCCGATACCAGATTTGGTTCACCGGGCGCAAAGTGGGCCGCATGAACCAGCAGTTTGATGGCCCTGGCATCGGTTTCATTTTGCGGATTCAGTCGATCGTAGCTCAGCGCAAAGGTCCGCCCCACGTGCTGAATGTGACCAGTTGGCGAGAAACCCTCACCTTGCATAGAGGAATGATGCAGCAACTGGGGGTCGCGCAACTGCTCCAGATAGACAGCGGGTGCTATGCGCGGATATCGACGCAAGTGACTGCCAGCCAGGTGTAGTGCCAGCGGCAAATCGCCCAACTCCTCGGCAATCGCATCCACGATCTCTTCGTCAGCGCCTGGGCAGTGACTGAGCAGGAGGGACAGACTCTCGGCGCGGCTCAAGACACCCAACGCTAACATCTTTACACCCAGAGTCGGTTCCCAGTCTCCGCGCCGGCTGGTGACGATTATGCGACAACCGCCGCTCGTTGGACGCCAGCGCGTTAACAGTTCAAGCTGTTCGCAGTTGTCGAAGATCAGCAGACGTGGAATCGGCTCCCGCCACGCGGCCTGAACTAGACGCGCCTGTTCATTTAGCGAATATTGACCAAAATTGGGGCGCAGGTCGAGTGCTCCGACACCCCCACATGCGGCAATCTCGGCCGGAATCGAATCTGCATTGTCAAAACTCAGCCAAAAGACGCCTCCGGAGAAGAATTGCCCATACCGATGCACAAACTCGCAAGCCAACTGGGTTTTTCCAATCCCACCCAACCCGGTAGTAGCTGCAGTCTCCACCTGACTGACCGCCGCCGCGTCGCTAAAATTCAGGGTCTGTGCAAGCGAACGAAGATCCTGCTCGCGTCCCACAAAGAGGGGGTTTTTACTGAGCGGCATGATGGAACCGGCAGGAAGCGCACTCGGCGCCGGAATGTCCTCAATTGGAAGTAACGCATGCTCAATGGGAGACTGAGGCGTGCTTATGACTGACACAGGCACAAGCACAGGTTCAAACTCATCGTTGAGAATACGTTTGTAGAGCTGTTCTGTGGCCTCTGAAAGCGTTTCGATACCGAACTCGGCCATCAGCGTTTGCTGACATAGCGTATATTGTTTCAGTGCTGCACTGCGGTCGCCATTGTGTGCCAGCAGTTCCATCAAGTGACGATGAGCCTCTTCCCGCCATGGTTCAAGTTGAAGCAGTTGGCGCATCGTGGCAATGGCTTGAGGCAATTCACCGCATTGGGCGTACCCTTCCGCCAGTTGGCGCAGCAGTTCCATCATCTGGGCCTTCAACTTTGCCCGTTCGCTCAGTGCCCACGCCTCAAACTCATAACTTACCGAAATGTTAAAGCCTGTCAGAAAGTCACCCTGATAGAGTTGAGCGCGGCGCTCAAGAGTGTCCAGATCATGCGGTGCAACACAGGCAAGCCGTTCAAATTCGTTGACATCCACCCAGCACCGCTCCGACTCAAGGTGAACCAGATGGGGTTCTGGTTCGCGCAATGATACGCCAGGTAGCTTGCGCAGATTGTGTAAGGCTTTGCGCAGATTGCCTTTGGTTGAGGTTGGCGTGTCTGCCCATAACAGTTGGGCTAACGAATCGCGGCTGTGAACGAGACCAGTCACAGCTAGATAGATGAGCAAGGCACGCGCTTTGTTGGAGACAAAACCAGTGATGGGTTTGCCCTGCCAGTTAAATTGGAGAGTGCCAAAGAGTTGTAGATGCAATTTGTCAGGCATCGATTCTCCCGCTACTCATACACGTTCGGCAGAATGCATAGTCCAAGTGATCATCTGAAAAGCTCTGTGACGATGCATTCTCACTCGAGAATCTGGTTGGACTCACAACTACTTTTCGGATAGGTTCTAAGTAGGCTCAGTGGATCCAATTTTTCGTGGAGTCGCCATGCATGGCGCAGCGTTCTCTAACGCCGGATCCAGTCAAGTATAGCCGCATTAGAGATTACACGCAGTAGGATTTCTCAGAGGTAGAGCGTTCAAATGGCGAAAAAAGACGCAGTAGAGAATCTCGGACCATTTGGCCCGCTCGAGTCTGTTTTGACTGAGAAATGCAGGATTATGTCTACTGCGTGTAATAGAGAACGCCTACTCCGCGAGAAATTGTATCGGCTGAAGCTTGTCAGGAAGCGATGATCTGCCCCAGCCAGTCAGAGACAATCTGACTAGAATTCGACAAATAGATTTTAGCAGCCCGATAGTATTCGTATAGATAATCTTGCAGCTCTTCGGAAGATAGCCGATAAGCGATAAGCTGATACTCAATCCAACTGCGATCAATGCCCAAGCTCTTAAAATTACCAAACTTAAGGGCTGCAGTAATGAGCTGCGCCATGTCACGATTGAGTGTGGTCAAATGCTCTGTTGGCCTTCCCCTTCCCACAAAGGCATCCCAAATATCTGACTCAATGTGTGTCCGACACTTATTGTAGTCATCTAGAGCCTGTTTGTCCGCTTGCGAAACGGCGATAGGCGATGCGGCAACCTTTTGCTTGGTGAGAAGAGAGTGAACTTTATCCAACGATTCGTCGAGCGAGCGCCCCAAGAAGTGACCTGTCACTAATTTGTGCAAGCCGGGCATTTGATTGAATATACCTCCACCAAAGGCAAATGGAACTCCATGTGCATGAACCACGTTTGCCACATCCAACAGGGTTGAGGCGGTATAGAAGCGTTGTGCAGACATAACCACAAGCCGCGGCTCAACCTGGGCAACTGTCTTCACCAGTTCTGCCACTGGAACGCTGGCGCCCAGGTAAATGACGTCCCACCCTTTGCGTAATAACATAAGGGTAAACAAAAGTAAGCCAAATGTGTGGTTATCATCTGGAGCGCAGGCTGTAATGATTTTTTCGGGGCGAATCGGTCTCGACGCAGAGGCGATCAACGTTTCAAGACGTCCAAGTGCCAAGGCGGAGGCAAAATGCTCCTGTTGAACTGTTACAGTACCTTGCACCCAGCCTTCGCCAATCTCGACCAAACCTTTCTGTAGCAAATCCAAGCAGACCATTTCCGCTGGAAAAAGAGAAAATGCTTGGGCAAGTGCCCGATCGGCCCCCTCACGATCAAAGCGCAGGCAAGCATCCACCCATGAAGCACGCAGCGTATTCATTTCTGCGCCAATCACGACATTCTGTCTGGTAGCCGCAGAGTCAGATGTTGAATTTGAGTGTGTGCTCTGTTGCAGCGGATCTGTCCCTTGGGCCTCTAACGTCGTCCACATATTGGCCGCATGGCTAATGGCAAGTCCTTCGTCTTGCCGCGCAACCAGCCACTTGAGCGTGTCTATGTCGCGCTGCGAATAGAGACGATGCCGTCCTTCAGAACGCTGTGGACTTGGTAAACCGTAGCGTCGTTCCCACGAACGAATCGTCATGGGATTCAAGCCGGTCTCTCTGGTAACAGCTTTCATATTAAACATTGGCACTTGTTCGTCTGTGCGCTCGGTCATAGAAAATAATCCTATATACTGATTGCGAATTTGCATCTGATTCTAACCTAATATGTGAATTTGCACAAAAAATGAGTAAGTTTGGCACATGCATTGGTACATGCTCGGTACCTATCGGACAACTTGTGTAGAATGTATGCCGTTCCCGAATTGCTTTCGATGTCAATGGACTAGTGTTTCCATTTTTGGCTATATATTTTTTTCTTCGATTCAATAATTGTGCAAACTGGGACAGAGATAGTCATCTAAAAAACAAGACCTGTCCATTGTAAGCTCTATAAGCGCGCTCCGTATGGGTTGCCAAATTTGTGGCTGTTGAATGAAGAATCCGGGGCAATACTCAATGCACTGAGTAGATTAATCAAACGCAGATTTGCGAAAAACCCATGCTCTACTCATACGCCAACACTTCACGCACCGTCAGGCGTGATGCATTCCATGCAGGCAGGAAGCTCGCCAGCGTGGCCAAGATACTAACGATCACGAACCAGGAAAAGACGCCGTTGGCAGAGAAGGTGTAGGGGAGTGGCGTGCTGAACAGAATCCTTCCCACGGCGGAACTGATGCCCGCCCCCATAGGAAAGGCTAAGGCTGCACCAATCAGCCAACTGATCAGACCAATGATCACGCCTTCCACGATCACGATCCACTGCACTGCACCGTCCGATGCGCCAATGGCGCGCATTACACCGATTTCGCGAGTTCGTTCTAGTACATTTATACTCATTGTGCCCATTAAGCCTAGCGCTCCAACAGCGGCGATAAGAACACCCATGCCCGAAAGCAAGTAGACGATAATGTCAAAGAAGCCCCCGGAAATCTGCCGGATCCGATCAGCTGTGAAGGTGGATGCGACACGCACGCCTGCATTATCTAGCGATTCTTCCAGCAAAACCGCCATCTCGGCTGCATCACGCCCATTCGCTGGATCGATTTTGAGCTGTACGCTGTCTCCCTGACCAACAGTTTGTGTGTAACGAGCATAAAACGGATAGTTAATGTAAACCGGAATCTGGCTCGGCGGACCACCAAGTACTTGGGCGATACCAACCACAACCCAGGAACCTTCTTTCCCATTCACCTCTAGCACAATTGAATCACCAACCCTAATGTCGTCCTCTGCTGCAAGAATTTTCTGACTGACGACAATCGCATTTTCATCTTCAGGCAACAGCCAGCGCCCTTCCACGAGCGTTGGTTGCACCATTTCGCTGCCGGCAGGCAAGGCAAAAACCGTAATGGGGCTGCTTTCAGTTCCATCATCGCGGATACGCGTGACCAAACTGGAGCCCCAGCTTTCTACAGTTGTCACACCAGGAACGCTTTTCACCAGTTGTTCTATTTGCATGGTGCGATAGGCTCGCTCAAACTGAATTTGCACATCAAATTGATTGTAAGCTAATGCTTCCTCAATCAAATTGCTCAGTGAGATACGAACGCTACCGATGGTCATGAAGATCATGCCGCCCAACACAAGCATAATCAACGTGACAGCCAATCGTGCACGACGACGGAACGTATTGCGCAAAGAGAGTTGCAGAGGTCGAGATAGTTGACGTATTCGGCTAAGGATCATGCTGATGAGATCAACTCCTGGATTGCCAATGTCAACATCTGAAATGGCCTCGCGCACTGTGACGCCCGTGCCTCGGAAAACAGGATAAAGGGCCGCCATGAGAGGGACGAGCAAGCCAACAATGATCTGAATAATCAATACATTGGTTGGGAGTGTCCAGGCCGGAAAGTCGATATTGATAAAGCGCCCCAATATCTGCATGAGACTACCCGAGATAAGCACCGTTAGCGGAACAGCCACAATCAGTGCCAATAGACTATATGTAAAGACCGCACCCAAGTACATGAAGACGATCTGGCTACGCAGCGCACCAATTGACTTCATGACACCGATTTGCCGTACTTGTTGAGCCATAATCGCAGAAATGGTATTAACAACGAGAAAACCACTTAACAAAAGAGCGAGAAGACCAAGTGGTGTCAAGAGCAAGGCGATCGAATCGAAAATGTCTTGGAAGATCAGTTCGCCTGGATCAGGTACCTGTATACGCTGCACGGTTCGACCACTCTTTTCAATTTTGTCACCAACTTCATTCGCAATTTGTGTAATATACTCCTCATCGAGAAGTTGCTCAGGCGTACCATTCGCCTGGATATTCAGCTGTGAATAGATCTTTGAGCCACCCAAACGTTCAAACGTTTCGAAGGTAACATAACCATATGCTCGACCCGTAAAGGTTGCTGGAAAGGTGCTGGCATCGTAGACTGCGCCGGTAACGGTTAAATCACGCCGCTTCCCCGCTTCAGTCTCCAGCAGAATAGAGTCTCCTACCTGTAAGGATGCAGGAAATGCGTCACGCGAGTCAAGCGAGCTTCTTTCAAGAATCACTTCGTTTTTCGTTGGCCATCTGGTTCCATCCGCCCCAAATTCTGGATGACGATCCAGTCTTAGCATGAGACGCAAAAGGTTGATGCTGATTTCTTCGAAATTGTCAATAGCCGTGACGGTAAATGGCTCCACGCGCCCTGGCTCTACTTCAATGTTCATGTTGAGCGAGTTGCGTCCTTCCGCTGCTGCCACTTGGGGCATTCTGCGCACGCTCTCTAAGATCTCATCGTCTAGATTGTCAGCAATAATCGTCGCGTGCGCCGGGCTGCTCACATCATAGACCGCTTGCATCTGTCTCAGAATCACAGTGCGCAATTGCTGGACAGTGCCCACAGCGAAAATGCCGACGGCAATTGATGCAATGACCAGCAACGTTCGCGTTCGATTTGAACTTAGATCGCGCAGAACTTTGCGCCAACGTGGATTAAGCATGAACTGCCTCCCCGAGAGATGGTACCCCAACAGGATTTGGCACGGGTAGCAATGGGCTTGGACGGTCAAGAATTCTGGTTCTCGGTGTCGTCAACTCTTCCACCATTACGTCTTTGACAGGTGATACCTGTGAAGTTTTGTCATCGCTGACGATTACGCCATCAGCGATCGTAACAGTACGTGTCACCCGCTGGGCCAGGTCATCGTCATGTGTCACCATGAGAATGGTTTTTCCACTTTCCACCAAACCTTCAAAAAGCCTAAACACGGCGTCTGCTGTACGTGAATCCAGATTGCCGGTTGGTTCATCAGCCACGATAATCGGCGGGTCATTGGCCAGCGACCGAGCGATTGCAACACGCTGCTGTTGTCCACCAGAAACGGCGCTGGGCAATTTATCGATTTGATCAACCAAGTCTACTTGCTCTAGCAGACTGATTGCCCGGTCCCGCCGTTCGCTTTTGCTATACATATTGCAGAAATCCATGGGGAGCATGACATTTTCTAATAGAGTCAAGGTCGGTAGCAGCTGAAAAAATTGGAAGACAACACCAATCGTGCGGCCTCGCCAACGAGCAATTTGGCCTTCGCTCATGGTATGCACCATGGTGCCATCGACACACACTTCACCTTGCGAAGGTCGGTCGATACCTGTAATCATATTGGTCAAGGTTGACTTTCCACTGCCGGACTTCCCCACAACAGCTACAAATTCACCGTGACCTACCTGTAGGTCAATATCTTTAAGCGCCAAAAATTCGCCGGCTGCCGTTTCATATACTTTTGCAACGCTTCGTAAATTAATGAGTTGTACATTGGGCTGCCGATCATTAACCTCGTTCCCTGTTGAGCCACTACTGTCCCGCTTGAACATTCGTCTAAACATAGATTTTCCTTGTTCCTCTCTTGTCAACATTGCATTTGTCCACCGCTTCGATCGAGGAGTGTTTGTTAGTGTATATATTCAATTTATATTCATGTATTATTCATAATATGTTCGATCGGAACAAGATGTTGTGATTTCACTTACATTTTGTGATGGCATGACCGCCATATCTACCTTCATGAAGAGGGTATTTCACCTTTGGAGGTAAGTTTTCTAAGACGGGATTGTGTAGCATATGAATTGTTAAAGATTTACTGTTTACTATTCTGTCTCTCAGTGTCTAGAATATTTTCTTGGCGCTTATTTCAAAATATATTCAAAATACGTTCAAATGGTTGACAGATTGGATTATATCTGATATAATCGGGAAACAGGAAAAAATAGAGAAAGTAAGTGCTAAACAGTTCAAACTTCATGTTCGAGTCATCATAGAAAACAGATAAAGGCGGAAAAATCATGTCATTACTCCCAATCGCGTTTTTTCTCACGGCGCTCGTTGCGACCTACATTCCAACTGCCTTGGATTCGAATACGGAGATATAAACAGCAACGAAAGACGTTTCATACAGGTAAACCCATCGGCAAGGAGGACGTAAACAATGGCAGAATCATCATTCAATTCGATTAAATCACAGGACCACACAAGCACGTTAGACACCCTGTTCGCATTACGCAACGAAGATCGCCGGTTTAGCGAAAATGTGCACATGAGCGTATTCAAACAGGGCGCCGTGGTCGCTTCATCTGAAGAACTGGCAGAGAATCTCTACATTCTCGTTTCGGGTGTAGCCAATCTGGTCTGCCTGAATGCAAAAGGGCGACGCATGGTTGTCTCGACGCTCGAATCGGGTGCCATATTTGGCGAGGGATTAGCCGACATTCACTTGAATCCAGAAGGCGACTTTCATTTATTTGCCGAAGCTGCCAAGAATGTAAAAGTCTGGACAATTCCAGCACCACAAGCACGTAATATGGCAATGCAATACCCCATATTAAGCTGGGGGATGCTTCAGACCTATGGAGAACGTTTACTACAAGTGGAAGATGGACTTGAAGAGGTGGCTCATAAGACGCTGCCTCAGCGACTGGCGGGACTTTTGTTAGATTTCAGCGAACGTGAAAACACACTCTTGCTCAAAAAGATCAGTCATCAGCTACTTGCCGATCACATAGGCACTTATCGTGAAACCGTTAGCGCCATCTTGCGTGATTTCAAATCTCAGGGTCTTCTAGAGCTAGGATACCGGCGGATAAAGATCTTGGATGTTGAGTCGCTTGAAGATTTTGCTGGAATATGAGCATAACCTCTATTGCCTTCGCTATCCTTGGTTAGACCATTCCAGAGAAATAAATCCCTGATTTGCCAAGTCAATTTTTCTGGAATGGCTTGCGCTTTTCCAGATCAAATTAGGGATTTTAATTGTTGGAAGAGCCTTACAGATATCCACCCATCGGCGCAGTGCGCTGCTGAACTGAACCCAAATTAAGTGACCGACTTTGAGAAACCATCTGATCGATGTTACTATTAAGTTTGGTCACAATACTACGCTGCGGTTGACATGAAAACATAGTCTTTCCGACAGTTCTACCAGATAAAACAAAACTATGTTTTATGCAGGGCTCAGTTTAGAGTAGCTAATTTTTGCTGCGATCTTTTGCCGATTGACTACTCCCCAATTGTTAGCGATTGGTTTCTTTCATTATATGAATTCCTAAAATCCATATTTGCAACCAATTTTTGGAATCAATACCCTTCCCTTGTTAGTTAATTTCCGCGATTCTAAAGGAGGATCCAAAGTGACTCAGAAACTTTCACGTCGAACATTTTTAAAGCGGGTCGGTCTAGCTGGTGCTGGTCTCGCGCTAATCAGTTGCACTGCCCCACCATCCCAACAAGCTGCCTCGTCAGAAGAAGCAGACTCACCCGCCAAATACACAATCGCAGAAATCGTTGCACCGTCCTAGTGGGCGCCTCATGAGATCGAGGGTGCCGAAGCGTCATTCAATACCACTTTTAAAGAGCAGACTGGTTTGACGGTTAAATATGATTTTATTGGGTCTGACTTTCATGCCAAGGTCTTCACCAAGTTGGCAAGTGGCGATCCCTATGACGTCATCACCTTTAATGCAGACAGCGTGCCCCAATATCTAGACCGCGGGATATTGCGCCCACTTGATGATCTGGTTGAACGCGATGGGTATGATCTCTCCAACTTTGTCGCGGGTGCACTGGAGCAATGGACGCATGATGGCAAGCTCTATGGCCTGACCGCCGATATGGGTTCATTTCACTGCTACTTCAATAAAGACCTCTTTGAAGCGGCTGGTTTGACAGCACCTGGGCCATTAGATGATTGGTCTTGGGCCGATCTGTTAGAGTGGAGTAAGGCTCTGACGGTGCGCGACGGTGACCAGATTACTCAATATGGCTTTGCTGGTGGTGCGAACTGGAATTGGGAGATCTGGCCGAACACAAACGGTGAATTTGTCTTTGATGACGGAGTCACTCAGTCGCTCTTGGACAGCGAGGCGGCAATCCAGGCCTATGAATTCTATCAAAATCTGATGCATGACGAAGATGTCGCAGTAAAGCCTGGTTCAATCCAGACTGGTGTCAACGAACTATTCCTGGCTGGTCAATTAGCCATCATGATGAATGGTACATGGCAGGTTGGCTGGCTGCGTAGCAAGAAAGATGAAGTTTCTTTCAACTGGGACGTTGGTGTACAGCCTTATGGTCCTGCTGCTGGTGCAGATGGCTGGCTTGTGCCCAACTTCACAGCGGGGTGGGTGATCCCCAACAATGCGCCCGATGTCGATGCCAGTTGGGAAGCGGTCAAATTTTACGCTGGTGATACCTTCGCCGAAGATGTCATGTTTGTTAGTTTATCTGGTCTGCCTACCACGAAGAGCGCCCTTGAAGGTGCATGGTACGATCAGTGGCCCGACAATCCACCCGAAGGATTGACGCCTGATTTCTACGGCAAACTGCTCGAACACGGTGCCCCACGTCGTCATCTGCGCTTTGATTTGGGGTCCGAAGTGAATGCCAGCATGAACAAGTTGGAGCTGATCTACTCCAACGAGCAAGAGCCAGCTGATCTTCTGCCTGGTTTAGCGGAAGAGGTGAATGCGGGGCTGGCCACACGACCGTGGAATAGCTGATCGGCAAAACATGGAATGAAGTTAGTACTTGCGCAGCCGGTCAAGCGGTTAGAGGACATCAATCAAAACTTTGAAATAATTCTTCGTGCTACCGTGAAAGCCGAAGATACAATCGGAGGTGCTGACATACTTGTCCTCCCTGAATTAATCGGGGCGTCTTCCAATGCGGAGCAATACGAGGACTGGGTTCAAACGCTTGCCAGAACCCTTGGATGTATCGTCGTGGGTGGTTCGCATCACGAGCAACGTGACACAGGTATGGTCCGTTGTTGCCAGCCCAACAGGAGATATTGTTGCGCGTTATGAAAAATCTCGACCATATGGTAGTGAGCTTGACCGAGAGATTGAGGGCGGGACGACGTGGGGACATTTTTGCCTCCACGGGCGTTCCGTCCTCGTCCTGATATGTGCCGATCTCTGGTTTTCAGCATTATTCCGCCAACTTGAAACATTGCCGGATGTGGTGCTAATTCCTTCATTCTCCGTCACCCAAAAGCCAGACCCTGCCCCCGCGCGGAACCTTTGGAAGCATATGGCCGTGTCACGCGCTTATGAATTCACCACTTATGTTGGCATCAGTGATTGGGCCTATCCCTGTGTTTTTGACGGCTTATTTAGTTGTGGAGTCTCTGGTTTAGCAGATCCTTTGCCTGATGATGCGTGTTTTTTTACGCCCGTTGGCGATGAGGTTTTCAAAAGCTACAAGTTGCGCTTTGAGCGACTCGATGAGTTACGGGAAAATCGAGAAATGCGAGGATTCTTGTGGCACCCTACCTAGGAGAACTCAATGATGGGTGCGATCAGTCTTGAAAAAGCGAGGTTGTATGAGAAATATCGACTTCCCTATATATTTACTGTAGTCACATTGAGGAACCGAAGATACGAAAACGAGATCTAGATAAAATGGATAACCAGATCGAAAGATTCATCGAGGATCTTGAATTCTATTCTTCGGAACAGGCGCACATTGTAAAGGAAGTTCGACAAATTTATGGCGAGCTTGAACCTCAGATAGGCGAAAAGTTTATCTACGGTGGAATTGGCTTTTTCCTCAACGATCAACATATCGGAGGCGTGTACGGAAACAAGAAACATGTATCTGTTGTGTTTAGCCGGGGGAATGAGCTATCCGATCCGGAAGGTTTTCTAGAAGGGAGCGGCAAATATCGGCGTCACATCAAGGCGTTTGCCAAGAGTGATGTTGTGGCAAAGAACGTCAGGTTTTTTGTTGAACAAGCGATCGACTTGGAAAGCAGGTATCAATGAGACCAGAAGAAAAGTTCATGTTCGATCTGGAAGGCTATCTCGTTGTCAAAAATGTATTGACACCGGCAGAAGTCCATACCATGAATGCCCAGGCCGATCAGGTCTTTGCTCCTGATGGTGAAGAGGATGACTTTCGCCGGACGAGCTGTGTCTCTCGATGGGGATCAGACTTTCAGAATTTGATTGATCATCCTAAGATTCTGCCCTATCTGGTCGAGCTGCTTGGTCCTAAGGTGCGCATTGATCACGATTACTGTATTTTCATGAACAAGGGTGCCGAGCGCGGGCGTCTTCATGGTGGCGAAACGGATCGCGCTGCCGATCACTGGTATAAATACCGAGATGGCATTATGCGCAATGGGTTGACGGTTGCGACATTCTTTCTCACCCCTGCTGCACAGGGCGATGGAGGCTTTTGCTGTATACCAGGGAGCCACAAGAGCAACTTTGTGGATAGCCTACCAGACGACGTACGCCATTATGTGCGAGTGCCCCACTATGTCGTTCAACCGGCAGTCGAGGCGGGAGATGCTCTCATCTTTACCGAGGCGCTGATCCACGGCACTATGCGCTGGACAGCCGATCACGAGCGACGCGCCTTACTCTATAAATATAGTCCAGGTCATTCTGCTTGGTCGCAAGAGTATTACAATCTGGCTGATTATCCCAATGCCACGGAACAGCAGATCCGCATGATGGCTCCCCCCTCTGTGGGGAGACGACCTGATACAGTAGCAAAAACATCGCCTAGCGAGACTGTATCTCAGACCAACAAGTTGTAGTCAATTTGTACAATTTCGTCTGATGAGCGTTTAACCCAAGGAGAAACACCAATGACAAAGCACCCTATTCTCGTCTTTACCCTTGTCTTAATCTTGGGATTGGCCGCTTGTACTGGTGGAGCCGCACCAACGGCATCCGATGCCGCCGGTGATGCAGCCGCTGAAGGTGGCAAGCAACAAGTCACCATCTCGATGTGGACCCATGATCAGCTCTATGTAGACTTTTTTAGCGACCGTGCGGCTGTTTGGGAAGAGAATTATCCTGATATTGAGTTCATTTATGACTTCCAACAAGTGCCCGATGTCTTCACGAAGGTGTTGGCCAATCTAGCTTCTGGAGAGCCGGTGCCAGATCTGATTGGCCTGGAGCAGGGAGCGTTTCCCCGCTTCATGAAGGACGATATCATTGCCAGCAAGTTTGTTTCACTCACTGATCTGATCGGTGGCGAGCGGGAAGATTTCGTTGAAGGCCGCTGGACACCTTACATGCACAACGGCAACATCTATGGTGTAGAGAGCGCCTTGAGCGCTACCATTTATTATTACCAACCAGCCATTTTTGAAGAATATGGTCTAGAAGTCCCCACGACGTGGGATGAGTTCTTGGATGTTGGTGAAATCCTGGCCCAAGATGGCGTCGCGATGCTTCCCATGACCAATAGTTCTAGCTATGTGCTCATGTTTTTCCTGCAGCGGGGTGGCCAGTTCTTCGATGAGCAGGGCAATTTCGTCTTTGGTGAAGAGCCAAATCGCACCATCGCGCTGGAGGTGCTACAGCTGTTGCGAGCGGGTCTCGACAGCGGCATGTTTCATGTTGCGCTCGGCGGAGATTTCTGGGGGCCACCTCTCTTCAATGCTTATGCCGAAGGGAAGTTAGCTGGAGCAATTATGCCCGATTGGTATTCAGAAGCTGTTCTCAAACCCCAAGCAGCCGATATGGAAGGGCAGTGGCGCGTGGCGCCCATGCCTGTCTGGAGCGATGGGAAAGGGCATACGACGAGCGTGTGGGGCGGCACCGGTTTTGCCATTACGTCAGAATCAGAAAACCCCGAGCTGGTCTGGGATCTCTTACACTTCAGCTATATGACGAAAGAGAATCAGATCCTACGCTTTGAGATGATCCAGTACTATCCACACATGATCGAGGCGCTCAATGACCCGCGTATCTCCGAGTTGACCGATCCCTATTATGGTGATCAGGCCATTGGCTCCGTGCTGGCATCTGTCGCCGAGGATACGCCAATTTGGTATCAGAGTCAGTTTCGCGACGCTTTCCAGACCGAGTTTACGGCCCAATTACCCGCCTTTTTCGAGGGAACGACAACGGACGAGGAGTTGATCGATGCGGTTGTAGAAGTGACGAATAAAGAGATCGCGGATTATCAGTAAAGATAGTCGGGGGGAAACAATGCGTGCGGTCCATGAGCTTCCGGCTGAAAACCAACCGAGCGCAAGCTGGCGTCGCCAGGATAGACTCGCGCCTTATCTTTTTGTTTCCCCCTTTTACATCCTGTTTGTCATTTTCTTTTTGGGTCCGACGATCTTTGCGATCGTTCTGAGCTTCTTTCGTTGGAGTGCCCTCGGAACGCCAACGTTTCGGGGGGCCAGGAATTATACGAAGCTTTTTGACGATCCGGTTTTTTGGACATCGGTCCAGAATACACTAGTCTATTCCGCGGCGAGCCTGTTCTGGGTCGTTCCTCTTGCATTATTATTGGCTGTGGCCCTAGATGCTAAGCTCTTGCGCGGGAAAAGCTTCTGGCGGGGCATGTATTTTTCGCCCATCGTTACCTCTGCCGTTGCCGTTTCCTTAGTCTTTGTCATTCTTTATAACAAAGATTATGGCCTGATCAACGCGCCGCTGATTGGGTTGGGGTTTGAGCCGATTAATTGGTTGGGCAGTACCTTCTGGGTCAAATTCTCGTTGATTGGCTTGATCACTTGGCGCTGGACGGGATTAACAATGATCTATTTCCTGGCGGGTCTACAATCAATTCCTGTGGTTCTCTATGAAGCAGCCTCCATCGATGGAGCCACTAGCTTTCAACAACTTCGCTTTATCACCTTACCTTCGCTGCGTCCCGTCATTATCTTTGTCAGTGTCATTGTGCTCATCGGTTCCTGGCAGATCTTTGAAGAGCCATATATTCTGACCCAAGGTGGTCCCGGAAACGCGAGCATTAGCATCGTACAGTATCTCTACTCACGCGGCATTCAGCGGCTGGAATTTGGCTACGCATCCACCGTTGGTGTCACACTCTTTGGCGTCGTCTTTACGCTATCATTACTCCAGCTTTATTGGTTTGGTGTATTCCGTAGCGAAGAGTGAATCGAAGGAGTGCGCAGTAAAACGAACATGCCTCACAGATCCCGCGCCCTTTTCGGTGGCTTTCTCTTACATATTGTTGTTCTGAGCGGTGCTCTCCTGACGGTGCTTCCTTTTGGCTGGATGATCATCTCCTCGTTTAAGAACACGGGGGAAATCTTTCGTTGGCCGCCATGGCTGTTGCCTGAGACAATTGATCTATTTAACTATGTTACACTCTTTACAAAATGGTCGTTCGGCACCTGGTATCTGAATAGTATTGGGCTGGCTGTCCTGACGACCCTAGCCGTTCTCTTTTTTAGTTCGTTGGCTGGCTTTGGTTTTGCCAAATACAATTTTCGGGGCAAGAATGGGCTCTTTATTCTACTCATTGGCTCCACGATGATCCCCTTTCAGCTCATCCTGATTCCCTTGTTCATTATGATCAGCCGTTTGGGGTGGGTGGATACATATGTGGCGCTGGTTGTTCCCTTTGTGGCACCTGCTTTTGGTATTTTTCTCATGCGGCAGTTCGCGACGACTGTTCCAACGGATCTGCTTGATGCCGCGCGTATGGATGGTGCCTCGGAGTTTGGTATCTATCGGCGTGTCGTGTTGCCCTTGATCAAACCAGCATTGGGCACGTTAGCGATTCTAACATTTCTGGGAAACTGGAACAGTTTCTTGTGGCCACTGGTTGTCCTGCGCAGCGATGAAAAGTTAATTTTGCCCATCGGTCTGGCCAACCTCTCATCAAACGTGGCGGGTCAACAATTGGCCTACGGTGTCGTGATGGCTGCCGCCACCCTTGTGTCAATCCCAGTTGTTCTGCTGTTCTTAGCAATGCAAAAGCAGTACGTTGCAGGGCTTACTCTTGGCTCTATAAAAATGTGAGTTATGTAATGAATATCTCCAGACGACGCTTAATGGAAAACATGAGCGGCTGGCTCTTTATTGCGCCGCTCTGGATTTTGGTCGCTATCTTTACCGCTTTCCCGCTCTACGATTCTTTGCGCCTCAGTTTTCGCAAGTGGAATCCGCTTGGATTAGACGAGTATGTGGGGCTGGCCAACTATCAAGAACTAGCCAACGACTGGGTTTTCTGGTTGGCCTATAAAAATGCTCTCTATTATGCTCTTTACACCATTCCAGCCGGTCTGGTCTGGGGAATTGCCGTGGCCCTGGCGCTACAAAATATTCGTTGGCGTGCTTTTCTCCGGGCACTTTACTTTATGCCAACGGTGACTTCCAGCGTGGCAATTGCTATTTTTTGGGCACTCATTTTTCAATCTGACTTTGGACTGCTCAACAACTTCTTGAGCACTTTGGGGATAGAGGGTCCAAACTGGTTGGGCCATACTGCATGGGCCTTGCCCTCTGTTTCGCTGGTGGTGGTTTGGATGGGGACAGGCTATTGGATGGTCATCTTCCTGGCTGCGCTGCTCGATATTCCGCAAGATTATATCGATGCGGCCAAGGTAGACGGTGCTACGTTCTGGCAAGGATTTCGCTACGTCACCCTACCGCTGCTGACACCGTCAATCTTCTTCTATATCACGAATGGATTGATCACGGTCTGGCTGCAGTTTGAGATCGTTTATGTGATGACCAGCGGCGGTCCTGCGAATTCGACACTCATGCCAGCCGTCCATCTCTACTCCGAGGCTTGGTCCCGCCTGCGGATGGGCTACGCTTCATCAATTGCTTGGGTGATGGCGGTCATCATCTTTGCTCTCACAGCGCTTCATTTTTACCTCGCACGAAAATGGGTTCACTATGACTTCCGATAGTTACACTGTATCAGGGCAGGCTGTTCGAAAGGGCGCCATCGCCGATGGAGGACTACTCTGGAGAAACGTCCGATCGTTGATTGCCTACTTTTTTATCATTGCCGGCACAATCTTTACTGCCATGCCTTTCGTTTGGATGGTTCTCAGTTCTTTTAAGGGCGCAGCGGACATTGCTGCGGTTCCACTGCGTTGGTTTCCCACCGTTTGGCACCCAGAGAACTACGTCACTGTTTGGGAATTGATGCCCTTTTCGCGCTTTTACTTAATACTACTGTGCATCAAGTAAAGGCTCGATAATGTTCGATTTTTGCACAAGATAATGCGAGCGTTTAGCGGAAGCAAGACGACGTTGCTTGTAGCGAAGGCGCTCGATAGTCTCAGCGAGTGTCAAGACAGGTTTAGGCAGAACGGCATGGAGAAGTTCAACAACCTGTGGCAAAGTGAGAGCGGGGGCATCATATTTGAGGAAAAACTGAGAACGAGCCAAGAAACCAAAGGCCAAAATGACTAAGGTCATATGATGATGCCAACCGAGCCAACTGCGAGTTTCATATTCGTTGAGTCCGAGAAACTGCTTGGCTTGTTCAAAAATGGTTTCAATGGGCCAACGCAAAGCAGAAACAGTGGCGAAGTCATCCAAGGAAGTCTCAAGGGGTGCATTGGAGAAAGTATTGCAGAGAGCAATCGGGATTGCGGCGGACGATGAGCCAGAGAGCAGAACCGGGAGCCCATTGCGGACAGAGACAATGCGGCGACAAGCAATGGAAGCAACGATGAAGCCCTTGGAGCCCTCTTTGAGAACATGCTGTTGCCACTCATGCTCCTGGAAGGTGTCAGCGAGTTGAGCAACGGTGAGAGGCGTAGGTTCACCAGGCCGGACGCGGAGCTTGGAGCTTTGCGCCCGCGTCCAGATGATGCGGGCAGATAGGTCTGGGGCTGGAGGTCCAGACACGAGTCTCTTTGGGCACTTCAGCAAAGTAGCTGTAAGCGGTTTGGCCATCAATGCAGTCAAGCAGATGAGTATCTTTGCCAAAGGCTTCATCCATAGTGATCCAGCGGATGGGCAACGCACCCAGGGCGTGCGTCTGCTCAATCATGGACCAAGCCAATTCATTTTTGTTTGGAAGGTCAGGTCAGTGGGAAGACCGGTTTTGTACCGCTTCTCTGCATACTCATCACTAAACCATTCTTGGGGGATATACAACCGACAGTTCAGTAAGGTATAGCCATGAGAGCTATTATATCCCAGGAAGACTCCGGCTTGACAGTTGGCGATCTTGCCCAGTTCGCCACACCGCTGCCGCTTGACGCCCACTGACTCTTCTCCTTGCTTGGGAATGTCGCTCCCATCCAGGAGTAAGACGCCATTTGCGTCTCCCAACAACTCACCTGTCTGTCGAGTATGTTCCGCCAGCATCGCTTCACCGCTCCAGCGGCTCTGACCCACAAAGCTTTGCAGGGGGGCGTACACCCGATTCTCCTACTGTCGCCAGCGCGATGTTCTCGGCCGATTTGCGTTTGATTTCGGGGTCTAACAAGCCTCAGTAGATCCAAATTTGGCGTTTTTGGCTATTTTCAGTCGAGATTGCAGGGATTTTGGAGTCATTTATTCAGATTTCGGTTACAGAAAACAACCTATTTCATATCTGAAAATCGCCCAAATCTAACGCAAAAACTAGATATCGACCGGCAAATTTGTATTTATGTCAACTGTTTAGCCAGAATTCTCTCTCTCAAAACCTGAAATTTGGATCTACTGAGCCTCGCATGTAGTGGTACGCATGCTCTCTCTGAGCCACATGGCTGAAGTATGGACTATATATGGCATGATACTCCTGGAGTTGGTCGGCCAGTGCCGCCAGTTGCTCTTCTGTCAGTTCCAGCAGCGGCGGGCTTTCCAGTTGGCTGTAGTCATATTGATTGAGGCTAAACCAAAAAAATAAATAATTATACGCGAACGAGAGAATGGAGAGGGGGAATAAGGACAAACCATTTTTCTAAACCAGGTAAACGTTGGAAGCGTTGTTCCAAACGGTCCATCTCTTTCTGAGTGAGTTTGACGCCGGTCTCATAAAGAGTGGAATTCAGGTGAACGAAGGGTTGTAGTTGGTTAAAGCGAAAAGAACGGGCAAAATTGAGAACGGTCTCAAGAGAATCGAGAAGAGAACCGTTCCAGTGTTTTTCAAGATGGCCCCAAACCCGTTCGATGGGGTTGTATTTACTGTGATAAGGAGGGTAGCAGGCGAGCTGAATAGAGAGACGATACATAAACTGAGTCCGACGGGTATGATTTTCGGGACCATTGTCCTGATTGATCACGAGGGTCTTGACGTGAGGAAAGTGTTCACGTACGCTTTCCCAAAATCAATCAGGCAGTCGACAATAAGTCACTCGTCACTTTCGACTGAGTCAAGTAAAGAAAGAGTTCCTTGGTTGAAGGGAGGTAAATGCCAAAAGGAGTGACTTTCTCGGTCTTCTTATCTTGAAAGTCATGATCGAGCGCTTTGACAACCACTCGACTTATCCCTTCTCTCGAGAAACGGTCAAGTAAAATCGTCGCTTTGGCATCCCAAGAGGCGCAGAACCGTCTCGTCTGCATCCGCTTCTTGATTGATCTGATGAATTCTATCAAAGATCGCATCGGTCTCTGGGATCTTTTTCACTGGTTGACTTTTTTTGACCCGGTTTGAGCCATAGCCTAACTCATTGAGCTTCAAGCGGATGGCCTCTTCGCCAGGCAATTCCTCATCTGTGTATCCTTTCTGCTCGATGAGCTGGGTACGCATTTCGGCGGCGGTTAGTCGAGTGTACAATTGGGGGGGTCGAAAGGTGGGATCGGTCTGGCTGAATTGATCGGCGATTTCAACCATATCGGCCAGTAAAGTGGGGATATGGTCTTCGGCTTTTTTGCGACCACGTCGGTGGCTTTGGTCGACATAACAGAAGCCGCCTTCTAGTTCTTCCAGGGCTTTGGCTATCGTCGCCCGATTCCAGCCCAACTCTCGTTCTGCTTTCGTCGGACTCCCTTCGCATATCGTTTTGACCGTTTGGGCCATGAAGTGCCTTCTTTCGTATCCACTTAACATGGCCTTCGTCTCTTTCAAGACTTCAACCATTTCTGGCGAGATTGTCATTTTTGCTCCTTTTGGAGAGCTAGTTTAACACCTTCTCGCGTATATTTTATTTTTTGGATTGGCCTGACTGCTTGAGCAAGTTTCATCTTGATTTCCTTTCATCGAAGACTGCTTCATTTTATTGGCTCTTCAGTCTATCTCATTTTTCCTTTGCATTCTGTTTGCGTTTTGTTAGCAATATGCCCAGAAATATAACGAATTTCCTTTGTGTTTCACAATATATTGCTGCACAGTAGTATTAAACAGCACGATTATTGCCGTGGTGCAGACCTTTGGCGTTTTGTTGACGGCCTCACTTGGCGCATATGGGTTTGCACGCATCAATTTTTATGGTCGCAATACAGCCTTTTTGCTCTATCTCGGAACAATCATGATTCCGGGTTGGGTCACGTTGATTCCTGTTTTCAAGATTATCCGCGATCTGGGCTGGTTGGATAGTTATCAGGGCATGATCGTTCCTGGGTTGACCAGCGCGATGGCCACCTTCCTGCTCCGTCAGTTTTTTATGACGATTCCCACAGAATTGGAGGATGCAGCCTTTATTGACGGAGCCAATCGGCTGCGTATCTATTGGCAGGTGATCATGCCATTGGCCAGACCAGCCTTGCTCACGGTTGGTCTAATCACCTTTATGGGCAGTTGGAATAGCTTGCTTTGGCCGCTGGTTGTGGCACAGAGCGAAGAGATGCAAACGCTACCTTTAGGGTTGGCCCGGTTGGCTCTCTCTGGTGGTTGGGTCCGCATTGAATGGGGTCCACTCATGGCGGCGACTCTGCTATCGATCTTGCCGATTATGGTGATTTATGTTTTCTTGCAGAACTACTTTATTCGTGGGATTGCCATGTCGGGGTTGAAATAGAACATATGATCCGATTTACGCCACTCGATATTGAGCAGATGATGTCCACGGCATTGGATCAAGAGATACGCCTTGGTTCTGTGACAACCCAACCGAGCAACCACGGTCTTGTTGCCCGCTTCCCATTGCTCAATTCACCGCCCAACGCACCATCAAGCATTATCGTCAAGCAGGTGAGCAGCACTTTTGAGTCTCCATACGACCCAGACGCCAATGAAGGACCCGCGTGGGAGTTGTTTAATGAATGGGCAGGTTATCAATTTCTCAATGCGATGACCGTTGACCAACCAGATTCATCACCGCTTGCTCCTCGTTTTTATGGCGGTGACCGTGGACGCGGCTTTATTGTGATCGAAGCGTTGACACCGAGATCCCAGCTCGACCACATCCTCCTGGGAGATGATTTTGAACAGGCACAAACAGCCCTCACGGCGTTGGCTGCAACATTGGGGCGTCTTCACGCCACAACAGTTGGCAAACAGGCGGAATTCGATAGACTCCGTGACGCCCTTGGACCTCGTGATAAATCTTCCCCCTTTTATCAGTATGATTGGCTCATCCCAGAATTTCGTAAGTTATCAAAAGCAGTTGGTGTTGTCCCAGAGCCCGGCGTAGATGATGAATTGGAGATGGTTGCCAGCACCTTTAATCAACCAGGACCGTTTCTGACGTATACACACGCTGACTCTTGTCCTGATAATTGTCTACTTGCTGGTAATGGGGAGAAATCAGAGATACGGTTGATCGATTTTGGCTATAGCGAATTTCGACACGCACTCTTTGATGGCGTTTACGGCAGGATGCATTTTCCGCTCTGTTGGTGTGTCAGCCGTATTCCTGCTCAAATTGTGACACAGATGGAAAGCATCTATCGGGCGGAGCTGGTGAAAGGATGTCCTGAAGCAGCTGATGATGAACGGTACAATCGCGCCTTGGTTGAGGCATGTGTCGTCCTCATGATGATGCAGCGACGATTGACGCCGATTGCGCACCGATAGTCGTCCAAGAAACGTTTCGACCATGCGTCAACGGGCGATCTATCGACTTGAGGTCCTGGCCGGAACATCTATGCAATTTGGCCACCTAGAAACCATTGGCGCGACTGCACACACAATCGCCAGCAAATTGAAGTCGAGATGGCCTAGCCAGGCAACCCAGATGCCTTTTTATCCAGCCTTTCAGTAGTTGATCATCGTATTATATTCCTCATTCGTGATTTTGAACAAACAAGTTGTTTAATCTATAAACAGTAGAGCGCAATCGTGTCATTCCGCTCACGTAGTGGGTGCGAAGCACCAACGAAGTGAAGAATCTAACGATTGCGGTCTACTGATAAAGCATCAAATTCTAGTCAGGATGACAGCAACCACTAAAGAGCGAGTGATGAAGAATGTTGTGTACCATAGTGGTAGAGCGATTGAATAAGCGTTCACTGAATAGAGAGGAAAAAGACTTATGATCAACGGCGCACATTCGATTATCTACAGCACGAATCCAGAGGCCGATCGTGCCTTCCTGCGAGATGTCTTCAAGATGCCGTATGTCGATGTAGGTGAGGGATGGTTGATTTTCGGCTTGCCACCCGCGGAAATTGCAGTACATCCGTCCGATCAGAATAATATCCAAGAGTTTTATTTGATGTGTGAGGATCTCGAAACGTTGATTGCGAAACTGCAAGAGTTTGATATCGAAACCACGCCCATACAAGACGAAGGGTGGGGATTTCTCACCCAGGTTACGCTACCAGGGGGTGGGAAACTTGGCGTTTATCAACCCCGACATGCCCGACCAGAAGCGATGAGCGGTTGAAAGGTGCATTTAAAAAGATTATTTTGGAGAGATGTAGAACAATATGATAAAGAGTGTACAGGAACATCTGGAAGCATATCAACGTGATGGATACACAATCTTTAAAAATTACCTTGCTCCAGAGAAAGTGGCTAATTTACGCGCCGTGTGCGATCCGGAATTTGCGCGCCGACACGCTGAACATCCAGAACGGCCTCGGGCAACCATCTCCAGCATTCTGGAACATGAGACGTTAGCCCCTCTACTTGCCGCTCATATTCTAAATCCAAAACTATTGGACTTTGCAGAAGCAGTCATGGGTCCCTACGTACAGTTAGATAGCATGGAGATTTCTGGATATCCTTCGGTAGGCGTTGAGGAAAAGGGAAAGGTGGCAGGATGGCACCGTGATGCCTTCAATCTAACCGAGCAGTGGGTCAACTACCCCTTTACCTATGCGCGCGAGCCTCGTCCCTACACACCACCCATGGCTTGCAACTGTCTCACCTATCTTCAGGACATGACACTCGATTCAGGACCGTTGCGCGCGATCCCTGGTTCGCATCTAGATTACACATACATTGGCAAAGAGGCACACCATGATCCTCACCCCAACGAGAGACTCGTCAGCCTGGAAGCGGGCGACATGGTTTACACCCATTGTGAACTGCTCCATTCGGGTACGCTCAACACTTCGGGTGCGATACGGTACTTTATCAGCATCTACTTTTCGCGTATCGGATTGCCCCACCGCGACACCTTCGAGACGCCGACCATCAAGCAGATCGTGGCTGACGCCCGTCAACGCAACGACCGGCGCGTGCTACGCCTCTTTGGCATTGATGAAGGATTCCCACCGGCGGCAACAAGCGGCGTGGCGGAAGATGGCGGAAGATGATCGGCGGGTACTAGGAGCCGTTGACATTTGACAGCCCTCCCGAGAGAAAGTGTCTCTCAACACGACCAACGCTCTGAGGGCGCACGCTAAATGTCAACAGACCTAGTAATTGAATAGGGACTTGGAGCATTAAAATGAACCGCATCACAAGAGGACTGAAAGAGCTATTTGCAGACTCGGAAGATGTCACTTTTTACCCGACTTATGGCTATCGAGAAGGAAGTGATTGGCGTATTCCAATGCGCCTGTGGGTTCATGAACCGCGGAAGCTTGTTGCAGGACTCGTCACGTCGCTGGCAGAAAGCATCGGCAACGCAACTGATCTTGAGCAAGAGAATCTAGCGGTCCGGATTGCGGATATTGTGGCGGATAGTGAGTCTCGGGAAGAGGTAGTCTTTCAGTTTGACAATGACCCAGAGGAAGAAGAATGGATGGTGCAATCTGAGAATGGTAGCAGACTGAAAACCGATCTAAACGGAATAATTGAGGGGTTTATCACCCTTCCGCACGAGAGCGCTGCAGCACTTATGGACGCGCAAGGTTCTGAAAACGGGTGGTTGACATACCATGCAATTTCAAGAGAGCATGTGGGGAGTGGACGTGTCAGGTTAATTGAAAGCAAGGGTTTGTCTATCATCTCTGACATCGATGATACCATTAAGATCACTGAAATTCCGGCGGGTGTGGAAGTTGTCGTCCGCAATACGTTTTTGCGAGATTTCAGAGCGGCACCCGACATGGCAAGAAGATACAAAGAGCTGGGAGAGGCTGCCTTTCACTATGTATCTGGCGGCCCTTGGCAGCTCTATGATCCTCTTGCCAGCTTTATTGCGAAAGAGGGATTCCCCGCAGGATCCTTCCATATGAAAAGCGTCCCCAAAAACCTGCTGTCACTCAAAACTTGGAAAGACCTCTTTAAACTCGTCGGTGACGCCACTGTGGACCAAAAGCTCTCTCAGATTAGCGAAATTATGAGCAGATTTCCAGAGCGAAAATTCATCTTGGTGGGCGACTCAGGGGAGCATGATCCCGACATATACAGTCAACTCTGCGAAGATTTCGGTGACCAGATAGAGGAAATCTGGATTCGCGATGTGGTGAATGAGCGCCAGACAAACCCGGAGCGATTGGCTGGCATGACAATCATTGAAGCACCGACGATTGTAGAGGATGGTTCGCAATAGACAACATTCCTCTTTAACCCTACCTGAACCCTCTATCCAAATACTCAGTAGATAAACATGCGGTGAGCCAACACAACAGGGGATGAAAAATGTGTTAAAGTGTGGTGGCAGCCGCCGAACAGAAATCGGGAAAGGTCCGTGGTCAAGTAAAGAACGCTCAGTAGCTAGATTGGTGTACACCGACGCGCCACGGGATGTGGACGTTCCTCGGGACGAAACACGCAGGGCAGACTGTGCTCACAATCGGGTACACATAAGCGGCTGCGAAAGGAAAGGAAGATGGAAGTGATGTTTCCGAAGTGCAGCGGCCTGGATGTTCACAAGCGGATGGTAGTGGCGTGTGTGTAGATGAATCAGGAGGATGGAGCAGGTGCGCAAGCGATTTGGGACAACGACGGTCGAGTTGGAGGGGTTGAGGTCGTGGCTGTCGTCGTATGGGATCACGCATGTGGCGATGGAGAGTACGGGAGTGTATTGGAAACCGATCTACAATGTGTTGCATGAGCATTTTGAGGTCTGGATTGTGAATGCCCGCCATCTGGCACAGGTGCCTGGTCGCAAGACGGATGAGAGCGATGCGGCCTGGATCACGAAACTGATGAGTTATGGACTGCTGGAGCGCAGTTTCATTCCAGATGTGGAGCAAAGGGACTTGCGAGACCTGACGCGCTATCGGACGCGTCTCTTGCAAGAGAAGAGTGCGGCAGTCAATCGCCTGCATAAGGTGTTGGAAGATGCCAACGTCAAGTTGGGATCGGTGGTCACGAGCATCCAAGGTGTATCGGCACGCCAGATGATCGAGGCCCTGATTGCAGATGAGATGGACCCAGAAGCCATGGCTGACTTGGCACAAAAGCGGCTGCGGGCCAAGATTCCCAGTTGGTTGATGCGTTGACGGGACTGGTCCGTCCTCATCATCGTTTTATGCTGCAAGAAGTTCTGCATCATCTCGATCACCTGAATGTACGCATTGATGCCCTCAATCAACAGATTGGGGTCCTCATGGCTCCGCATGCTGACCTCATCGCACGCCTAGATGCCATTCCCGGTGTGGGGCGAGTCGTCGCCGAGATAATTCTGGCGGAGATCGGTCCCTCGGTCGAAAGCTGGCCCTCAGCTAAGAAACTGGCCTCCTGGGCTTGTGTCTGTCCTGGCAACAACGAATCGGCGGGCAAACGCAAGAGTGGTCGCCGACGAAAGGGCCAGAAATGGTTAGTCACCGCCCTCGTTGAAGCGGCTTGGGCCGCCTCTCGCACCAAGGACACCTATCTCGCCGCACAGTTCCACCGTCTCAAGGCACGACGCGGAGCCAAGCGGGCAGCTATTGCCGTGGCCCATTCCATCTTGACCATCGTCTATCATCTCATCGACAAGCCCGATGCCGTCTTTGAAGAACTCGGCGGCGACTTCTTTCTCAAACGACGCAAGGAGCATGCACAAGCCGGCGCACTCAAAACCCTCGAGTCCCTCGGCTTCAAGGTTTTCTTGGCACCGACCGCCTAAGTACGGTGCTCACTACAACTGATTTGCGTTGGGCACAGGCAACGACGCCACCCACTCTGGCGGGTCAACTTGGACCCGCTTCTTATTCAACGCGGCCTTTAACCCCTCTCTCTCTTCTCTTGCTGCCCTTTTTTTCAGGGCAGACCGCAATCGTCTCATTCTCGAGCGAAGCGAAGAATCTAACGATTGCGATCTACTGATTCTCAAATAAAGTCAATCCAAAAAGTTAATATTTCGCAAAGAGCACGAAGGAGAGATAGAACCTTCGTGTTTCTTTTTGTTCCGCAAGTTTAGAGCGTGTTTTAAAAGTCATTCTGAGGAGGTTTTGAGACGAAGAATCCCTGGTTCCAAGTGCCAAAAGAGGATTCTTCGCTCCGTTCCTCCGCTCAGAATGACACGTTGTGACACTTTTAAAACACGCTCTTAGACCGAATTAAGTGTCATTTGGCTCTCACCGTAATGTTTAGGATACGGTCATTATCTACACTCTCTTTTCGAATTATGCCGAAATATTAAATGGGAGGTGGTAAGACAAGAGATAATACGATAACTGGTCAATTAATTTGAATTTTTATCATAATTGTGTAAATGCACAATTTTATCTGACAAATGAATCAGAACATCATGAGGAGAATTATGCAAAGATTAAATTTTCAATTTTATGCGCGGCTCATATTGACCGCCATCTTACTTTTTACATCTATCGTTGTTGGGATGCCACATCGTGTACAAGCTGCGACGACAACGGCTGTTACTTGCGTATCGCCTGTCTCACATAGTGCGACCGGTAATGACGACGACGCAATTCGCCCCGCTGTCAACGAGTTTCGCGATGCGATCGGCGCTCTCAACGCACCTCACCCAATCAATCATTTGGACGGTCGTCGCCAGATCAATTGGGATGCCGCACCCGATGGAGTCTCGGCTCCAAATGATTTCCCAGGCGACTTCTTCAACCTCGATGCTTTCCCGCGTGCTCGTGGGATCAGCTTTACGACGCCAAGCACGGAACTTCAGCTGAGTGCAACCAAGGAATCGGGGGCTGGTATCGAGTTTGACAACATCGACCCTACCTACTCGGCCGAATTTACGATCTACTCGGCTGAGCGACTCTTCGCACCCATCGGCTCCAACGTGGTTGATGTGCGTTTCTATAGCCCAGCAGCTCCGTCAATCCCCGCAGTTGTCGAGAGCTTCGGCGTCATCTTCACCGATGTCGACTTAGCGGACGTCACCAAAATGGATTTCTACGATGTGGATGATAACCTGGTCCATACGGAAAACGTCGCCGCTGTTGCAGGGAGCGAGACGCTCTCCCTGGCCGGTGTCCAGTTTTCAGAACCGTGCATCTACCGTGTGCGCATCACAACGGGTAATATCGGCCTCAATAAAGGCATTAACGAGAAGGGCGGTTACGGCTACGATCTGGTCGCCATGGATGATTTTATCTATGCCGAACCTCAACCCATCACAAGCTGCGGTCTGCCGACTGTTTTTGCCGAAACAGGTAGCAATCCAGCTGAAATTGATGCGACTGTAGAAGCTTACAAAGACGCGCTGGGTGAGCTGAATGCACCCGCGCCTTTCAACAATCTGGACGGATACCGCGGGATCAACTGGGATGCCGCACCGGATGGAGTCTCGGCCCCGAATGATTTCCCCGGCGACTTCTTCAACGCCGACTTCTTCCCCCGCTCACGAGGCATCTCATTTTTTACCGAAGGAACAGGCTTCCAACTCAGTGCGACTGAAGCATCTGGTCAGGGGATTGAGTTCAACAATATCAACCAAAATTACTCATCCGACTTCCAGGTCTTCTCGACAGAACGGCTCTTTACACCCATTGGCTCCAATGTTGTGACGGCAAACTTCCACAACCCCGCGCAGCAAACCACGCGTGCCCTGACCGATGGTTTTGGGGCTGTCTTTACCGATGTAGACTTGGACGCCAAGACGACGATTGCCTATTACGATGAGGCGGGCAACTTGCTTTATAAGCAAGGTGTTCAGGTTAAGGAAGGTGATGAAGGACTCTCTTTTGCGGGTGCAAAGTTTGACTCATCTTGCATCAGTTTTGTTAAGCTGACCAACGGGACAGCCGCCCTAGGTTCGGGCATAGATGACGTACCTGAAAAAGAAGTCGATCTGGTTGTGATGGATGACTTCATCTACGGCGAGCCAACGGTTGAAACAGTCTGTGGTACACCAGAGATATTCACCGCAACCGGTGCGGATGACGACGCGATTCGGCCAACAGTCAATGCGTACCGCGATGCCTTGGGCGCTCTGAATGACCCCGTGCCGCAGAACTTCCCCGGTGGGCGTCGCCAAATCAACTGGGATGCTGCACCGGACGGCGTTTCGGCACCCAATCCGTTTGCTGGTAATTTCTTCAACTTCAACGCCGCGCCTCGCGCCCGCGGTATCGAATTCGAAACCAATGGCGATGGCTTCCAACTGAGCGCCACCGAAGCGTCAGGTGCCGGCATTGAATTTGACAACATAAACCCAAACTATTCGGAAACCTTCAACTTCTACTCTGCTGAGCGCCTCTTCACTGCCATCGGGTCAAATCAGGTGGACGCCCGTTTCTTCAACCCCGCCACCCAGGTCGATTCGGCACTGACGACAGGTTTTGGGGCCGTTTTCACCGATGTAGATTTGGCCAACGTGACGGCACTTCGCTACTACGACACCGATAACAAGCTGGTCTATGCCCAGAGTGTTCCCGCCGTCACCAGTGCAGATAGCAACGTCCAGGAGAGTCTCTCTTTTGCTGGTTTGAAGTTTGACACGGCCTGCATCGGCAGAGTGCGCTTGGTCAACGGCAACACGGCGATCGAAGCAGGTGTAGAGGACAACCCGAGTGAAGGTGTTGATTTGGTGGTGATGGATGACTTCATCTACGGCGAACCCCAGCCAGCAACGATCAACATCAATGCAGCGCTAAATCTCGTTGGCGTCAAAGCAAAATTCGACCGGAGCGCCCGATCCAATGCCCCATTTGGCGTACTGACCATCAAGGCTACATTCAAAAATGTGGGGACCGAATCGCTGAAAAACCTGAGCTACGAGGTAACAGAGTTAAACAATGGCAATGTTCTACTGAATGCAGCCAGCGAAGTACGCGGCGTTGGTGCATCGCTGCCACTGTCCGCTGATGCTCTGGGTGCGGATCGCTTGTTAACGGCAAATGAAACATTCAATGTAGACTTTGAGATCGGTCTGAATCAGCTTAGACCATTTACACTCTTAGTCAGTGCTTTCGGCACCGTCGGCGCAGATCCAACACCATCTGTCGAGCTTGGATGGAACTACCTGATGAATAGCAATCCAGAGGCAACGAGTCTGGCTGAACAGTCACAGTCGTTCTATCTGCCGTTTATTATTCGTTAGTTTCGTTAAACGTAAATCTTTACCTGCTGATGCTCAAGTCAACTTGAGCATCAGTGTGCTTAATTTTTCTGGAAGGGGTCAAGAATCCCTTTGTAAGCGATCCTGTTTATGACCTCTTCCAGGAAGATGGATTGATAAGACTCAGTCGATCCAGATTCTTGTGGAGAAGGCGTTCTCTATTACACGCAGTAGACATAATCCTGCATTTCTCAGTCAAAACAGACTCGAGCGGGCCAAATGGTCCGAGATTCTCTACTGCGTCTTTTTTCGCCATTTGAACGCTCTACCTCTGAGAAATCCTACTGCGTGTAATCTCTACTGCCGCCTGGTCGCATTAGAGCATGCTACGCCATGCATGGCGACTCCACCTTTGTACAGGGTTTATCTGGTTTGTCTATGAGCTCGGCCGAGGTTATCGTTTCGACCAATTGTAGAACAAGCAGCTTGCTTGTTCAGCGTCACAAACGAAAGATCTTCGTTATCTGACCGAAACGGTGACTGACGCCCTGAATTCGTTTCGCAATAACCGAACGAAGTTGGAGCAAGTCGCACACTTTGTCCACGAACATCCTCGCTCTTGACCAACTGCTCGCTTACACAAAAAGGCCAATCCGTGTTACATATGTCCAACGCGGCAAAACCACTCTAACGGGTCAACCAATTACCAACAACCAGCCGCCAACAACCAATGAACCTAACCTCCCATCCATATACTCTCATCTTCAAGCACCCCGCAGGTACATCTCGCGGTACATTACGCACAAGGGACATCATCTTTTTGGAAGCAAAAGATCCAGCCGCCCCAGGCATAATTGGTCGGGGTGAATGTGGCCCAATGCCTGGATTGAGTATCGATGATCGATCTGATTTTGTGGTTCAAGTGGGGCACTTTTGCCAACAGATCAATCATGGCCGCTGGCCGGATCCAGAAGCTCTATCTCAATTCCCTTCGTTTGCTTTTGGGCTGGAAATGGCGCAGCTCGATTTGGCGAATGGCGGACAAGGCCGTCTATTTGATCATCCATTTACTCGTGGCGAAGAATCGCTTTCAACCCATGGCCTGATCTGGATGGATTCGCCAACAGGAATTGTGCGTCAAGTAGAACAGAAGCTGATGCAGGGGTATCGCGTGATCAAGATGAAGATTGGTGCCTTGCCCTTCGGACAAGAGTGCACAGTCCTGGACGAAATACGTCGAATCGCATCTGCACCGGATATTGAATTGCGATTAGACGCCAACGGTGCATTTTCTCCAGAAGAGGCGTTGTCACGACTTGACATACTGGCACGCTATGATGTCACGTTCCTTGAACAACCGATTCCGGCTCGTCACTGGTCCCACATGGAGCACATTTGCCGCAATTCGCCGATTCCAATCGCACTCGATGAGGAATTGATTGGAATCATAAATGCAATCGAACGCAAGTCTTTGCTCGAAACCATCCAGCCCCAACACATTATCCTCAAACCAGCACTGATAGGCGGCTTTGCTGTCTGCGAAGAGTGGATCGCCCTGGCAGAGAGGATGGGAATTGCATGGTGGATCAACTCACTGCTTGAGTCGAATATTGGTCTGAATGCAATCTGTCAATGGACAGCGACGCTGGATACGAAGCGCGTCCATGGATTGGGAACCGGTCAGCTTTTTGAGAATAATGTTGCGCCGACGGTCCAATTAGTCGGAGCCAAGTTGGAGATTAAGTAGGACGATGTTTGTCTCATGCGCAATTGATTATTATCACCTCCGTTTCCAAATCGAGATAGATAATCTTTATTCAGATATCTCTATCTCTTGGATCGTAGAGGTCAACCTGCGTCGGAACATAGGCGAAATGGCATTAAGCACGCCTGCCGCAAACGTCGACGTGTAAGCTGTCACTGCCAGCGGAATCCCGACGCCCAAGAAAAATACTCCGCCGATGACAAAGCAACAGGGAACCGTGACCAGGATGAGGCTGGTCATCAGGTTGCGCTCCAACTCATGAGACAAGTCGAAAATTGAGGGCAGGTTCTTCAGTGTCTGGTCCATCAACACGATCTGAGCCGTATCGGTGGCAATGGTGGTCGCACCGCGCAGCGAAATCGACACTTCGGCCTGTTTGAGCGCAATCGCATCGTTGATACCATCTCCCACAAAGCAGACCATCTTGCCTTCTGCTTGGAGTCGTTCAACAAACGCGGCTTTCTCTTCGGGGAGCACGTTGGCAAAATAGCGGTCAATACCCAAGTCCCCTGCCAGTGTGCGAGTTGGGGCTTCTTGGTCACCAGAGATGATGGCGGTCTCTAGCTTTCGTTCGTGCAATGCGTCAACGACAGCGCGGGCTTCAGGGCGAACCGTTGGCTGCAATTCGAGCGCGCCAACTAAAGTATTTTCTACAGCAATCATCACCAATGAATTGCCTAGCTCGTAACAGATACTCTGAACAGCCATAATTTCTGCTGGTATAGAGATTGATTCCATCTCCATGAAACGTTCGCTACCCACGCGGATGAGGCATGACTGGGTGAGGGGGTGACTGGCAGTCGCTGTGTCATCTTGCCTGCGTGTCATCTTGCCTGCGTGTTCTATCCAGACACGCAGGCCATAGCCCAGCTCATAGTGGGCGTCGCTGATGGGAGGGAGCATCAGTCCACGGTCCGCGGCGGCGTCAAGGATCGCCCTGGCAATGGGGTGACCTTGGCGCTGTTCGGCAGCAGCGGCATAAGCGAGGACAGTCTCTTCATCAATTGGTGCATCCAGATTGGCAGAGAGGTGAATTGCCTTGACCTGAGGCTGTTCCAATGTGAGCGTGCCCGTCTTGTCAAAGAGGACGGTGTCCACTTTGCGCAGCAACTCCAGCGAACGACCATCTTTGACCAACACATTGCTGCGACTGGCGAGGTTGAGAAAGTTGAGCAAGGTCATGGGGCCGAGAAGCATCATATCGATGCCGGGCATATTGCTCAAGACAGCTACCGCACCCTCCATGCCGCGCAGAATGGCCGCCAATCCGGTGAGCGTCAGAGATGGAGCTACCCAACGGTCAGCTAGCTCTCTGCCTCGCTGTTCGAGCGAGAGATGATAGTCCAGCGTATTGGCCAGCACTTCCCCAATCTGCGCAGCCAGCGTTGCTTCCCCCGTCTTTTCAACCTGTATATGGACCCTGCCACTTAGGACTACCGTGGCTGCTAGCACCGAATCGCCCATGCCTTTTTCAGCCGGTTGCGATTCACCGGTCAATCGATGCTGGTCAATGGCCGCTTCGCCTTGGGTAATAATGCCATCCACAGGAATCATTTGACCTGCTTGAATCACCAGTGTGTCGCCTACTTGCAAGCGTTCAAATGGAATCTCCATCTCGGCGCCATCGACCAATACCCAGACTTGGCGCGGTTCTTCACCCAGAATGTTGACCAAGTCTTTGCGGGTACGATCCTGCGACTGGAGTGTCATCTTCATGATCAGGCTATAGATCAGAAAGCTCAACCCACCAATCACAAAGTATCCAGACAACCATAATCCAATTGTAAAAAACGCGAAGAGATGTTGCATCCGCACGCGCTTGAGGCGTTTGAGATCTGTATAGGTCAATGCAGATGACGGATAAACGAGCAAGACGTCGATTGAACATCTTGTCATCGGGGCTAATCTCCAACATCGCGTCGCTGCCAGTAATTTCCTGCCACTGGGCATGACGCGTTCCGCTAGTGATCCGATCAAACCGTTGCTGAAGAGCGTACTGGTAGCGGTCATCCAGTTCGGTCAACGCGGTTGTCAGGCGGGTAAGCGCTGTTTGACCCTTTGTTTGACCCAGCTCGACGATGGATTGCAGCATGGGTTCCTCTTCGACGGGTGTCGTTGAGTGGGTGTTTCTTAAATAAATACGCTCTGAACGCCTAACCGATCTTCCTGGCTTGCGTCTGTAGCGCCGAAGCGCCTTTGTACCAACGATGACAAGCGTACCGGCAGCAGCAAAACCTACAATTGGTAACATGTGTATCTCCTTGGTAAATAGCAAAATTGTCTACTCATACTACGAGCATCTTGTCATCTATGCTGCTCTGCGGCCACTGCGTGAGCATCTTGTCATCCTGCCAAACATGCCTTGATCTTCTCCGACAGCATGTTTACATGTGGCGTATACATCATAGTAGTGTGTGTCCCAGGCACTTCATGCACCGTCACATCACCATACTTCGCCCAGCCATCAATCATGGTTTGCGTGGCTTCCTCACTGCGCTCGGCATCAGTTGCCACAAAGAGATGGATAGGCAGAGCAATAAAATCGCTGGGCAGATAGCCTGTTGCTTGGGAATCTGCTGCAGCAACATTGATGATGCCACGAATCTGCTCCAGTGAACTATTGGGCGGTAAGTAGCCTGCATCTTCCAGTGATTTCTGAAAGAGCAACAGACGTTCCTCGGTGGCAAGTGGTATCAACTGCTCCTGGGTCAACGTCGGATCTAGGCCCAATTCCTCCAAGAAGAGACGCTCAAAGGTTAAGATGATCTCGACTTCTTCCATCGGTTGGGCTTTTCCCGTAGGAGCGGGACTATCCAGAATTATCAGCGATCCAACGTGGCCTCCCGCCAGGTATAACTGTTGCGCCATTTCGTAGACAACAAAACCGCCAAAGGAGTGTCCTGCCAAGCAATAAGAGGGATCAAACTGACCCTGTGTGGTGTGATGCTGTTGAATTTGCTCGACGTGATAGGCTGCCGCGGCTTGGACAGCTGTAAATGGTTCCGTTTTGCCGTCCAACCCTACTGATTCCAGAGCATAGAAAGGCTGTTGATTGCCCATAGCCTGAGCGAGTGGATGCAAGTAGAGGACACCACCCCCAGCACCAGGGAGACAATAGAATGGTGGCTGTGTGCCGCGGGGCTGAAGCGTCACCACAGACGTTGTCAGTGCGAGAGTCTCTTTCACCGAAGCAGCCATCATCGCAACAGTTGGATGTGTAAACAGGGTGCGTAGGGGTAACTGCTGGTTTAGGATCGGTTGCAATCTTGCCATCAACTGGACCGCCAGCAGCGAATGACCGCCAATCTCGAAGAAATTGTCGTGAATGCCGATGGGATAGATGCCCAACGTCTGCTCCCATACGTTGACGATCTGTTGCTCCAATAGCGTGCGTGGACGGTCTATATGACTCGTGTCACGCGCTATCGTTGGCACAGGTAAGGCACGACGGTCCAGTTTGCCGTTGGGCGTCAGTGGCACGGCATCCAGCATCACAAAGGCAGACGGAATCATGTAGTCAGGCAACCTGGTCTCTAGGTTCCTGCGCAACTCTGACAAGGTGAAGGGGTGAGAGGGTGAAGGGATGTTATCGTTGTTCCCCTTATCACCCTGCCACTCTGTCACCTTGTCAGCCACAATATAAGCCACGAGCCGCTTGTCGTCCAGTTCATCTTCCCGTGCTAGCACCACTGCCTCGCGTACCCCCTCCTGGGCTAGTAGGGCGTTCTCAATCTCACCCAACTCAATACGGAAGCCGCGAATCTTGACCTGGAAGTCGGTGCGTCTGATATACTCAATGTTACCGTCTGGAAACCAGCGACACAAATCCCCCGTCTTGTACAGACGCCCGAATTGTGAATGGTCGATGAAGCGTTCGGTGGTCAATTCAGGGCGGTTGAGGTATCCCCGAGCTAATCCAGCACCGCCGACGTGCAATTCACCCCCAACCCCAATGGGTGCAGGTTGGCCATGGGTATCGAGAATGTAGAGGCGCAAATCAGGAATGGCCTGACCAATCCGACTACTTCCATGGTAGAGATCCAGATCTGCCGCTTGAATCGGTTGATAGGTGACATGCACTGTTGTTTCGGTGATACCGTACATGTTCACCAACTGAGGCTGGGTATCGCTTCGCAGGGCGAACCATGGGCGGAGACTCTCAAAATCCAGTGCTTCTCCTCCAAAAATGACATAACGCAAATTATCTATTTGTTCTGATTGCTCGACAACCGATATCAGTTGACGGAAGGCGGAAGGCGTCTGATTCAAGACCGTGACGCCCTGGTGGCAGAGCAATTGGTAGAATGCCTGCGGGTCACGACTAACATGGTAGGGAACGATTACCAATCGTCCGCCATAGAACAAGGCTCCCCATAGTTCCCACACGCTGAAATCAAAGGCATAGCTGTGGAACAGGGTCCAGACATCGGTCTCTTTGAAGCGGAACCACGCATCTGTCGCGGCAAAGAGACGCCACACGTTTTGATGAGGAATGAGCGTACCCTTGGGTTGGCCGGTTGACCCCGAGGTATAAATCACATAGGCAAGGTGATTGGGCGTTGTCGTCGTTGATGGGTTTGTCTGGGGATAGGTGTCAAGTCTATCGTTTGAGACCAAGATAGATTGACCATCATACGCCTGCAGGTCATCGATGAGATGCGCCTCTGTCAAGAGCAGTTCTGTACCGCAGTCTTGGAGAATGAAGGCAATGCGATCTGCTGGATAGGTGGGGTCGATGGGCACATAGGCTCCCCCCGCCTTGAGCACTGCCAGCAAACTCACCACCATCTCCACCGACCGTTCCATCGCCACCGCCACAAGCGTATCGGCTTGGACACCCAGTTCAATCAGGTGATGGGCCAACTGGTTGGCACGGGCGTTGAGTTCGGCATATGATAGGGTGATAGGCTGATAGGGGGAGGGAGTAAGGTCGCTGGAAGTCGCCTTGTCAAAGAGAAGTGCCACCGCATCGGGTGTACATGCGACTTGCTGCTCAAAGAGGGTATGAATGGTCTGCGGTGCGCCGAAATCCCTGCCTATTTCCTGTGCTGTGTCATTCCATTTGTGCACAATCTGATGGCGCTCGGCAGCAGTAAGCATGGGAAGTTGGAAGACGGCGTGATCGGGCTGTGAGACAATGCCTTCCAGCAAGACCGTGAAGTGACTTGCCATGCGCACAATGGTTGCTTCATCGAAGAGGTCGGTTGCATATTCAAACACGCCGAACAGACCATCATCTATCTCTGTCAGGTGAAGCGTAAGATCAAACTTGGCAAAGGGATTGTCGACAGGTTGCCTGATGGCTGTCAAACCGGGTAGCGTAAATCCATCCACAACAGCATTCTGCAAGTTCAATACCACTTGGAAGAGTGGACTATAGCTGAGCGTATGCTCCAAGTCCAGTTTATCGACCAACTGCTCAAAGGGGAGATCTTGATGGGCATAGGCATCCAAGGTTGTCTGGCATACCTGGGCCAGTAGCTCTGTGAACGATGGATTCTTCTCCAGGTGGGTACGCAACGCTAGCGTGTTGACAAAGAACCCGATCAGCCCCTCGATTTCGGCACGGTTGCGGTTGGCGATGGGCGAACCGACTACAATGTCCTCTTGGCGGCTGTAACGTGCCAACAACACATTGAAGGCCGCCAAGAGCACCATGAATAGGGTGGCATCGTGACGCTGTGCCAGCTGGTTGAGTTTAGCAGTGAGATCAGCGTCCAGTTCAAATACATAGTGCGCACCGCGATAACTTTGTATAGGCGGCCTGGGGTAGTCGGTCGGTAGTTCCAACAACGCGGGTACGCCTGCAAGTTGCTCCCGCCAGTAGGTGAGTTGCGATTCCAGAATGCTGTTTGTTGGGCCGTCGCTGAGATAGTTGCGTTGCCAGACAGCAAAGTCAGCATACTGGATGGGCAGGGTGGGTTGGTTACCCTGTGTGTAGGCTCGATAGGCATGGGTCAGCTCCTGCATTAGCACGCCCTGCGACCAGCCATCGCTAATGATGTGATGCACGTTGAGCACCAACAGGTGGTCATTGTCTTCTATCTGGAACAGTTGCACCCGCAGCAGCGGTCCCTCGCTTAGGTTGAAGGGCGTGGTGACCTCCACCTGTGCCCGCTGTTGCGCCTCTTCTTCACTGACAACGGGACGGACGGTCAAAGCAAATTGAGCCGCCGCAGTAGAGGGGGCATGCACGATCTGAATCGGTTCGCCGTCGCTATAATCTTCGCTACCACCTTCACGAGTCTCCGTACGAAAGACTGTGCGTAAGCTCTCATGGCGTACAATCAGAAACTTGAAACTCTGCTCCAGCGCATCCACATCTAGCTGCCCTGTCAGTCGCATCACCATCGAGAGATTGTAGAAAGCGCTTTCCGGTTCTAGTTGGTCAAGGAACCAGAGCCGCTGTTGGGCAAAGGAGAGCGGGAGTGGGCGTTCATGGCGGGTGCCTCGTGGGTGCGGCTGGATAGAGGTATCGGCACTTGCTTGTGCCTGGCTGATTGCGTGAGCAAAATTGCCCAACTCTGAGGCCTCAAAGAGCACCTTGAGCGGAATGTCCAGATTGAGTTCGGCGCGGACCCGTGAGATGATCTGGGTTGCCAACAGCGAGTGACCACCAAGGGCAAAGAAGTTATCGTAGACCCCCACCTGGTCGATCCGCAGTAGATCACTCCAGATAGCCGCTACTTGCTTTTCCATTTCAGTGCGAGGAGCTACAAACTCGCCTTGGACATTGATAGATTCTGGTGCCGGTAAGGCATCGCGGTCCAACTTCCCGTTGGGGGTCAGCGGCATGGCCGGTAGCTGCACAAATGCCGTGGGAACCATGTGATTAGGCAGACGATGGGCCAAGTATTGCTGCAAGCCCTCCATATCGATGTCAGTGTTGTCCTTGCCTACAATGTAAGCGATCAAGCGACTATTGGTTAATTTATCTTCACGCACAATAACAACTACGTCATCTATTGTAGCGTGACTCAGTATGACACTTTCGATTTCACCTAACTCAACGCGCACGCCGTTAATCTTAACCTGATGGTCAATGCGCCCCAAGAAGCTAATTCTGCCGTCGGGCAAGTAACAGACTAAATCACCTGTTTTGTAAATAGTCGAATTTGGGAAGAACGGATTCCGGATCCAGCGCTCAGCGGTTAGTTCTGGGCGACCATAATATCCTCTCCCAAGACTAATCCCCCCGATGTGTAGCTCACCGGGTACGCCAACCGGTACAGGATTGAGATGGCTGTCCAGAATATATAGTTGGGTATTGGTAAAAGGACGACCGATGCTGACCACGCCTTCACCCTCTTCAGGGTGACAAACTTCGTACATCATAGCGGTTGAGGTTTCTGTCGGTCCATAGCCGTTGAATAAGTCCGCTGAAAGACAATCAAAGAATTCATTCTGCAACGTATAGGTTAGTGCTTCACCCGCTGACCACACACGTCGTAGAGAAGTACACTCCCCAACTCTCGGCTCGGCCAGAAAATATTTGAGAACGGAGGGCACAAACTGGATGAAGGTGACGGCATGTTCAATAATCAATTCGGCTAAGTGGTGGCAATCTTGTCCGCGCTCTGGTTCAGCGAGTACAACGCTGGCACCTGCCAACAAAGGCCAACACAACTCCCAAACTGATACATCAAAACTAAAAGCGGCCTTTTGTAACACTCTATCACTTGTGTCCAGCTGAAATGTTCTTTGTCGCCAAAGCAAGCTATGACTAATGCCCTGATGGAGTATCATCGCCCCTTTGGGCTGCCCAGTTGAACCAGAAGTATAGATGACATAGGCTAAATTATCGGGTGTGGCCCGGCTTGTAGGGTTCTGCTGGCTCTTCCCCTCGATGATTTCCTGGATTTTGTCCAGACATAGAATATCGAGTTGGTTGTCAAAACGTTCTATGAGATGCGTTTGAGTCAATAACAGTTTGATCTGTGAATCTTGTAGCAGAAACGCGAGCCTCTCTTCAGGATAAGAGGCTTCTAGCGGTACATATGCCCCACCTGCCTTGAGAATACCCATCACGCCCACCACCATCTCGAATGAACGCTCTACACAGATGCCCACCAGAACCTCCGGGCCGACGCCTTGCTCAATTAGATAATGGGCAAGTCTGTTGGCGCGCTCATTTAGTTCTCGATAAGTGAGTTTTTCATCCCGAAAGATAACCGCGATGGCGTCAGGGGTTCGCTTCGCCTGCTGCTCGAAGAGCTCGTGGATGGTCAGGGGTTCGTCATAGTCAGCTGCTGTATCGTTCCATTCATGGACGATTTGATGATACTCGGTGGCAGTGAGCATGGGGAGTTGGAGCACAGGTTGGTCGGGTTGCGCCACAACACCTTTTAGCAGCACGGTAAAATGACCTGCCATGCGCGCAATAGTAGTCTCATCGAAGAGATCAGTTGCATAGGCAAACATGCCCAACATGCCAGTATCTTCCCCCGTATCGTCCTCCATCAGGTTGAGTGTAAGGTCAAACTTGGCAAAGGGAAAGTCGGTAAGCTGCATGGTGGCTGTGAGATTGGGTAGCGCAAACTCACCCATCTCGGCATTTTGGAGCACCAACATAACTTGGAAGAGTGGGCTGTAGCTGAGGGTGCGCTCCGGGTCCAGTTCATAGACCAACTGCTCAAAGGGCAAGTCCTGATGTTGATACGCACCCAACGTGGTCTGGCGCACTTGTGCCAACAACTCTGCGAACGATGGATTCTCCTCCAGGCGAGTACGCAGCACCAAGGTGTTGGCAAAGAAGCCAATCAACCCTTCAACCTCGGCCCGGGTGCGATTGGCGATGTTGGTCCCAACCACAATGTTCTCTTGGCGACTGTAGCGTGCCAGTAACACATTGAAGGCAGCCAACAGCACCATGAAGAGGGTGGCATCATGGCGCTGTGCCAGTTGGTGGAGCTTGGCGGCGAGGTCGGCATCCAGTTGAAAGTCAAAGCGCGCCCCCTGATGGCTCTGCACAGGTGGGCGGGGTCGGTCGGTGGGTAGCTCCAGCAGTTCAGGTGAATCGGCAAGTTGCTCGCGCCAATAGACTAACTGTGTCTCCAATCGTTCGCCGCTCAGATGGTCTCGCTGCCAAATAGCGAAGTCAGCATACTGGATAGGTAGGTCGGGCAGGGTTGGAACAACGCCCTCTACGAAGGCTCGATAGGCATGGGTGAGTTCGTCCACCATCACACCCATGGACCAGCCATCGCTGATGATGTGGTGCGTGTTGATCAGCAGCAGATGGCACCGCTCTGAGCCTACCGAAGTGTCATCATTTGCGATCTGAAGCAGTTGCACTCGCAGCAGCGGTCCTTCGTATAGATTGAAGGGAGTGAGCGCCTCCATATCTGCCAGTTGTTGTGCCTCCTCCTGGTTGGCAGCAGATCTAACGGTCAATGTGAACTGTGCTGCCGCTGATGATGGAGCATGAATCACCTGAATCGGTTCGCCGTCCCTGCTATCTTCGCTGCCATTTTTGCTCGTCATTGTGCCAAAGACCGTGCGCAAACTTTCGTGGCGTGCAATCAAATAGCGGAAACTCTGTTCAAGCGCGTTGACATCCAGTTGGCCTGTCAGTTTGATAATGGCAGGCATGTTGTAAAAAGTGCTGTCAAGTTCCAGTTGGTCCAGGAACCAGAGCCGCTGTTGGGCAAAGGAGAGCGGAGGGGGACCATTCATGGGGCGCGGCAAAATGGCAGATTGAGCATCTTCGCCGTTCAAGTAAGCAATCAGCGCTGCTTTGTGTGTACGAATCTGTTGGAGCAGATCATCCGTTACAGCTTCGGGACTTTCTGCTTGTAATCTCAGTTGATTCCCTTCAGGACGAAGCTGAATGCCAACCTGACTAAGTTGAATTATAAAGCGGTCAATATTCATCATTCATTATACTTTCTTTGCTCTGTATGAAAACCGTCGTTTGGTCTCTCTGGTAGAGCTTTCGAAAACTACGGTTTTCATCACAACCGCAGTATAGCACCTTAAATCAGTACCTTGTATCAGCATCTCTTATATCAGGATCTCATGGACAAAACGTTTGTCAGACGCAGATGCCTGGGTTCGTGCTGCAATAATGATCGCCAATTCCTCTAAGGTTTTCGCTTCAAAAACTGATGCCAGCGGGAGCTCAATACGAAAGTTTCCGCGTATCTGTGAGACGACGCGAGTTGCCAAGAGCGAGTGACCTCCCAGTGCAAAAAAGTTGTCATAGACCCCGACTTGATCGGCATGCAACACCTCTTGCCAGATAGCCGCCAGTTGTTCTTCTATGTCGCTACGGGGTGCAACAAACTCGGCTTGGGTATCGACATACCCCGGCGCGGGCAGCGCACGACGGTCGAGTTTGCCATTTGGCGTCAGCGGCATGGCCTCCAGCATCACAAAGGTTGAGGGAATCATATAGTCAGGGAGACGTGGAGCAAGATATTGTTGCATTGCCTCGATCTTGACATCGCCCACCACATAGGCGACGAGCCGCTTGTCGCCGGCATCGTCCTCACGTGCTAAGACCACCGCCTCGCGCACGCCATCTTGTGCCAACAATGCCTGCTCGATTTCTCCTAACTCAATGCGAAAGCCGCGTATCTTCACTTGGAAATCCGTGCGGCCCAGATACTCAATTATCGGTATGCCATCCGGGGTGAGGAGCCAGCGGCACAAGTCACCTGTTTTGTAGAATCGCCCCGTGCCTTGTCCAAACGGATCATCCATAAAGGCTTGCGCAGTTCGTTCCGGATCGTTGAGGTAGCCACGCCCCACACCGATACCGCCCACATAGAGTTCGCCGGGTACGCCGACGGGGACAGGCTGCAGATAGTTGTCTAGGATATAGAGCTGCATGTTGGCAACGGTGCGACCAATCGGTACAGTCGCGGCGTCGGGTGGCAGCGGCCCGTGAATCGCGTGATGGGTGACGTCGTCCGAACACTCTGTTGGTCCATAGGCATTCATCAGCGGGATATCCGGGTAATAGGCAAACCACTCGTTGCACAACTGGGGTGGTAGGGCTTCCCCCGTTAAGAGAAGCCAACGCAGTGCGGCGAAATGGGGGCGTCTGGCCTCGCTCGTTGCGTCTACCGGTGGTTTTGGTATCGCTAATTCATCCAACATATAGCGAAAGAGCGAAGGAACCACTTCCAAAATCGTGATCTGCTCGGCTTCGGTTCGCGCCAGAAGTCGTGCGGGATTGCGTACGGTTTCATCATCAAATATGTGGACTGCACCACCGACTAATAGTCCTGCCAAAAATTGCCAGATCGAGATGTCAAAACTTTGTGGCGCTGTCTCGGCGATTTTGTCATCGGCGGTTAAATTGAGGTCAAGCACCTTGGTATATAGATGATTGACCATGCCCCGATGTTCGACCATTGCCCCCTTTGGCAATCCGGTAGAACCAGAGGTATAGATGACATAGCCCAAACTCTGTGGGGTCGTGCAATGGGGCAGGTTTTGCGTTGACTGTTGAGAAATCAGCGTTTGATCTGTATCAAGCGCAATGATTTTGATGGCTTGCTCGGCGACTGGGCTGGAGATCCGTTCAGCATATTGACGCTTGGTCAACACAGCTTGTGCTGCCGCCTGGGTAAGCATATAGGTAACACGGTCCTGCGGCAGGGCTGGATCCAATGGCACATAAACGCCTCCTGCTTTGAATATCGCTAGCAAGCTAATCACTGTCTCTGGGCAGCGCTCCATACAGACGCCGACAACTGGCTCTGAACTCCCAGGGCCTCCAACAGCCTGTGTGCGAAGATAGTGGGCAAGCTGGTTGGCATGGCGATTGAGTTCGGCATAGGTGAATTGCTCATCCCCAAACACAAGTGCCACCGCATTGGGTGTGTCCACCACCTGTTGCTCAAAGAGTGCATGAAAGGTCTGTGGCTCGCCAAAATCTACCGCTGTGTCATTCCAGTCATGGACAATCTGGTCGTATTCAGCAGCGGTAAGTATAGGCAGTTGCAGCACAGGTTGTTCTGATTCCAGAGATTGTACGGCGACGATGCCCTCCATCAGAGCGACAAAATGATTTGCCATACGCGCAATTGTCTCTTCTGTAAAGAGGGCGGTACTGTACTCAAATATGCCTTGCAAATCAGACTCCCCCTCGGTCAGATAGAGAGAAAGGTCGTATCGGGCAAAGGGGAAGTCGATTGGTTGCATCGTGGCCGTAAGATTGGGCAGAATGAATTCCCCCTCGTCGGCGTTTTGCAGCACCATCATCACCTGGAAAAGTGGACTATAACTCAGGGTGCGCTCCAAACTTAATTGATCCACAAGCTGCTCAAAGGGTACATCTTGGTGGTCATAGGCTGCTAACGTGTTTTGCCGTACCTGCGCCAGCAGCTCTGTAAAGGATGGGTTTCCCTCCAGTTGGGTACGCAACACCAGCGTGTTGAGAAAAAAGCCGATCAGCTCTTCGATTTCAGCACGATTGCGGTTAGCAATCAGTGTCCCAACCGCGATGTCGGTCTGTCGGCTGTAGCGAGCCAACAACACACTGAATGCCGTCAAAAGCACCATGAAGAGCGTCGCATTGTGATGCTGTGCCAGTTGATTTAGCTTGGTGGTAATGTCAGCGCTTAGTTCAAACGTATAGTGGGCACCTTGATAACTTTGTACAGGTGGTCTAGGGTAGTCAGTTGGCAGTTCCAACAATGCGGGTGTGCCTGTTAGCTGTTCCTGCCAATAAGAAAGTTGTGCGTCCAGCCCTCCACTACGGAGATGGTTCCGCTGCCAAACAGCAAAGTCGGCATACTGGATGGGTAAGTCTGGTAAGGTAGGTTGTTCGCCCTGAGTGTAGGCTCGATAGGCGTGGTTTAGTTCCTCCACAAGAACACCGAGGGACCAGCCATCGCTGACGATGTGGTGCATGGTGACCACAAGCAGATGGCTCTGCTCTAAGCCTGCCGAAGAGTCCTCCTCTGCAATTTGGAGAAGCTGTACCCACAGCAGCGGTCCTTCACTGAGATTGAAGGGCGTGGTCACCTCCGCTTGCGCCAATTGATGCGCCTCCTCTTCGCTAGCAACAAGTCTGACGGTCAGCCTAAATTGAGCCGCCGCCGCAGAAGGGGCTTGGATGATCTGAATCGGTTCGCCATCCCGATTATCTTTGCTGCCACCTTCACTACTATCTTCACAAGTCATTGTGCGAAAAACTGTCCGCAGGCTCTCATGCCGCGCAATCAGAAATTTGAAACTCTTTTCCAGCGCGTCTACATGCAGTTGGCCGGTCAACTGCATGACCGTGGGCATGTTGAAAAAGGCACTCTCCGGCTCCAGTTGATCGAGGAACCAGAGCCGTTGTTGGGCAAAGGAGAGCGGCAGTGGTTGGTCGCGCGACACGCTCGCAATGGTTGCGTCTGTGCTTGTTTGTGCCTGCTGAATGAGGTTGGCAAAATCGCCCAACTGCGAGGCTTCAAAGAGCGACTTGAGCGGGACGTCAAGATTGAGTTGGCTGCGCGCCCGTGAAATGACTAGGGTTGCCAACAGCGAGTGGCCACCCAACGCAAAGAAGTTATCATGGACTCCTACTTGGTCAATGTGTAAGACCTCTTCCCAGATAGATGCCACCTGTTTTTCCATCTCTGTGCGTGGTGCGACAAACTCGCCCTGTGCGTCGGTATAGTCCGGAGCCGGCAGGGCTTTACGGTCTAGCTTTCCGTTAGGTGTGAGTGGCATCTCATCCAAGAAGACGAGGGCGGATGGGACCATATGGTCGGGTAGCGTCTTCCGCAGATCCTCGCGAAGTGTTGAAGCGTTGAAGTGTTGAAGTGTTGAAGAATCTGCAGTGTCATCTTCAACTTTTCCACTTTCCCACTCTGCTACAATATAGGCCACCAGCCGCTTGTCCTCCAGCTCATCTGCTCGTGCCAGCACCACCGCCTCACGCACGCCTTCCTGGACCAGCAACGCACTCTCAATTTCACCCAGCTCAATGCGGAAGCCGCGGATCTTGACTTGGAAGTCGGTGCGGCCGATGTACTCAATGTTACCGTCCGGCAACCATCGACACAGGTCGCCTGTCTTGTATAGCCGTCCAAATTCGGGGTGATCGATGAAGCGTTCGGCGGTCAGTTCAGGACGGTTCAAATAGCCCCGGGCGAGTTGAATCCCACCAATGTGTAGCTCACCAGAGACACCTGTGGGTACCAGATGATTTTCGCGATCTAAAATATATAGGGTCGTGTTGGCAATTGGCCTGCCAATGGGAACTGTTTGTGCTGTGGCAACGTAGGCCCAGTGCGAAACGTCTATGGCGGCTTCGGTCGGTCCGTAGAGATTGTGTAGCGCCGCGGCAGGCAACCGTTGGTCCGTCTCCTGCGCCAAATCCAGGGGGAGTGCTTCACCGCTGGTAATAATCGTTCTCAGACTTGTGCAATTGTCTACGGTCGGATCTGCTATAAATTGACGCAACATGGACGGTACAAAATGGAGTAACGTGATGTGTTGGTCCTGGATCAGTTCGCAGAGATAGGAGGGGTCTTTATGGCCTTCAGGCTTTGCAACGACCAAACAAGCACCGCTCAGGAGGGGCCAGAAAAATTCCCAGACTGATACATCGAAACTAAAGGGAGTTTTTTGCAGTACACGGTCATTGGTGGTTAATTGAAACTGCTGTTGGGTCCAGCGCAAGCGGTTAAAGAGGCCATCATGTTGATTGGCAACGCCTTTTGGCTGCCCCGTTGATCCAGAGGTATAAATCACATAGGCAAGGTCTGCGGGTGATGTTTTGGATTCGGGGTTCTGGCTGGGTTGAGCAGTCAGTTGCTCGGCCATCGTATCCACTGCGATGATAGATGTTTTCTGACTTGCTACATCCAGCGCTGTGTCATGTACTAGATCGAGATGGGATTGGGTGAGCAGAATCGGCGTCGCACTATCCGCGAGCATATAGCGAATGCGCGCTGCTGGATAAGTGGGGTCAATCGGCACATAGGCACCTCCTGCCTTGAGGATCGCCAGCAGACTCACGACCATCTCAATCGACCGCTCCATGGCTACTGCGACCAACGTATCGGTTTGCACACTAAGTTCAATTAAATGATGGGCGAGTTGATTGGCGCGGGTGTTCAACGCTGCATAAGTCAAGCGATTTTCGATTTCGGATTGAGGATTTACGACGGTTTCCTCATGTGCAGCAATAGCATTCGTAAATCGTAATTCGTCCGAATCGTAAATCAGCGCAATGGCATCAGGCGTTTGTTCTACTTGTTGTTCAAACAGAGCATGGATAGTCTGTGGTTCGCCAAAGTCAACGGTTGTGTCATTCCATTCATGCACAATCTGCTGGTACTCAGCAGCAGTGAGCAAGGGCAGTTGGAAGACGGGGTGATCGGGCCGAGATACAATGCCGTCCAGCAAGACCGCGAAGTGGTTTGCCATGAGCGCAACGGTGGCAGCATCAAAGAGGTCTGCATTGTATTCAAATTCTCCTATCAGTTCTCCTTGATCCTCATAGACCAGCAAATAGAGGTCTAATTTGCTGGTGCGATTTTCTAAAGTCAGAGGCGTGGCCACGAGTCCAGCAAAGGCACGAGAAAAGAACTTCGCATCAAGCCCGGGTTGGTTGTGCAGATTGAAGCTGACCTGATAGATCGGATGGTAGCTCAGGGTGCGCTCTGGCTGGAGTGCTTGCACCAGGGTTCGGAAGGGGAGTTCCTGATGGTCATAGCTGGCTTGAATCTGCTCACGCATCTGTTGCAGGAGTTGGTGAAACGTACCGTTGGTTGGCAGTCGAGTACGGATCGCCAAGGTATTCACAAAATGGCCGATCAACCGTTCCAGCTCAGGGAAGGGGCGGTTGGCCTGCACCGACCCAATCACAATGTCTTCTTGACTTGTATAGCGTGCAAGCAGTACGTTAAAGGCACTTAATAGGGTCATGTAGAGGGTAACGCCTGCTTCTCGGCTCAAAGTCTTTAGTTTTTGCGTCAGTTCAAATCCCAGTTGAACACGCTCGACACCGCCCCGGCCACTGGGCACTGGGGGACGGGGACGATCGGTGGGCAGAGGGAAAAAGGTAGGCGCATCTGCCAATGATTGCCGCCAAAACTCGAGATAGCGGGCCAGTGTATCACCTTGTAACGTTGCGCGTTGCCAACCGGCGAAATCGGCATAGGTGACGGATAGCTGAGGTAACGACGCTTCTTGGCCTTGAAGCAGTGCTGTGTAACATGTTGCAATCTCTTCCAGAAAGAGCGAGATGGACCACGCATCGGCCATAATGTGGTGCATGACCAAAAGCAGAATGTATTTGTTTCTCCCTGTTTTCGCGCTTTCGCCATCAGCAGATGACCCATTTGAGAAGAGCACCAGCCGCCACAAGGGGGCTGTACGCAGATCAAAAGGCTGCAAAGTGTGTAGATCGATCCACTTGGCTACTTCTGTTGTGTCATCAACAGTGGAGATCGTCTCACGAGTCAACCCATAGACATCAGCATCAAATGGATGGATAACCTGCACGACACTGTTCGCATCAAGCTTATTAGTTGCGTCATCAACAGCTTTGTCTATCCTGTCAAACGTTGTACGCAGACTCTCATGGCGGCGTACAACCGCGTGAATTGCCTGTTCCAATTGGTCTACATCGAGCGAACCCTCAAACTGAATCGCCACTCGTTCATTATAGGCAACGCTCTCCGGCTCTAGTTGATGGAGAAACCAGATCTGCTCTTGCGGAAAGGAGAGGGGAATCGGCGTGGAACGGTCAAATCGCGGGATCGAAGCGTTCACTGATGATGAAGCACCTGACGCGCCATTTGCCTGTTGCGCTGGCCTATGGAGTGTGACCTCTATCCCTTGTGCCTTGAGCTTCTCCATCACCTGCATCCGCTCTTCTGGAGAAAGCTTTGCCAATTGTTGTATCAGGTCTGAGTTTGTTTTTAATTTCATTTGCTCTCTTTGTACACCTCAACCCATTATCTTCTCCCCCTGTACTTCTGCCAGCACAGCCTGCAACAAGTCAGCGTCCACGGCCTCAAATGATTGGGCTTCGATGACGCCTGCCAACTGTTCGATGGTTGGGTTGGCGAAGATGGTGCGCAGGGAGAGTTCTACCGAGAATGTTTTGCGCAAACGGGTTAGTAGACGGGTTGCCATCAATGAATCGCCGCCCATTTCAAAGAAATCATGTTCAATACTGGGCTGCTGGCAGTTAAGTACCTGGCACCAGATCTCCGCAATCCGTTCTTCGGTCGATGTGCGTGGTGCAACGCGTGATCGTTCTGCATAGACATCGTGCAGGTCCGGAACCGGCAGTGCCCGACGGTCTACCTTGCCATTGGCGCTTAAGGGCAACGCGTCTAATTCAACGAAAGCTGTCGGCACCATGTAGGGTGGTAACTTTGCCTGCAAAAAGAGAAACAGATCTTCTTGCCACTCTTCAGTTTGAGTTGATGACGCAGTTTGGGTGGGTTGAGCAGGTTCCAGCCATTGGGTCATCTGTACATGGTCGATCCGTCCACCCACCAGACTATGTAGACAGAACTGGCTCTCAGTCAACTGCAATGCTTCTTTCAGCCATTCCTCCTCAAGACCACCGATAGGGCATAGCCCCAACTGTTGCGTTGGTGCTTGCATCATCAGCAGTTGGCTTATATAACCTGCCTCCAGCAGACAAAAGTCACGGCTGAGGTCGCCATACATGGGCGTGATGGCGTCGAGTTGGGTCACAAGAAAGAGGGCAAACGCCGATTGCTCAAAAATGGGTTGGTTGACACCAGTGAAGAGATTTTCCCCAGTTGGATCATGAACAGAGAGTTGCACCAGTTCATGTGCTTTGGGGTCATAATAGTAGTAACCACAAACAATGTCGGCAATCCGATCTGATTTGACATACAGATAGGTCTGTACGGGATAGAGACCACCTGCCGAAGGGTAGAGATATTTGGGGAGTGGCGTATCAAGTAGTGCCATCTGCGATAAACAGGCGAGAAATTCGCCAAACTGATCGGCTGGAATCAACTCGTTTGTGTATTGACGGTAGCTCTGTCGCCGCAAATAAGCGTGTTGCCGAGCGTCAGCATCAATGGGTTTTGCTAACGGCAATCGAGGTTCATCATTAGTGGAACGTAGGCCGCGCTGGCTGAGTTTGAATTCAGCCCGTTCCAATGGATCGGTAAGGTCGATATCTTGTGAATAAGGTGCAGAGGTTGGATCATCATTCTGCGCAACTTCTCTGCACACCACATAAGCCACAAGTTGTTTATTTGGGCTTTTGGGGTCCCCCACTGCATTCACCACGGCTGCGTTAACAGTTGGATGTTCGAGCAGGGTTACTTCGATCTCGCCCAACTCAATGCGCTGTCCCCGCAGCTTAACCTGAAAGTCTCGTCGGCCCAAGATTTCAATATTGGGGCGTTCAGCTTTATCACCAGGTATGTAGCGCCCCATGTCTCCCGAACGGTAGAGGCGTTGGCCAGTCCGTGGATGGGTGATAAAGCTCGCATTTGTACGCTCTGGATCTCGCCAGTATCCGCGGGCTAACCCAGTTCCGGCAATATACAGCTCCCGTTCAACCCAGGTTGGACAGGGATCTAAATTGTCTTTTAGGACATAATATTGGGCATTATGCATTGGTTGCCCATAGGGGATACTAGCCCACGCTGGGTCAACCATGCCAATGGGATAGCAAATATCCCAAACCGTGGTTTCGGTTGGACCGCCGGCAGAAATGATTTCAACATCTGGTATCTGCGTCCGCATTCGTTCAGGAAGGGTGACAGGGATGAAATCACCCGATAGAATCACCCAGCGTAAGGAAGCAATGTCTTTGGCGTCAGCTGGAGAATCTTCCAGATGCTCGATGAGCATTTGCATAAATGCCGGTACGGAGTTCCACAGGGTTACCTGACCCTGTCTGATGACTTCTACCCAGTGGGCAGGGTCCAATCGTTTTTCTGCGTTGGGCAGCACTACGGTTCCCCCCACAATGGTCAAGATAGCGAAAATATCAAAGACAGAGAGATCGTGGTGCAAAGCCGTCAGTGCCAATGCGCGATCTTCTTTTTTCAACTGAAAGCGCTGGGCAATGTCGGTCATGCGATTGACCACGCTGCGCTGTTCGATCATCACCCCTTTGGGTTTGCCCGTTGAGCCAGATGTGTAAAGAACATAGGCCAAATCGTCCGGCTGATGATTGATTTCAAGCGGAGGCAGTTCTGACGATAGTGCCATCGAATCCACATAGAGCGTTTGAACCCGCTGATGATCGGCAAGGGTATTTGCAAACTGACTTTGCGACAGAATGGAGTGCACTTCCCCATTTTCCAGCAGATAGTCTCGCCGTTCATCCGGCAACTCTGGGTCAATTGGCAGGTAAGCGGCACCGGAAAATAGCGTGCCCAAGACGCCCACAATCTGCTCCCAACCTTTTTCCATGACAATGGCCACAAGCTGGTTTGGTTTGACCCCCTGGCCGCGTAGCCAGTGGCCGATCTGATTGGCATACTGATAGACCTGCTTATAGCTTAGCTGAACTCGCAGTGCATGGATTGCCAATGCATTGGGTTGACGTTCAACCTGTTGCAGAAAGAGTTCCGGCAGCGTTTTATCGGGAAATGGGGCCGATGTAGCATTAATGTTCTTATGTTGCGTCGGTTGATATGAGGGCAATTGCGTTGGCGAGAGCACATGCCATGCTTCTTGTGAGGCGGCCAAAGCATTGATCCGTTCACAATAGATGCTGAACATGTCATCCAACATCCCCGGCGGGAAAAATTCATCGGCCGTATCCCAACTAACAATGAGTTCGCCGTTGACCTCCTCCACTTGAGCGTCAAAGAGTACTTGAGGCGTTTGGCTGCTCACCTCAACAAGTTTACCCCCAAAAAGATTCGTGGAATCTGCCGCACCAACCTGGGCATTCAGACCCAACATGCTGGTAAAGACAATGGGCATCAGCATCTTCCCGCCCTGCTGCTGCCTGCGAGCCAATTCGCGGATCACCAGAACACCATTGAAGGTTCGGTGCTCCAAATCCGTCCACAGTTGCCGATGAATCTGTTGAACTCTTGTGTGCAAAGCGTGTGGTTCATTAAAGTCGATTGTCAAAAGGTTAATCGAGGTGAAGTCGCCCAGAATGTCATTAATTTGAGAATGGGCTGGCAATCGATTGAAGAAGGTCAGATTAAGCGTAAACCGAGGCTCTTTGCTCCAGATTGCAAGAACTTCTGCAAACACAGTCGTCAGCAAGGCTGTTGGGGTAATGCCGATCTGTTGGATGCGTTGCTGCAGGGTTTCCCAACTTGTGGGTGAAAAATGGCGCTTACGATTGACGGTACGGTGCTGTTCCACATTGGCAGTCAGCGGCTTCAGGGGAAGGTCGGGTGCTGCTGGTATGACATCAAGCCGACCAAGCCAATAGTCACGTGCCCGCTGAAAGAGCTGCGTTGTGGTTAAATTCTGTTCCCACAGCACATAATCCCGATAGGAAAGATGAACAGGCGGTAATTCCGCATCTGGCGTGTCATAAAGCGTCTGCCATTCCTGTAGCAAGATATTGATGCTGCCCGCGTCTAGCATGATCAAAGCCCAACTGATATGTAAACGAAACCGCTCTGCTGACAAACGGGCGACACAGATTTCAAAAAGAGGCCATTGCTCTAGCGAAAAGAGCTGATGAGACATCCGTGACCGGGTATCATGCAGCCAGGCTTCTTGTTCATGCTTGTCATAATTGTTTAGGTCAGTTACCTCGATCTCATACAGCGGTATTTCCTGCAAAACCTGCTGTTGGCCAGATGGCAAGACAATGCCACGTAACATATCGTGCCGTTGAATTAGTTTTTGCCATGCTTGTGTCAGTCGTTGAATGTCCAGTGTTTGGCACTCATATTCCATATAATAATGATAGCCATTGCTCAATTCTTGCTGTGATGTTTGACCAACCCAATAGGCAAACTGAATATCGGTCAGTGGAAATGGTTCGTAACGAGCTTCTGGCGCTACGGTGAATGTTGGTAGAGATGAGCTGCTCTGGTGGACGTTCTGTAGATAGGTCACCAGTTCGGCTTTTCGTGTCGTGAGTTCGGCGCGTAGTTCAGGCGTCAAGATGCCCTGCGGCGCACGAATGCGTAGATGTTCGCCTTCGACCCATAGCTCGACACCCTGCTGAATGAGTTGCTGTAGCCAGAGATCGAGATTGATCTCAATGGGCGAGTTATGATTCAACGTATGCATTATATGGTCATTTCCTCCATGATAATCTCTGGCTCTGTATCTTGCCCGTTTGTATTGTCGTCTGTTGTCCTCTCTGGCTGGACGCCATCAGTGTAAGGGATCCCTATCTCTTCCATTGCTGAGTGTTGTGTCAGAGAATCTTCACTCATCGACCCCGATGCCTGTCCCATCTCATGCACCGCCCACCTCGTTGTCAACAGCATCACTAATTTCTCAATCGAGGTGTCGATCAACTCAATCATTGGTATTGTGATCCCTAAATCACGCGTGATGCGGTTTTTGACATCTATGCTCATCAACGAATCCATGCCCAATTCAGCCCAAGATCGGGTTGACGGCACCTCATAGGTAGAGGGATGTCCCAAAATCTGCGCCACTTGATCATTCAGATAAAGGTGTAGCTGTGCAGTTCGTTCGTTAGGGGGGGTATCGGCTAAGCGTTTGGGCCAATCTACGTGATGAACTATATCGCGACTCACAGACAGAGCATCAATCGGTGATGCGGTAGGGCAAAGGTTGGCAAACCGAGAGAAGAGGGGGAAATCACCAACGTCTGCTTGCCAAAATTTCTCCCAATCGATGGGCATCACACCAAATTGTGTAATGTCCTGACTAAGTCCGTGCGCCATACTTTGCAGGGCCTGAGTCGGCGGCATGGTGCTGTCCCAGTCAATTCTGCCATGACGCTGATTTTCTGCTCGATAGGTCACAATCATACCCCTATCAACGGCCCAAGCCCCCCAATTGATGCTGACACAGGGTAGCCCTTGACGACGACGATAGTGGGCAAACATATCGAGGAAAGTGTTGGCGGCTGTGTAGTTGGCCAGCCCATGCTCTGTGATTAGCGTTGCCATGGACGAAAATAAGACAAAGAAGTCCAGCGCACATTCGCGGGTTAAGGTATGTAGATGCCAGGTTCCCCACACTTTGGGAGCTAGCACTGCACGCATACGTTCCCAGCTCTGTTGTAACAGGATGCCATCATCGATTACGCCTGCTACGTGAACAATGCCACGCAGTGGAGTACTGAACGGTATCTGCTTTAATAATTCTTCAACTTGCGCTCGCTCGCTAATATCAACCTGCGCAACGGTGATATTTGCCCCTTGCTCTGTCAATTCATCAAGCTCAGCCTGCACTTCTGGGCTCGGTTTGCTGCGCCCAATTAGCAATAGATGATCGGCACCCTCTTCCACAAGCCAGCGTGCAACCTCGAATCCCAATCCGCCCAGCCCGCCTGTAACCAAATAGGTCGCGTCTGGCTGAATGACAACCTCCCTCGATGCCGTTGGTGGCAAGGCGGGACGCATCAAACGTGCCACGTAACGTATGTTACGCCGATAGGCAATTTGATCTTCTTGTAGCGTAGCATGTAGAGATGAGGGAGGGTTGGGCAGTGTTGACGGAGCATCAGTTCTTGCTTGCTCTCCCAATAGTTCGGTGGTCAGAAAAGTTGCCTCTGAAGCAGATTCGCTGCTCTCATCCAGATCAATACGGATACAATTGAGTTCGGGATGTTCAAATGCAATCACTTTGCCTAACCCCCACAACGAGGCATGAGCCAGACCGCTGATAGAATCGGTCTGGCATACGGCCTGTGCGCCACGGGTAATCAGCCATAGCCCAGCCAACGAACGATTTGCCTGTACCAATGCCTGGACAAGCAGCAGCATCGTGCCACAGCTCTGCCGCATAGCATCTTCCAATGGATTATTATCTAGGTGCGTACGGGTTAAGCCCCAGAGGTAGACAATATTGCCAATTCCGGGAAACGTTGTGAATAGCTGTTGGAAGTGGTTAACCTGAAAAGGATCGATCTCGATGTGATCTGAGCTGACTTGCTGATAGCTTGTCCCCGCTGTCACAATCACCGGCTGAACGCCAATCTTGCGTAGTGCATCAGTCAGTTGATCGCCCACCGCATCGTCTTTATCCACAAAGATGATCCAGTGTCCTTCGGTTTTGAGATTGGACAGCGCATTATTTGGTGCCACTGAATTCTGTGCCAGAATAACTGCTTGTCCAAGCGCTCCGTCAGCCATCTCCCTTTCCGGAATGATTGTCACGTCGACAAAACCACACTCATCAAGAAGATCACGCCACTCTGTCGATGAAATAAGGGGAGAATCACCCCGCTGGTCAGTAAATTTTTCCCAGCCGCCTGTCATACCAAACGTCAAGGTGGCCTGGCGCATCTGTGTTGTCGTCTCTAGCAAGATCAGCAACCCGTTGGGACTCAACAACTTCTGTACATGCGCAATGGCTTTACGTAGATCCTGGGTGGCGTGTAGAACATTGGCCGCAATCACAATGTCATAGTACTGGTCTGCAAAGCCTTGGGCTGCGGGTGATTGTTCAATATCGAGTCTTTGGTAGGTGACAAATGGAAACTCTGCAAAGGTCTGTTGGGCCTCTGTCAGGAAAGTGGGTCCAATATCTGTGAAACAATACTCAACGCGCTCGGCGGGTAGTTCAGGCAACACGCTGGCGGTTGTTCCACCTGTTCCTGCACCAATTTCCAAAATGCGTATGCCGCGTCCAGCAGGCAAATGAGCAATGGCCTCTGCCACCGCCTCTTTCACAAAATGATTCAAGACTTTGGCGGCGGGTGTACTGCTATAGAGATTGGCGACCGTATCGTCATCAGCTGGGAACATCAACTCTAGCGGACTGCGGAGGCCCTGCATGATATCGCCCAATGCTGCGCCACAGCGTCTCAGCAATGTAATATCCGCGGCAGCCACATCTTTATAAATGGTCAGTAGTTGCGCCACTTGATCTTCCGGCAAACGGACTTCAGGTCTCCGCAACACAAGCCATTCGCCATCGACTGCTTGCACAATCTCTTCTTCTTCCAGAATGCACAGTAGTCGGGTTAATGGACGATGGTACGTAGGTTTCACCTGTAGCAGGGCGATGATCTGCTCGTGCGTCCACTTTGCACCTGGTTCAAAAGCAAAGCCCATCTGCTCAAATGCTGCTAGCACATAGTCCACGCAAAGATCTTCGAGCTGTGCCAGTGCCTCCAAAGAACGTACCAAAGCAGGTTCAGCCAATTTTTCTGTAGCGGTTCTGAGCAAACGTTTATGAATTTCGTGAGGTGCTACGATATCTTCGGGACGCCCCGTCCAGAGCGGTTGTGGCTCCCACTCGACAGCATAGAGCCAGTCCTGTATCATCTCTAGCGTGACCTGCCGCTGCTGTTCCTTGGCCAGAAGTTTTAGAATCGCCGGCAGCGCATCTTTTTCTGCGGGAGAGAGTTTACCTGCCAGTGATGTAGCCAAAGCTTGGATATCGCCCCGTTGCAACTGCTCGACCAGCGCCGTATTGCTCTGTGGCGTTTGCTCGTTTAGTTGTGTGGATTGTTGTGTTGGCTTACTGTCGGGCGCCCAATAACGCTGCCGCTGAAAAGGATAAGTCGGCAGGGAAACCCGCTGGCCTACTTTGCGCCGCTGATAGGGGCGGTCAAATTCATGCCAATCAATCTCCACACCACGTACGTAGAGTTCTCCCAAGCTGGTCAGCATCTGCCGCCAGTCATTATTGTTTTTACGCACGCTGGGCAAGTTTAGTGGATCGAAGCGTCTCTGGGTTGACGAACTATCTTCGTGGAATTCTCTTCTGTTCTCCACCAGCCCCAATAACGCTGCGCCAGGGCCGATTTCGATGAACGTGTCCACCCCCAGTTCATGGAGCATGGTCACCCCGTCGGAAAAACGGACAGTGTTGCGTAGATGGGTTCGCCAATAACCCGGGTCGGTCAATTCTGTGGACACAGGTTGGCCCGTCATGCTCGAAATAACCGGAATCCCGGGTGAAGCAAGGGTCACGCGGCGCGCATCGTCTTCAAAGGCATCCAATACGGGATCCATCAAGGGCGAATGCCCAGCGACAGGAATTTCGAGCTTGTGCGTGTGGAATTCAGCTGCCTGCAGCTGCTCTGATACCGTGTGCACGTTTTTATAGCCACCGGAGATGACCATGGTTTGTGGACCATTCATCACGCCAATCGTAACATCGTCAAATGGGTCTATATAGGGCAGTATCTCTTCCTCCGGTGCCGACACCGAGACCATGCTGCCGCGTGCGCTTTCCAGCTGTCGCTCGCCGCGTTTGACCACGAGCCGTAAGCCATCTTCTAGCGAAAAAACACCGGCTGTATAGGCTGCAGCAAAATCGCCTAGACTGTGCCCCAAGACCATCGTGGGTTCGATGCCCCATGACCGCCACAGATCTGCCAGCGCGCACGCAATGGCATAGGTTGCCGCTTGCCCACAGAGGTGCGATTCCATGAGAGTGTTGTGTTCTTGAGGCGTCTTGGGATAAATCAATTCGATGAGCGAGCGTCCCATGGATGAGCGCAGGGTTTCATCGCAGCGGTCCATGGTGGCTCTGAATACGGGGGCTGTTGCATAGAGTTCCTGCCCCATACCAATATATTGACTACCCTGGCCAGTAAATAAAAAGGCGATGGATGGCGAGGATGAGATTGTGTGAATTTTCAGCCTATGCTCATCCGCCAACTTTGACTGCATTTGTGCAACAGAATCAGCAACTACACTCAAGCGATGATCAAACTGTGTTCTGACCACATTCGCTGTGTAGCAAACATCGCCCAAATCTCGGTCTGTCAGCGTTGGATCAGCCAAAAGCATGTGATATTTTTGTACCAATGCCTTTAAGGCTGTTTCGCTCTTGGCGGATAGATTGAGGAGATGCCAAGAGCGTTCATTCACCACAGGGTCAGCAGGTTCAGTCTCAGATAGAGACCCTGTTTCATCAGCGGCAACAGGCGCAGCAGCAAGAATCACGTGTGCGTTTGTGCCGCTGTAGCCAAATGAACTGACCCCTGCAATCTGTTCCTGATTCGGCAGGGTATATCTCTCCCACCTATTCAGCATGGTTGGAATCTGCACAGGCAGATTCTCCCAGTCAATATGTGGGGATGGCGTCCTGAAATGCAGATGGGGTGGAATCATTTGATGTTGTAACATCAAGACGACTTTAATCAGCCCGGCAATTCCTGCCGCAGCTTCCAAATGACCGACATTGGTCTTAACCGAACCAACCCACAGGGGGGTGGTTCGTTCTCCAAATACTTCTCCCAGTGAACCCACCTCTATGGGGTCTCCTAAAGCCGTTCCGGTCCCGTGGGCCTCGATGTAACTTACTGCATCGGGGGCTATGTTGGCGCGCTTGAGCGCCTCTTGAATCACAGAGACCTGCGATGGCCCGCGCGGTGCTATCAGACCGCTGCTGTGGCCGTCTTGATTGATCATGGATCCTCGAATAACCGCCAGAATGTTATCATCATCGGCAACTGCGTCGCTCAGCCGTTTCAACACAACTATGCCACAGCCTTCGCCGCGCACAAAGCCATCGGCATCGGCATCAAACGCCCGGCAATGACCATCGGGAGCCAGCACGCCCGCCTTGGAAAAGATGACGGTTGTCAGTGGATCAATGATGAGACTAACACCGCCAGCCAACGCCATTGCACATTCTCGCTGGCGGAGACTTTGGCAGGCCTGATGTACAGCGACCAATGAAGAAGAACAAGCGGTATCGATGGCCATACTGGGGCCTGTCAGACCGAGTATGTAGGAGATTCTACCCGCGGCAACACTTGTTGATGTACCGGTAGAAGCATACAGATCCTCCTGAACTTGCAGCCCCTTATCATTATCAAAGCATAATAATTTGTAATCTCCTTCAGAAATTCCAACAAAGACTCCTGTGGAGCTATCAAAGAGTGTTGCCGGAATGATATCGGCCGATTCTAAAGCTTCCCAGGCAACCTCGAGCAAGAGACGCTGCTGGGGATCCATGCTAATGGTTTCGCGTGGGGCAATGTTAAAGAATGCAGGATCAAATGCATCGATCTGCTCCAGAAAGCAGCCATATCGTGTCTGCATTTTGCCCCGAATTGTGGAATCTTCATCGTAATAGGCATCAATATCCCAGCGATCAGCTGGCACTTCGGTGACCGCGGATGCACCATTACGCAGATTTTCCCAAAAATGTGCAGGTGTTGTGGCCCCGCCCGGAAAACGGCAGCTCATGCCGATGATGGCAATCGGTTCATTGAAGCGTGATTCCGTTGCTGATAATTTAGCCCGCAGCGCATTGATCTCGTTCAAAGCTTTTTTCATCAAAGCGCCGTGATCTTGCTGACTCATCCTTCAGCCCTTTCGTGATTTTCTGACTCTATTTATTCCTGCACATTGAGGGCCTGCGCCAGCATTTGTGCAATGTCTTCAGTTGCCATATCGTCTTCAATTTGATCGGAAATTGAACCATCGTTTGCCGCCCGCATTTCTAAACTTTGTGATTCACTGCCAGCCATGGACGAGTCATCTGCTACGAACATCTTGGTGCTCAAATATTCATGCAACAACCCCAATGTTGGGTAGTCAAATAGCAGCGTGGCTGACAAGGGTTGCTCCAGTCGACGCACGATGTGATTGCGAAACTCAACGGCCATTAGTGAATCCATGCCCATGTTCATCAATCCATGTTGGGGGTTGATCTTTTGATGCGATGCTAACCCCAGCACGTTGCGGGCTGTCTCTTCCAAATAGGTCATCAAATGCACATCGCGTTCTGCTGCAGCGAGGGAAGCTAGCTGCTGTCGCAGGTTGACTTGGGCTGGCAGCTTGCTCTGATTGGCGTCTTCTGACTTGACTTCTTGAGCAAGCAACTCATAGAACGAGTTCTCATTGCCTACATAAGAAAGATATTTGGTCCAGTTGATTGGCTGAACAACAATTTGGGCAGAGGTCTGAGAACTGAGCCTTCGCAACAGTTCGAGTAGAACCTGTCCGCCTTGGGCAGGAATGATGGACGAAAGCCCCTGATGCTGGAACGAGCGATCCGCCACCAGACCTACATCTGACCAAGCTCCCCAGTTGATGCTTAGGCTCTTCAACCCATTTGTCTGGCGATGATGCATGAGTGAATCGAGAAAGGCATTGGCTGCCGCATAGTTCCCTTGGCCTGCTTCCTCTTGGATAGACGCGGCAGACGAGAAGGCGACAAAGAAGTCCAGGTCAAGCGTCTGGCTCTGTTGGTGGAGATGCCAGCCACCACGCACCTTTGACGCCATAACCGTTTCAAATCGGCCGAGATCTAGTTGAAGCAAAGCACCATCATCCAGCGCACCTGCGGCATGGATAATACCCTTCAATGCGCGCTGGCGGCCTGCTGCTTTCTCTTGACATTGGGTCAACAGATGCTGACACTCACCCTCAATCGAGACGTCGGCAGCAAGCACATCAATTGCCACGCCTTGCTGGCGTACCTGGTATATAAGCAACTGTGCCTCTGCCGATGGTACCCCCCGACGACTACTCAAGATTAAGTGTTCCGCACCCGCATCCGCCAGCGATTGCACTGTTTGCAGCCCCAAACCACCCAATCCGCCAGTGATGAGATAGCTAGCCTTTTTTTGGATCTCTGTTGTACGCGATGGAGGGAGCGCTGAGGGAACCGACAACACGATTTTCCCCCGATGCTGGGCTTGCTGCATGAAGCGCACTGCATCCTGAATCTGCGCAATTGGATAAACATGTTGCGAGATGGGCTTGAGCTTGCCCTCTTCAAACCAGACGCACAGCTCTGAGAACATCTCGGCAATTTCGTCAGCACTGTTGTCATCGCCCATCTCAAATGGATAGTAGGAGACATCAGAACGATAGGTTTGCATCTGCCCTGCCGTCCATTTCCCGATTTTGCCGATTTCGACAAAGCGACCATTTGTCCCCAATGTATCCACGCTGTGATTGATAAAATCACCATTAAGGCTGTTGAGAACCACATCAACGCCTTGTCCATCGGTCTCTTCCATAACAGCCTGGGCAAAGTCGAGCGTACGCGAGTTATACACGTGTTCGATGTCTTGTGCGTATAGGAAATCCCATTTGCCTGGACTAGCCGTTGCGTAGATTTCTGCACCCATCGCTTGAGCAATTTGAATGGCGGCTTGACCCACACCACCAGCAGCAGCGTGAATTAAGATGCGGTCCTTTGCTTGCAGCTTTGCCAATTTGCACAACCCAAAGTAGGCGGTCAGAAAAACGACAGGGATAGTGGCGGCTGCTTCAAAGGTCATCCCATTCGGTATTTTTGCCACATATCGCGCATCTACGGTGACATGACTAGCAAAAGTGCCCTCCGCAGAGACCATGACGCGATCCCCTGCTGCCAGCCCGGTTACCTCGTTGCCGACGTCAACGACAATCCCCGAACATTCAAAACCAAGCGGAAGATCCATTGCCTTGTGAATGCCATATGCGTCGGCATAGTGCTCCTTCAGCATCCCAAGCGTATTCAACACGTCGCGGAAATTCAGACCAATTGCACGGATCTCAACTTCGACTTCACGGCTCCCTCGCTGTCGCCGCTCAAGGGGGGCCATGTGCAGATACTTCGGACTGCCATACTCAGCCAAAGAGACTCGACGCGGCGCTGAGGTCCAATCAGCAGTGTCATCATTCACCTCTTTGATTTGATGACGCGTCAGCCGTGCGACATAACGCCTGCCTTGACGGTAGGCAATCTGCGACTCATGTCCAGCGCCAGACAATTCATCCAGTATGTTGCCAACATGGTCGTCAGATGTACCTACATCCAGAGCATCCAAGTCAAGAGCGCGGCAATCAAATTCAGGATGTTCGGCCCGAATTGTGCGCGCCAATCCCCAGAGGGGACCCTGTTCCACCTGTATAGGTTGGTGAGAATCTGTGACAGCCTGACATCCACGGGAAATTAACCACAGCTTGGGCGTCAGTTCCGTATTGCCCAGAGCTTGCACAATATGGAGCAGACTGCCACACAATTGGAGAACACGTTCCGGAACGCTGCTTGCCAACGCCTGCTCGGAGAATGTGCTGTCCGTCAGATCATGATGATTCCACAAATAGAGTATCTGCTGAAGGCCATGCCCCCTCTTGACGAGTTCATCAAGTAGCTGTTTGAAATCATTCAATCGAGCGGGATTCACCGTCACAACGTTATCCTTCAGTGCATACTCACTTCCAGGCTTCACAAAAAGACAGCTTTTGCCTTGTTTTTGCAAATGCGCTGCCAACTCTTCGGCCATGTCTTGGGGCTGGGCAAAGAGTAGCCATTGTTCAGATGCCCCGTTATTGCCAGCAAGCGCAGAATTCGCCGCTGGCTCTATCAGGTCAAGCGACTGTGGCAACCATTGCACTTCGTAAAGCCAATCGTGCCATGCCTCGGTGCCGAGTATCAGATGACGAGAGGCAGCACGCTCGCTATACCCTTCGATCCGTGCCAGTACCGTGCCGATACTGTCCAAAAGCTGGATATGCCACTTCTGCTCGCTTACTTGCATCACATGCCCCCACCACTCACTTCCGCTTATCGTACCAAAGATGGTAAGCGACTCCAGCGCAAACGGCAGGTACGTTTCCTGTGCTGCGCCCTCATGGTCCTCCACCAGTTGAAAGACACTCGTCAATTGCAGGCAAGCATCCAGAAGCGCAGGATGCAACCGGTAGCTGTCTACTAGCTCGATGACTTCCGGGCATCTCAATCGACCAATCGCTTCCCCCTCGCCACGCCAGACCTCTGCCAGCCAATGGAAAGCGGGGCCAAAGTGAATTTGCTGGGTAGCCGAGAGAGTATTCAATGCGTCTAAACTCACAGCCTTTGAACAGCGTGTTTGCCGCGCGGCGATATCAACGGGCGAAACTTGTAGAGTCGGTGCAAAGTCCAGGTGGCCTCCTGCTTGCGTACGCAACGAGCTGTCTGGTTCCGCAGCAAGAAAGCTAATTAGCTCAAAATTTACATGGCCCTCTGCACTATCCTCTGCTGATTCTGGGCTAAAATAATCTGAACCGTTTGTTCTTGGTTTGGATCAAGCACCAATGGGTGTGGCAGCACAACATCCCTTAATTGTACAGCGTGCTGTGGATAAGCGAGACAGGCGGCATCTAGAACCATGGCCAATTGGCAAGCACCTGGTGAGACAATTTCGCCGAAGACTCGATGGTCGGACAAAAAAGGCAGTCGATGCACGCTGAAGTTCGTCTCGCAAACAATTTCTTTTAAGCGCGGTGACCGATTGAGTTTATCGATTAACGGCGTAAGCACCGTAGCTTCTCTTCTTGTATGAGATGTCGTTTTAACCCAGTGTCGTTCGCGCTGGAAGGGATAAGTCGGCAGAGGCGTTTTGGGGCTTACTTTTTTTCGCTGATAGGGCTCGTCAAACCCATGCCAATCAATCTCTACCCCGCGTACATACAATTCACCCAGGCTGTTTAGCATCTGCTGCCAATCGTTTTGGCCCTTGCGTAGACTGGGCAAGTTGCAGAGTTGAAGGGTTGCAGAGTCAACCTCCACTTCGGTGCTGTCACTTTGCAATTTTGCCACCTTGCAACTTTCAGCTAATCCCAACAACGTTGCTCCTGGTCCGATTTCAAGGAAAATGTTGATGCTCTGCTCATGTAGCGTGGTCACACCATCGGCAAAACGCACGGTGTTGCGCAGGTGTTGTCGCCAGTAGGCAGGATCAGTCAGCTCTGTGGAAACCAGCCTGCCCGTCATACTGGAAACGACCTGCGCCCTTGGTGGGGAGAGCGTCACGCTGCGCACTGCATTTGCAAAGGCATCCAATACGGGGTCCAACATGGGCGAGTGGGCGGCGACGGGAATCTCCAATTTACGCGTCTTGAACCCAGCTGCTTGTAGCTGTGCCGTGACTGCATCTACATTCTCATGGCCGCCAGAGATGACAACGCCCTGAGGTCCGTTAACGACGCCGATAGTCACATCATCAAATGCGGAGATAAGGGGAAGTATTTGCTCTTCCGACGCTAGTACCGAAACCATACTACCCCGCGCTGTTTCCATGAGCCGACCACGCTCTACAACCAGCCACATCCCGTCCTCCAACGCGATCACACCAGCTGTGTAGGCCGCAGCAAAGTCGCCTAGACTATGTCCCAGCATCACGTCAGGTTCTATCCCCCATGACCGCCACAGATCTGCCAAGGCGCACTCTATGGCAAAGTTGGCCGCCTGCCCACAGGGGTAGGATGTCATGAGATCATTGTGACCCAGAGGGTTCCCCGGCGGCGGCGGCGGATAGAGCAACTCAATGAGCGAGCGCCCTAGAGACGATTGCAGGACTGCATCGCAGCGGTCCAGCGTAGCCTTGAAGATGGGGGAGGTCTGATAGAGTGCCTGCCCCATGCCCACATATTGATTACCCTGGCCCGTAAACAGAAAGGCAACTTTGGGGCGTGAACGATTATCTTGTTGCTCGATATCGTCTGTACCAAGACCTGATTGAGCGAGTGCATCTAGCTGATCACGCAGCTGTGATTTGGACTCAGCCGTCACGACTGCGCGATATTGAAAATTCTTGCGGACGGTATTTGCTGTAAAGCAGAAATCAGCGAGCGCCACGTCTTCGGTTTCCAAGGTCTTTCTTGAATGAACGGCCAGATGGGCTGAGTAGCGTTGTGCAAGCTCCTGCAGTGCTTTGGGCGTTCTTGCGGATAGCGTGAAAAGATGAGCTGTTCGGTCAATACTTGTGCCGTCGTCTGCCCTCTGTTGATCTATCGCCTTTTGTTGTTTGGGTGCAGATTCGAGTACAACATGACAATTAGTCCCGCTAAAGCCAAAGGAGCTGACCCCCGCAAACAGATGCTCATCTGGTGCGCCCTCTTGACTCCATAGCATGGGTTCGGTTGGGACCGCGACCGGCCACTCATCCCACTCTATATGGGGATTAGGCTGATTGAAGTGAAGATTTGGTGGAATCTCACCATGCTGCATCGATAGCACAATCTTGATCAGTCCAGCAATGCCGGCCGCCGCCTCGGCGTGACCGATATTGGTCTTGACCGAACCGACAACGAGCGGGCGGCACCTTTGACCAAAGACTTGCTGCAACGCACCCATCTCGATTGGGTCGCCCAGCGATGTACCGGTGCCATGTGCTTCGATATAGCTGATTTGGTCGGGTTCGACTTCGCCATCTGCCAGCGCCTGACGAATGACGGCTTGCTGCGAAGGGCCGCTGGGCACCGTCAGCCCGCTTGTATAGCCATCATGATTCACAGCTACGCCACGAATCAACGCCAGAATCCGATCGCCATCCGCGATAGCGTCAGACAAGCGTTTGAGAACGATCATGCCGCACCCTTCTGAACGAACGTAGCCGTTTGCAGAAGCATCGAAGGTCTTACAACGACCATCTGGCGATAACATATGGGCACGTGAATTGCTCATCATCTCGTCAGCCGACAGGAGCAAATTCACGCCACCGGCAAGTGCAATATCACATTCCTGTTGGCGCAGGCTCTTCGCAGCCACTGCCACAGTTGCCAACGAGGCTGAACAGGCCGTATCGACGGCCAAATTGGGGCCAGTAAGCCCTAGAAAGTAGGAGAGACGACCGCTGGCTGTGCTGTGTGCATTGCCGGTCGCAAAATAGGCGTCCACAGCCGTATTCGTATCCAGGATGATCTCTCGATAATCGAGATTACTTAGTCCGATGAAAACACCTGTTTTTTCGGGCGGACCGCTGGCGGTCAAGTGTGCATTTTCCAGGGCCTCCCAGGTTACTTCCATGAGCAACCGCTGCTGCGGGTCAAGGCTGGCAGCTTCGCGGGCAGAAATCCGAAAAAACGGGGCATCGAAGCCACTCAATTGGTCGACATATCCACCAAAGCGTGTGGCAATCTTGCCTGGTTTATCGGGATCAGGATCATAGTATTCGTGGATGTCCCAACGATTTTTCGGCGTTTCTCGAAGAGCATCTACACCTTCTGACAGCAATTGCCAATAGGCTTCTGGCGTATCCGCGCCAGGAAAACGGCACGCCATGCCAATGATGGCGATTGGCTCATGCTGCGCACGCTTTAGCTGTTCCAACTCTGTCTGCAGGCTCTTGATTTTTGTCGATGCCTGCTTCATCAAAGTAGCGACTTCGTTCTCTGATAGCGTCTTCATTTCTGTCCCATCTACCCTTCTACTTGCTTGGACAATTCTGCGAATATGGCTTCCAGAGACTCAGCCTCATCTTCTTGTACCCGCGTTGTTGGAACTGCTGGTGACATCTCCTGGTCAGGCTCTTCATCGCTTGCCTGTTGCCTATCTACGCCATCAACACCATCGGATGCCTCCAGTGGCACAAGGATTGCATTCGATAAGTACGCCAACGCCTTTTCCACCGTGCCATAATCAAAGGCAAAAGTCGCTGGCAAAGAGCAGTCTAGACTGCGCTGCAAGCGGTTGCGCAACTCAATCGACGTCAACGAATCCATACCCAGGGCAGCAAAACCGATATTTTCCTCATATGGCAGTTCGGAAAGCTCCATCCCTAAGATGTCGGCTATCTGTCGCCGAATATGATTTTCTAGTAAGAGTGGGCGTTCATGAGAGGATGCATCTTCTAATTGTCGGCGGAAACGCATTGGTGCAATTTTATGATTTCTCGATGTGTTGTTTTGGGATTTCTCAGCAAACGTAGAAAATTTTTGATAAAACGGCGACGCATTTTCTTCATTTTGCAAAAAGCGAGGCCAGTCAATGGGCATAACACCGATTTGAGCGGTGGGCTCGCGCAGCAACTGACCAAATATCTCAACGCCGGCTTGTGGTGAAAGGACACCTTCGCCCCTTTTTTCAAGCTGTTCGACCAACCCAATACGTGCCGTCATGCCCACCTCACTCCACGATCCCCAGTTAATCGAGAGACATGGTAGCCCCAATCCGTGACGATAGGATGCCAGCCCGTCTAGAAAAGCATTGGCCGCAGCGTAGCTGGATTGTCCCGCCGCGCCCAGCAGCGGCGAGACGGAGGAGAAGAGAACAAAGAAGTCGAGCGGTTGGTCTACTGTGAGGCAATGCAAATTCCAGGCCCCCTGCACCTTGGGCTCCATGACGTCTGCAAAACGCTCGGCCGTCTGATGCTGCAATATGCCATCATCAAGTACACCTGCGGCATGAATAATGCCGCGCAGGGGATAGATCAGGTGCGAACGTATGTCTGACAATGCCCGCTGATCACAGACATCAGACTGGGCAACGGTGATTGTTGTCCCTGTTGCCTCTAGTTCGTCCAGGGCACGGCTTACCTCCGGTGTCGGTTCACTACGCCCAAGCAAGATGAGATGTCCTGCACCCTGTTCCGCCAACCAACGCGCAATCTGCAAGCCGATGCCACCGCGACCACCTGTAATCAAGTAGCTGCCTTTGCGTTGGATAGCACACGTCCCCCGCAGGGCGCATTGATATCTCGTCAAGCGTGCTGCGTAAACTCGACCCTTGTGCCAAAGGAGTTGAGATTCATGATGGTTGTCAGAAGAAAGGGCCTTTGGATTCATCGTCAGCAGATCAATTAACTCCTGGGTTGGAATGTTTGTCTCAATATCCAAACAAGTACAGGAGAGTTCAGGATGCTCTAACCTAATCACCCGCCCAAGTGCCCATAAGGGTGATTGGACGACGCCTTTCAATCCATTATTGGCTGCTATATCCGTATTTGGTTGACTTAGATTTTGGGAATCGCTCGTTACCAGCCAGAGAATCGGGGGCGTGGGATAGAGGTTGAGCATGGATTGTGTCAGATAAAGAAGACGAATGCAAAGATGCTGCGCGGTGACAGAAATATCGTCTATATTTTCCGGCTCGCTGGATAAACCAAAGTAAACGACATTCTGCAAATCAGGGAGCGTCTGTAGAACATGCTCATATTCGCTATGAGACTGAGCATTGATCATGTAGTGATTGGGCGCGACTTGCTCAAAGTGTGTCCCTATCTGTAGCAATGTACAGTGTACACCATGCGCTGTTAGCTGAGTCACCAAGTTAGGAACCGACCCATCTGCACCTGTTACAACGAGCCACTGACCTGCTGGGCTTGTTGGCGTTGTTTTCTCTTGCGGCTGCCATGTGATCTGATAGAGCCAATCTTTCCAGGTTGATTGTGTACGCAGCATGGCTTCGCGGCGCACATGAACAGACTCTACGCCTTCCATCATGCAGAGTACATACCCTTCATCATCAAATAGACAGATATCGGCAATCAGGTAGCTTGGTGGAGTGTCTGAGTCTGCCTTGTCTGAACCATTTTGTGAAGGCCGATATTGGGCACAACACCACAAATCTGAGCCTGAGCGGTTGTTGAGACGATCATAGACACGTAGCTTTTCAACCCCAACGGGAACATAGGTCTGACCGTGGCTTGCTTCAGGATATGAAACGGTCACCATCTGAAGTCCGGCATCCAGCAGAACAGGGTGAAATTGATACGCTTTACCTTCTTCTATGAGCTCCTCTGGCAACCCAATCTTGGCAAGTGTCATGGCAGTATGGTCTTCTGCAAAGGACTTTGGCGAGCGCCAAAGCTGTTTCACACCACGAAGCATTGGTCCCATGTCCATTTCACGCGCCAACTCCTCGTGATAGAGCAGATCGACTGGAACTTCCTCGGTGCAATGCTGCTGCAATGCCGTCAAGTTTATAGGGTCGACAATGCCAACCCCATCCTTGATAATGAGCTTACCTGCTGCGTGAGGTTGCCATGAGGATTCTTCGTCCATTAATGAGAGAACCTCAAAATCATAGGCAGATTCTTCGTTTTCGCTCAGAACGACCTGCACAGTCTTGCCTTCATCAGGAATGATCAGTGCCTGCGAGATAATTACATCTTCGAGCCAGACTGTGCTGTCAGGCTTTAGTGCTTTTCCTGCTGCCAACGCCATTTCAAAATAGGTCACACCCGGGATGATGATGTTGTCAAATATCTTGTGATCTGATACCCATAGCGGGGAATCAGGATGAACGAGCGTCTGGAAATAGATCTCCTCCGTGCGTGACAGCACAAGCCGTTGGCCTAGAAGCGGATGAACAGAATTTGCTGCCTTTGCGGGTGGGCGGCGCCTCGTGGCAGCAGAATGGCTATCCTTTGGCGCGTCAATCCAATAGCGTTTTCTTTGGAATGGGTAGGTTGGCAATTGCAGACGGTGACGCAGATAGGGTCTGTGCCAATTCCCCCAGTCAATCTCAATGCCATGCATATACAGATCTGCCAGACTGGTCAAAATGCGCTCCCAATCATTGCGCTTTTGGTGCAGACTGGGCAACCAGATGCTGGTATGCTCGGGCAAGCAGCGCTTGCCCATACTTAAGAGTATAGGTGTGGGTCCCATTTCGATAAAAACACTTATGCCCTGGGCATCAATGCTCTCCATTCCTTCCACAAACTGCACCGGCTGGCATACATGTTGCACCCAATACTCTGGTGTAGCAATCTCATTGTCTACCAGTTGTCCAGTCACATTTGAGATGAGTTTGATTCGTGGTTCAGCATACGCGACTTGCTGAGCCACTTGCGCAAACTCAGCCAAAATTGGCGTCATCAAGGGTGAGTGGAAAGCATGGGAAACCGTCAGCTCCTTGCACTTGAACCCTGCCGCCATCAACTGCAATGCTATCTCATCAATGGTGCGGTCCAATCCGGAGAGAACAAGACTTTCTGGGTCATTGAATGCGGCAACGGATACATGTGATGTGTCTAAATCAACAAACTGGGCAAGAAGTGATGTAATGTCCGCTTCATTTGCTGCTACGGAGAGCATTTTGCCATTCCGGGGCAAGGCTTGCATCAGGCGTCCACGTTCCGCAATCAGTTTCAGGCCGTCTTCTAGTGAAAACACACCCGCCACGCACGCTGCTACATACTCCCCAACGCTATGCCCCATGACAATATCTGGCTTGATTCCCCATGATCGCCACAGCTGGTAGAGCGCATACTCAAGCGCAAAGAGGGCGGGTTGAGTATAGGCAGTCTCATGGATCGGGGAATCCTGCCCCGATTCGGGATAGAGCACCTCCAGCAGTGAGCGTTCTAGATATGGACGCAGAAGCTGGTCGCAGTGGTCAAGCGTTTTTCGAAAGACCGGTTGCGACTCATACAAGTGGCGACCCATGTTCTCATATTGTGCGCCTTGTCCAGTGAAAAGGAACGCAATCTTTCTGGCATGGTCGCTGTTATCTTGTGCAGGAGTCGTATACTGCAAACTATCCACGGATGAAAAAGTTCGTAGCTTTCTGCATAGTCTCTCTTGCGACTCCGCCACAACAGCCACGCGTTGGTCAAAGTGTTTGCGGCCTGTGTTGGTCGTGAAGCAGAGGTCGGCTAGATTGATGTTGGGTTTATTTTCAACATGATCGAGGTAGCGTTGTGCCAGCTCGTGCAATGCCTCTTGACTATGCGCCGATAGCGTTAATAGATGGTGACTGTGCTCAGGCAACTGAGATGACCCTGCTGGTTCTTTGATAGGAGCCTCTTCCAATACCACATGGCTGTTGGTACCACCCACGCCAAAGGAACTCACGCCCGCACGTCGTGGCGTGCCGTTATCCTTCCACTCCCGTAACGTTGTATTGACAAAGAAGGGCGTCTGCTCAAAATCAATCTGTGGATTGGGGCTCAAAAAATGCAGGCTCGGTGGAATCTGTCCATGCTGTACGGCCAGAGCGGCCTTGATTAACCCGGCAATCCCAGCCGCCTCATCTAGATGACCGATATTGGTTTTGACCGAGCCGATGGCGCACTGTTGAGGATTGAGAGTATCGACGTCTGTATTCTGCTGGAACGCTTGTGTCAAACCTGCTACTTCAATCGGGTCGCCTAACTTTGTCGCCGTACCATGCGTCTCCACATAGCCAATGGTGCTGGCGTCGATATCAGCTACAGCCAACGCGCCAGAGATGGCCTCGGCCTGCCCATCCACGCCGGGTGCAGTGTAGCCGACCTTGAGCGCACCGTCATTGTTGATGGCAGACCCCTTGATGACGGCGACGATAGAATCATTATCGTCAATCGCGTCTTGCAGTCGCTTTAGCAGCACCAGCCCACCGCCATTACCAAAGATGGTCCCCTGCGCCTGGGCATCAAAGGCGCGACAGTGACCATCGGGCGAACGCACCATGCCTTCTTCATAGAGATAGCCCCCTCTATGCGGAACCACCACGGAAACGCCCCCCGCCAGTGCCATGTCGCATTCGCCGCTCATTAAGCTCTGGCAGGCCATATGGACGGCGACCAATGATGTAGAACAGGCAGTCTGTACATTGACGCTGGGACCTTTAAGGTTGAGCTTGTAGGAGATACGTGTCGCCAGATAGCTGCGGTCATTGCCGATCTTGGCTTGAAACTGGGCCATGTCAGTTTCGATAAAGGGCTGCTCCGTGATGATGCCTAAGTCAGAGCCAATGTTGTTGAGTAGATAGGTACTCAGGCTTGATCCGGCATAAACGCCCACAGAGCCACGATAGCTTTCGGGGTTGTAGCCGGCGCGCTCAAAGGCTTCCCAAGCACACTCCAACAGAGTGCGCTGTTGCGGATCGGTGACCGCCGCTTCTTTGGGGCTATAGCCAAAAAAGGTGGCGTCGAACATCTCAATACCATCCAGTACTGCGCCTGCTTTGACATAATTGGGATTGTTCAATAGATCTGGAGATGTCTGTTCTAGCTCGTCATCACTAAAAAAGATGATAGATTCCACACCATCGCAAAGATTCTGCCAGAACTGCTCAATGGTCTCCGCACCCGGGAAGCGTCCCGCCATGCCGATAATAGCAATATCAGCATGCGTATGAGCTTGTTTTTTGCGCTGTTTTGTCTCTTTCTTGCCAACTCCATTTGTGTCTGTACTACTCTGGGTGTCAAAATTCTGGGTATCGATATGCTGTGCCAGGGTCTGAATAGTGGGGTATTGAAAGAGCGAAACCGCTGATAAATCCAAAGCAAATGTATCGCGTAGTGACTTGTGGGCCTGGGTAAGAAGCAGCGACGTGCCGCCCAGCTCGAAGAAGTTGTCATGGATTCCCACCGTATCCAGTGCAAGATGCATTTGCCAGATGCGCGCCAGCCGTTGTTCAGTCGGCGTGCGCGGCTTGACCAGCGGCGTAGACAACCCAGGGCGAGAGTGCTTGGGCGCGGGTAGCGAGCGGCGGTCAAGTTTGCCGCTGGGCGTCAAGGGCATGGCCTTGAGTTGAATAAAGTGCGCGGGAACCATATGTCCAGGCAGCGTTTCTTCCAGATACACACGTAAGGTACCATCTAACTCGCCGAACGCTGTTCTATTCTCATCGTTGGGCACTACATAGCCCACCAGTTGCGTATCTCCTGCGATTTCCCGGGCCACGACAGCGCATTCGCGAACAACATCATGACTCATCAGCACTGCTTCAATTTCGCCTAACTCCACACGGAATCCGCGGATTTTCACCTGATGGTCCATGCGCCCCAGGTGTTCAATGCTCCCGTCTGGCTGATAACGCGCTAGGTCACCTGTGCGATAGAGTCTGCCCTCACCAAACGGGTTTATGATAAACTTTTTATCAGTCAGATCAGGGAGATTATGATACCCCCTGGCTACACCGACCCCACCGATACAGAACTCACCATCTTCACCAATGGGTACAGGTTGTAGCATCTCATCCAGTATGTAGACTTGGACATTAGACAGTGGGCGTCCTACTGGCATCAGCATCGGCCATGTATGCGGGTCGCCGCAGAGTGTATGCGTTGTCGCGTCTTGAAATTCAGTCGCCCCATAATGATTGTGGAGCATTGCGCTGGTCTGGCCAAAGAGATTGGCAACGGCGGGTGTGATCTGCATCTGTTCGCCTGTGGTAATCACTTCACGAAGAAATTCTGGCATCGTGCTTTCATCGACTGCCTCCGCCAGTTGCAGCAAGGCGGTGACCGGCAGAAAGAGCTTTTCGATTTGTTGGGCTTTGATAAACTCAGCCAGCGCAAACGGATTCTGTCGTACTGATTCAGGAACCAAAACCAACGTCCCACCCAGGCAGAGGGTAGAGAAGATTTCGTGGAAGGAAAAGTCAAAGCTAACCGCACAGAATTGTAATGTCTTGACACTCTGGACAGATTTCCTTGTCTGATGATGCCACCAGAGCATATTGACCAGCGAGCCATGTTCCATCAACACACCTTTGGGGTTGCCCGTTGAGCCAGAGGTGTAGATACAGTAGGCAAGGTTATTGGGAGCAACTTTAACGCTGATCTCCTTATCTACGACAGATTGGACACCCGTGTCGCTTTCATCTAAACAGATAAGCAGGCAATCTTGCAGTGCGGCTACTGTAGGTTCCAGTTGCGCGGCGATATTGGTTGTAGTCAAGAGGATCTTGACACCCGAATCGCGTAGCATGTAGTCGATGCGTGCCGCAGGGTAACTTGCATCCAACGGCACATAAGCCCCTCCAGCTTTCATAATGGCCAGAAGACCGATGAAGAGTTCTACCGAGCGCTCAATGCAGATGGCAATGAGATTTTCTGGCTGCGTCTCCAAAGTCACGAGGTGATGGGCTACTTGATTCGCGCGCCGATTTAATTCTGCATAGGTGAATGCTTGTTCGCCATTCATCAACGCAATTGCATTGGGCGTCTCTGCTACCCGCGCTTCAAAGAGTTGGTGGACGCACAAATCTGGGAACTCAGCCCCAGTTGCATTCCATTCGATTAATATCTGCTGTCTTTCTTCTGGTGTCATGGATAGAGGAATTCTTATGGATTGTTGATTCTTTTGTTTTCATCAACTGACGAATTCATGCGTTTACAGCAAAGATCGGAAAGTAGCTGTTGATTTGACCAACCCCGTACTCGGCTGACAATTGCGGAATTTCCTCCCAGGTATAGATATCATCCGGCTCGGGAGGCACCCATTCGTGAGTATTGGCAAAGTGTACAGCCTCTAGTCCTTCTGCATAGTTGGCATAGTGGGTGTGTACATGAATGTGTCGATTGATACACTCTACTGCGCGCGGATGAGACACCTCCATCCCATGTTTCCAGCCGCAGGTTGCCAGGACACCCTGACGCCCTAAGACTCTGAGGGTAGCCGGGTAGACAGGAACACCGATATTGTCTATAAAAATTGATACGCCTGCCCCATTAGTTTGCGCCATTATTGCGCGCGCAAAAGCGCCTTCGGCTTTGCGATATTGCTTTCGATAGTTGGCGTCGGCCTCAAATCTTTCCGGATCATAATAGAGTTCGCCAAATTCTTGACGGTTGATCATCGTTATGCCAAGCGCTTCACCTACAACCATTCGCTCGGGTTGCGATGCAAACATGATGGTCCTACATCCGGTTGTCTTGGCCAAGGTACACTGGGCAAGTCCCACGCCACCGCCCCACGCTGCCACATAGGTGTCTTTTGACTTTACGTGGCCCATCTGTGCTTGCCAGCATCTATAGGCCACCTGCCAGTTGCTCCACGCGGTAATGTAGCGCAAACTAAAGGCGGCCCACTGTGCCAGCGAATGGGGTGATGACGCGGGAACGGGAATTACATTTTTTTCGTGCAGCTTTGTACATTTGGCCAGTACGCCTATCGTGCCAGGCGCATCGTAACCGTAGATAGTTAGTGGATAGCCATGCGCATCGGTTGTAGCGGTTGGGAATACAATGCAATACTCGCCCTCTTTAGTCGTCGTTACGTCAGAGCCAACTTTGACAATACGCACCACACCACTGTTGCCCAGCACAATCTTATCCTCACGGCGCTGATGACAAATATCGACGGGGTTGCGTGCCAGGGCGTGGTTCATATTGCCCTCCCAACAGCCATATACAGGTTCGACGAGTACTTCATCGCGGTTAATATCAGGGAAGGAAAAAGATTCTCGGCATAGTTTTCCTGGTTTAGGGTTTGGGGATTTTCGCTTTTCGCCAGCATAGAGCACCCAAGCCTCGGTCGTTATGATACGTTCTTGCGTTTCTAGCTGAGTTTCCGTCGCGATCGTTGAAGACATGGTCTATTTCCCTTCAATCCCAAGTTTTGAATTAACTTTAGGGCGCTTTGCCGACGACTACAGATGAATTCAATCCGCCAAAGCCAAATGCATTGGACAATACAATTTGCATTTGATAAGGGCGCGCCTCGTTAGGAACAAAATCGAGATCCAGTTCAGGATCGGGGTCAGTCTGGTTGATAGTTGGGTGGACAAAGCCATGTTGCATTTGCAAGATGACGGCAATTAATTCTAAGATGGCCGAAGATGTCACACAATGCCCTAGCATAGACTTTGTGGAATTGACGGGGATGCGATAGGCATGCTTTCCCAACACAACCTTAAAAGCTTCAACCTCTACTGCATCACCTGCCGGTGTAGAGGTTGCATGGGCATTGATGCAATCCACCTGCTCTGCCACAATACCTGCGTCATCTAACGCTTCCTGCATTACCCGCGTTTGCGCTTCTAAGTTGGGATGGGTGAGCCTAGACGCACTGGATGTAGATGCCGCCCCCAACAGTTCTGCATAGATGGTTGCGCCTCGAGCCTCAGCGCTCTTCAAAGTCTCCAACACAATGGCGCCACTTCCTTCACTCGGCACAAAACCTTCACGTCGAGCATCAAACGGGCGACTGGCCTGTTCAGGAGTCTCGTTAAATGACCGAATCGTTAGTGCATTGATCAGACTCCAGCCTTGACGCATGACAAAATCTAGGGTGGATGCCCCCCCTGTTACGACCACGGCGTCTGCTCGACCGAGCCGCAGCGTGTCCAGGGCAGTCAAGAGAGCAAGATTTCCACTCGCACAAGCACCTCCAACCATGAAACAAGGTCCGCGCAAACCAAGTAATTCCGCAATGACCGCCAACACATCCGTGTCCAGCGCCAGCAGACCATATCGCGAATCGATGTATCGTGGTTCTTCTTGATACCGAAACACATTTTCATATGCGTATGGCATATTTAGGTTATGACCAGCCAGAATATGTCCTGTAGGTGTGGCATTACTATCTGCTACGGAAAGGCCCGACGAACAATAGGCTTGCAAGGCTGCGGCTGCCGTTAGCTGCCCTGACAATGGTGTCGTACGCAACAATTTTTGCGCTATCTTCTTCACTGGATCAGGATAAGTTGCTCCGACGCTATCCAGATGTGCCTTAAGGTCGAAAGAACTCATGTCCCCACCGATTTTGGAGAATCCTAATCCATCAGTTCGTTGCCATTGGGCAATACCAGAACGCCCCGACCGCAAAGCAGCAAGATATTCATCTATGCACTCGCCAAGTGGCGAAACGGCCCCCATGCCGGTAATCACAACGCGGTGATATAGACTATGCACGTTCAAGGCAAGCTTCTTCCGCCAGATCTAAAAAGCCACTGATATTGTTTACCTTGTCAAGCTCACTAAGTTCAATTTTGATGCGTAGTTCCCTCATCGTCTCGTTAATGACTTCAGAGACATCAAGCGAATCTGCACCAAAATCTCGCATGCTATCGATCTCCTCAATTTCTGTCGATTCATCCACATCAGGAATCACGTCAATCATACGGGCTTTGACAATTTCGAATATTTCGTTGCGAGTCATTGCATCAGACCTCTCTTATCTAGTCAGTTTGGGATATGAACAAATTGTTAGTGTCGTTGTGGCGCATAGCTCATTGGAATGGGTACATAGATTGGACACATAGGTTGCCCAATGGTCTTATAGAGAAGCCACTTAAAGTTCGTACATTCATAACGACATTAAGTCTGAATAATTTTGGAATGAATGTACAAAGTTTAAATGATGTGGCTATTAGATAAACCTCGTAACACCATTGGATGATGTAGCAAGTGGTGAATAGTCCATGTCAGGGAAATAGTCCTCACAAGTTCCCTTGCGCCGAATGTCCCAGGTTGCACAATGGAGCGAACCCCCAAATTCGAAAACGTTGCGGAAGGGAATCGTGTTGACCTCGAAGCCATGCTTATCCAGCAACTCATGCAAAGGATATTCCTGCTCTTCACAGATGACCTTTTTGGGCGAAATGCTCAATACATTCATGGCTAGCCACTTGCTCGATTGGCAGAACATGGGCATCTCATCATTCGTGGAAGTAGGCTGCGGGGCATCGACAAATTGCCAGTCATTGTTATCGAATAGCTTCTCTTCGCCTTCCCTAATTGGTCGCTCTGGGTTGGTCAGAATAAACCCTGGTGCCAATGGCACAAATGTGCAATCGATATGTGAAGGGAAGAGATCGAGGGGGAAATGAACATCATGCACTCGGAAGCCGCGCGGTTCTAAATGCCGTTTGAGCCAGTGAATTCCAGCCCGATTGGTCGTCATCGACTCTTGCACAAAGACATCTCGACCAAAGCGGCTACAGTCAGCGGCATCAAAGATAACCTCATCCTGGGTAACGCAAAACTCAAAGTTGTGCATCCGGGCAAAGCGCTCTTCTAGCGGCCAATCCCAAAATTCTTCACGATAACATGGAATCATGCATGGTTGGTTTGGGGGCCGCGTTCCAAATCATGTTCGGATCTCTATGCCAATACTCGTAGACCAATCTGCGATAAGGTAGATATTCAAAAAAACGCGCCCGCCGGGACATGGTCGCTTCCAGAATCTCGTTGCCAAAGGTGATCATCACGTCGCGTGGGCAAACTGCACAATATTGATTCTCTACCTCAAAGAGTGGTGTTTTCACCGTGGTACCAAAATCATGCTTTTCGGGCCGTCGTACGATCACACCATGCGATTCCAACAAGGCAACTAGTCCTTCTAGCTCTTCATTGGCTTTGTCAATGACCTCTTGCTTTTTGGGTCCTTTAGGAAAGGGGAAGATTTCATCAACTTTTTTGTCGCGTAAGGCTGGACGACCTCCTGGTTCGGTAGGTTCGAAGTTCGCATCATCGGCGATCCCGACTACGATCTCTTCTAGCTCGTCCCACTCGTTCCAGGCGTTTACGAGTCCTGCATGCATCTTTGGCTCCTCACTTAGTGCAATGTTGGTTGTTGGCTTCAATGTAACTATACTTTCTATTATTTTTCGGCCTGAAATGCCACTGCGGCTAGCATTCCATAATGGGGCGGCACTTGTCAAGCAGCGGTTTCAAACTTTGAAACCACCTCGTCCTTATCTCAATAATTCCAACTGAACTAACAGAAACAAATTAAAGAGTAGTGAAGATATGTCGCAGATCAATCATGGCGAAGGCAATGTAATGTGCGTCGAGAAAAGCGGCATCAGAGCGGTCAAAGCGAGAAGGATGCCTCGAAACTTGTCCACCCATGCAAAGGTGCGCTCGTTGGAAAAGCGGCACTTGTATGCCACTTCGTCGAACAAACGCTAGAGTATCAGCTTGGTTGTTTTGTGGTTATGCGTGTTATCTTTGATGTTTGAGTGTAGGGTATGGTTGAAACAGGATTTGCGCGTCTTTGGTATCGAAAGCCGGATCGGCGTTGAAATAGGCCCCATCCAAGTCTAAGGGTGTTCATTTTTCCCAGAACCCGATTGTTGAATGTAAATCGCACAAACTCGGTTTACATCGTCAGCAGCCTTTTTCCAACCAAATTCAGCACACACACCAATCTCTGAAATAAATAGGATTATATCTAATTATCTATGATAGCAACAAATACAATTTCGGGTGTGGCTCTCATATGAACAGATCAAGAAGAGTCCAAATTCATTATTTTCTTCTTGTAATGCTGATCAGCTGATCAGCATTTCAGCTATCAGCTTGAAACGTTTAAGCAGCTTGTCTCGACAGGGACGTGTACTGTTTTATGAGATCGACACCTGAGCTGTTCGGGCCGTTCGTGACCCCTCATTTGGCGCGTGTCTCTCCTGAATCAGCGTTCGCGGGGGGTCGCGATCTAACCGATTTCTAGAGGTGTCGATCTCATAAAATAGTACACCTGAGCTGTTCGGTTTGTTCGCGACCCCCCCATTTGGCCTGTGACTCTCCTGAAGTAGCGCATCCAGGTGGTCGCGATGGAGCCGATTTCTAGAGGTGTCGATGTCATAGAACAATACAGGGACGTGCAGAGCTGATGGCTGATGGCTGACTAGCTGAATGCTTACGATAAAGTTATATCTAATTTTCGGTGTTGACCCTGATGTACGTGTATAGATGAAGCCACCAAAGTGTAGATGTGAGTTAAGATAGGCTCCTTGAGTGAGTATAAAAATACAACTCAGGGAGCCAAAAATGGACTACAAAACCCTATATTGCCCAAATCTGATGTGCGAAAAGTACGGGAAACGCGGTTTTGGAACGAATTTAACCTTTCGCGGATATGACAGAGAAATTCGACGGATACGATGTACAATGTGTACCAAGACATTTTCATCAAGATACGGAACAGCCTACTTCACGCTAGAGAGCAACGAAGAAATTTTCACCATAGCAATGCGTGCTCTTGCGGAAGGAAATTCACTAAGAGGCACAGGCAGAATTGTCAATGTGGACAAGGACACTGTCACGAAATGGCTGAATAAGGTTGGTGCACACTGTCAGGCAATTACCCTTTACCTATTTCATTCCTTGCACATTACAGAAAGTCAACTAGATGAGTTGTGGAGCTTTGTCTATAAATAAAGAGAAGAATCTGACTCTGATAGAACGTCTGCTTGGGCACTATGGAGATGCGTGGGTCTGGATTGCTGTTGCACCAGAATGGCGTCTTGTCCCAGCATTCGTTGTTGGCAAACGGTCACAGGCCAATGCAGATTTACTGCTTGAACGAGTGAAAGCCGTTAGTTGTGGACACATCCCATTTTTTACAAGTGACCAATTAGCGCATTACACCAATGCCATTCTGAAAGTATATGGCGTTCCGGAGATTGTTCTTGATATTCCTGGAAAGCGTGGTCGCAAACCTAAACCAAAGCTTTTTCCTCCTTCTACACCGGTCTATGCGCAGGTTGTCAAAGAGCGCAAAAACAGCAAAGTCGTGAAAGTAACCAAGCGACTTGTCTTTGGAACAGAATCGCGGTTGCAGGAGTTACTCAATGCATCAACTGCTAGCAAGACAGTCAATACAAGCTTCGTTGAACGGAACAACCTGACTTGCCGCCAATGCAATGGGCGACTTTCTCGCAAAGTCCTCTCTTATTCCAAAGATGTTTCTCGCTTGGAAAACCACCTCTGGCTTTCTTTCGCATATTATCATTTTGTCTTGCCCTATAGCAGCCTTGCCCAAGAGTTAGATGAACCCGAAACGATGCGTGGAGAGCTTGGTTCAAAACGAAAATATCGCCCTGTCACTCCTGCTATGATGGCTGGAATTACTGACCATGTTTGGACTATGGAGGAACTCCTCTCTTATCGAGTCCCTCCTTGCTACCTGACTTGAACTTCCTTTTTATCCACTATCTCCTATTTTTCATACACGCACATCAGGGACATCACCTAATTTTCTGTGATCGCAACAAATGCAATTCATCGGCTAGAAGGCGAGCTGCAGCCGCGATAGCGACAAGATGCTTAAGTGGACCGTGCTGGATGGCTTGGGTCATCTGGCCAAGGTGCGCAGTGGCCGGCTCAGCAGCCAGAAGCTGAAGATCCTTACTGCAACTCCTTCCACTCTTTCCAGTTTTACGTCTTTTCTATGGTTGCTGGTATCATATCTGAAAAATTTGAAATGTTCATTCGCCCAACAATCATGTGATAATGGCTGACGAGCAAACGATCAGTTAGGCAGAACGGGTATTATTGGATACGGTCATCCAAGTGTAACCAGATGTCGACAAAGAACGACCGTTTCTTGTCGAGCCACTACCCATTAAACCGAGCTCTGTATGAAAACATGAACGGCTCATCTATGAAAAATGTGCAAATATTCGATCAAACTGTCGAATGACTAGTGAATTGCACACTTTCATCTGATGAGAGAACATGATTTTGCTTTATCGAATAAAGCTATAGGAAAGATCATGTTTTCATCACAACCGCGGTATAGGATAGGTGTAAAGATGCCCACCCAGGATTATTTCAACGCAAAAGATACATTTGATACGGGCACTGGAGAAGCAGTCATTTTCCGGCTAGATGCGCTGGAAAAGGCCGGCGTTGCCACTATTTCTAAACTGCCCTTTTCGATTAAGGTACTTCTTGAAGCTGCCCTTCGACAAGCAGACGATTTTGAGATTACCCGAGGAGATATCGAGAAGATTGCCCAATGGGGACCAGAGACAGCAGGCAAAGTCGAGATTCCGTTCAAGCCTGCACGCGTTGTCTTGCAAGATTTTACGGGGGTGCCCAGCGTGGTCGATTTGGCTGCGTTGCGTAGTGCCATGAAACGACTTGGCGGCGATCCGAAGAAGATCAATCCACTTGTGCCGGTCGATCTCGTGATAGACCATAGCGTGCAAATCGATCGCTTTGGAAGCAAATTTGCGCTCATGTACAATGCGGATCGGGAATTTGAGCGCAACCGCGAGCGTTACGAATTTCTAAAATGGGGCCAGAGTGCTTTTGATAACTTCCGCGTTGTGCCACCTGCTACCGGCATTGTGCATCAGGTCAACTTAGAGTTTCTGGCCCAGACCGTAATGCTTGCCCCGTATCAGAATGGCGGCGATACCGACTTACAAGTTGCCTATCCTGATTCTCTCGTTGGAACAGATAGCCACAGCACCATGATCAATGGACTTGGTGTGTTGGGTTGGGGAGTTGGTGGGATCGAGGCCGAAGCAGTGATGCTTGGACAGCCCATTTATATGCTATTGCCCGAAGTTATCGGCTTTAAGTTGACCGGATCATTGCCGGAAGGATCGACGGCCACCGATTTGGTTCTGACTGTCACTGAGATGTTGCGAGAGAAAGGCGTTGTGGGCAAGTTTGTCGAGTTTTATGGTCCAGGTCTATCCGCGCTGAGTTTGCCCGATCGTGCTACCATTGCCAACATGGCGCCTGAGTATGGTGCAACAATGGGGTTTTTCCCTGTAGATGATGAAACATTGCGTTATCTGATCGGGACAGGACGCAGCGAAGAGCAGGTTGAATTGGTCTCGAACTATACAAAAGCTCAAGGACTTTTCCGCACTGATCAGGGAACGGATCCGGTCTTTAGCGACACGCTAGAGTTGGACATGAGCACGGTTGTTCCAAGTTTGGCTGGCCCCAAGCGACCGCAAGACCGCATTGTGCTGAACAATTTAAAGCAAGAGTGGGACGCCATGCTGACCGCTCCCGTTGGACCCAAAGGATTTGGTCTGGAAAAGGGGGAAGTAGAAAGCGCTGTAACAATTGAAGAGAATGGACGCACATATAAGATGACCCACGGTCACGTTGTGATTGCGGCCATTACGTCTTGCACCAATACCAGCAATCCAAGTGTGATGATTGGAGCCGGCCTGATTGCTAAGAAAGCTGTTGAACGGGGTTTAGATGTCAAACCGTGGGTGAAGACCAGCTTAGCTCCTGGGAGTCAGGTCGTCACTCGATATCTAGAGGAGAGCGGCCTTGTTCCTTATTTGGAGGCTCTCAATTTTCATACCGTCGGGTATGGATGCACAACGTGCATTGGAAACAGCGGTCCGTTACCCGAGCATATAAGCAATGCCATTCAAGAGGGAGATCTGATTGCCTCCGCCGTCCTGTCAGGGAATCGAAATTTTGAAGGACGTGTGAATCCTCATACACGGGCAAATTTCTTGGCCTCACCCCCTCTCGTGGTTGCATTTGCGATTGCTGGCACGACAAACATTGATGTGGAAACCGATCCCCTCGGCAACGACCCAAATGGCGATCCTGTTTATTTACGCGATATTTGGCCTTCACAAGAAGAAGTGCAAAGTGCAATTCGACGCAGCCTCAAGCCAGAGATGTATCGCGAGCAGTATAGCAATGTATTTGATGGAAACGAACGGTTTAATGAAGTTCCCGTAACAGGTAGTGAGTTATATGATTGGAATCCCGATAGCACCTATGTCCATGAACCATCGTTCTTTATCGGTGTGACGCCAGAAGTACCATCTGTGCAGCCAATTATCGGTGCTCGCTGTCTGGCTGTGATGCCAAATAGTACCACCACGGACCACATCAGTCCGGCAGGTGCCATCGCAAAAGATAGCCCAGCTGCCCAATATTTAGAGAGCCATGGCGTAGAGCGACGAGACTGGAATTCGTATGGCAGCCGCCGCGGAAACCATGAAGTGATGATGCGTGGCACATTTGCAAATATCCGCATTAAGAATCAGATGTTGGATGGACAAGAAGGTGGACTAACGGTCTATATCCCTGACAACGAAGAGATGACAATTTATGATGCTGCAATGAAATATCGGCAGGACGGAACGCCGCTGATTGTTCTTGCTGGCAAAGAATATGGTACCGGATCCAGTCGGGATTGGGCAGCCAAAGGACCACAGCTACAGGGTGTTCGTGCTGCGATTGCTGAGAGTTTTGAACGGATTCATCGCAGTAACCTGGTCGGAATGGGTATTTTGCCCTTGCAATTTGCCGAAGGCGAAGGCGTCATCTCTCTAGGCTTGAGTGGTTTTGAAACATTTGACATTCTTGGCCTAACAAATGAAATGGTTCCGGGTCAAGAATATACCGTACGAGCAACGGCGGAAAATGGGGCGGTTTCGGAATTTCGTGTAATCAGTCGGATTGACACACCAGTCGAGGTGAATTACTATAAAAACGGCGGTATTCTGCACACAGTCTTGCGACGTTTGGCAAGTGAATAGAGAATAAATAAGGAATCATTGATGCTATGACAAGCACAGTCCTAGAAATAACACGTGAGTATGAATTGTCCGGTTGGGATTTATCCGATCTTTTGGCCGACCCAACTGAAGAGGTGATTGGCGAGAAACTGGATACTTTGGAAGAAGCTGTGGATGCATTGGTCGCCAAGCGCGAGTTTCTTGACCCAGCCATGTCGCCTGATGATCTACTGCATATCGTGAAAGAGTATGAGGATATTGTCGAGAAGCTCTACGTACTCTTTGCCTATGGCAATCTTTGGTTTTCTTCCGATACCCAATCGAATGATGCAATTACATATCGCAACCGGATGCAGCAAAAGCTAACAGAGATGCAGAATCGATTGCTTTTCTTTGATCTTTGGTGGAAAGAATTAGATGTTGATCAAGCATCTGCTCTCATGCCCCAAGATGATGACGCCGCAGATTACCGTCATTATTTGGCCGATTTGCGTCGGACGAAACCTTTTACTTTGGACGAAAAATCGGAACAGATCATCAATATTAAGGACAGCAATGGGGCTAGTGCACTGACAACTCTCTATTCTATGCTCACCAATCGGTTAGAGTTCCGAATAGAAGTGAATGGTGAAGAAAAATTTCTGTCTCGTGATGAACTCATGTCCTACGCATTTTCCCCTGACTCGACATTGCGTGCCGCTGCTTATCAAGAGCTATATAATGTTTATGCCAATGAAGCGAATATTCTTGCCCAAATCTATGTCAATCGGGTGCGGGATTGGTATAACGAAAATGTGGAATTACGTAAATTTGATTCGCCCATTGCCGTGCGTAATGTGGCAAATGATATTCCTGATGCGGCAGTCGAAGCATTATTAGAGGTTGCACAACGAAACACGTCAGTCTTTCAACGATATTTTAGGCTGAAAGCAAAATGGTTGGGTGTAGAGAAATTGCGACGCTATGATATTTACGCACCATTGGCAGAATCAGATCGCGAGATTCTCTATTCAGATGCCGTAAGGATGGTCTTAGAGACATTCGACCATTTTCATCCACAGGTTAGCCAACATGCCCGTCGTGTCTTTGATGAGCGGCATATTGATGGCGAGGTACGAAAAGGAAAACGTGGTGGAGCTTTTTGTGCCACAGTTTTGCCAAGCCAAACGCCATGGGTCTTGATGAACTATACAAATAAGGTACGAGATGTCGCCACACTCGCTCATGAGTTGGGACACGCAATTCATAGTATGATGGCCGAACATCATTCCGTGTTAACCCAACATGCAACCCTGCCTTTGGCCGAGACGGCTTCCGTTTTTGCTGAAATGCTGTTGACAGATCGTTTACTAGACGAGGAACAAGATCCTTTAGCAAAACGTGAGTTGCTTGCAGCCGCTGTTGATGACATGTATGGTACAGTGATGCGGCAGGCATATTTCGTCAAATTTGAATTGACTGCACACGAGGCGATTCTGAACAACAAATCGCCTGATGAACTGCATCAGCTTTATTTGGAAAACCTACATGAGCAATTTGGAGATAGTTTAGAGATCTCCAGTGAGTTTCGGTATGAGTGGGTCAGCATTCCTCATATTTACCACACTCCTTTCTATTGTTATGCATATAGTTTTGGGCAGCTGCTTGTTCTTTCACTCTATCGTCGTTTCCAACAGCAGGGTGATAGCTTTAAGCCTGATTATTTGAAGATGCTTTCTTATGGTGGCTCCGCACGCCCTGAACAAATCTTAAACGAAGTCGATATTGACATGACCGAACATGCATTTTGGCAAGGCGGTTTTGATGTGATTCGTGATATGATCGATGAACTAGAATCGATTGATGTATAGATATTAGAGGTGCTGGTACGGTTGCGCATTCAGATATAATCCGCTATAATAGTTATACCTCGTTCAAAGAGATATTGGCTCCTCTTCCAAATGAGTAAACAGATGAGATATTTTCTGACAAATAGCTCATCATATACATTGGTGGTAGAAGAGTTGAGATATTATTCTTTGACACCCTCTTAGGATTCGGAGTTCAATCATTCATTGCTGGATTCCTTGCTTCGCTCGAGAACGACACGATGAGTGATTGAATCGTCATTCCTTAAGACAACAATAGCGATGCTCGATACAGAATCGTCAGGCCTTGACGCGCTTAAGAGTTCGGATCGTTTAAATGAGCGCGGAGAACCCATCTATATATTGTATATAGGTCGCAAGTTGGCGCTTGCCAAAAAAATACATGCAGCATTGGATGCGGAGCAAATGACCGCTGCACAGATTCGGCCGCTACACTTTGTGACCATAACAAGTCAAAAAGCCGCCACCGATTTTTTGCGCGACCCACCGCCCAACATCGTTTTGGTTGAGTTGGATAATAAATCTAGCAGTCGGGTGCGCTTTTGTGACATGTTGCGCTACCGACTGCCCGCTGCCACGATTTTAGCCCTAAGTGCCCCCAACATCGAACGACCATTTGAATTTGACGGTGTCATTCATCTCCCGCTTGTACTGACGCAAGCATTGGATGTTATTAATATAGGAATGAATGATACCAGACAATATCAGTTGTCCTACGGTCATATTCAACTAGACTTAGCGTCACGCAGCGTCAGTACACAGAATGGCGTGTATCATATGACGCCTAAGCAATGTGCTTTGTTGAATATGTTAATGTTGAATCATAATCAAGTGGTTCGACGGGTTGATATTATGAAGGAGATTTGGGAGACTTCTTTTATGGATGATACGCGGACACTAGATGTACACATCCGCTGGCTGCGTGAAAGGATTGAGCCAGAACCTTCCAACCCAATTTATTTGATGACGGTGCGAGGTGTAGGATATCGGCTTTGCCTTGAGTGAGCACTATACTTGACGTTGACTTTCGACGACATTCGGCAATCGATCGATCTTGGTCAAGATTCGAGTGAGTTGTGCTACGTCATGAATCTCTAGCGTTGCATTGATGAGAGCCAAATTGTTTTTCTGTCCCGTAAGTGCTTCAACAAAGAGGATATTGACTTTTTCTTCTGCGACCAGTATTGAAAAATCACGTAGCAATCCTGCACGATCGTAAGCGGATACTTGAATGTTAACTGGGTATCCATCTTGATGGTTATTTGTCCACTGAACTTCAATCAACCGATTATTTTGATTACGCTGGTAGCGAGCCGCAATGTTGGCGCAGCTTGTTCGATGAATTGTGACGCCGCGTCCACGTGTAACGTAACCAATAATGGGGTCTCCTGGCACAGGATTGCAACATCGTCCCATTTGAGTCATCATCCCCTCAAGCCCATCGACAAATATGCCTTGCCCACCAGCATAACGTTGGTCCGGTCCAAACGTGATAATATCATTGAGTTGTGTGTCGCCCTCTTTCTCCTTGCGCTCCTCTTCAAGTAGCTTTTGAGCAATGTGCTGCGAATTAACGTCTCCATAGCCTACTGCGGCAAGGAAATTGTCAGTATCTTCGTAATTGAATATCGCTGCAATCTCTTCCAACGATTTGTGAATAGCGAGTCGTCGGGTTTCTTTATCCAATACTTGCTTACCTTGGCGAATGTTATCCTCCCGATCCAGCTTTCGTAGCCAACTACGAATTTTGCTACGCGCCCGTTGGGTGGCAACATATTCCAAATTTGGGTTGAGCCAGTCCCGAATGGGTCCACCTCGTTTGGATGCAATCACCTGAACCTGTTCGCCGTTCTTAAGCTTGTAATCTAGCGGCACAAGTTTCCCATCCACCTTTGCGCCGCGACAACGATGACCTAGCTCTGTATGGATCGAGTAGGCAAAATCAATAGGGGTTGAACCAGTGGGTAGATCAACAACTTCTCCTTGAGGGGTGAAGACGTAGACTCGGTCATTGAAGACATCTGTCTTCATGCTATCCACAAATTCGCTTGCATCGGTCACTTCTTGACGCCACTCCATCAACTGACGCAACCAGGCAATTTTGTCTTCAAATTGACGGTTGTGGCGCGTCTGCTCTTTATATCGCCAGTGAGCCGCTATCCCATATTCGGCAATTTGGTGCATCTCGCTGGTACGAATCTGTACCTCCATCGGTCTACCATTGGCCCGGCTCAAGACCGCTGTGTGAAGGCTGCGATACATATTGTCTTTTGGGTTGGCAATATAGTCGTCAAATTCACCTGGAATTGGTCGCCACATGCTATGTACAACGCCCAGAGCCGCATAACATTGAGCCTCAGTTTCAACAAGCACGCGGAAACCATGTACATCGTAAATTTGGTCAAAATCTACCCCTTTGCGTTGCATTTTACGCCAGATGCTGTAGATATGTTTCGGACGACCACTGACGTCTGCACTGATTCCTTGGTTCGCTAATTCGCGCTTGAGCACCTTCTGAATCTTGTCGACCCATTTCTCTCGCTCATCTTGTCTTTGCTCCATCACTTTGGATAGATAGCGATAGGTTTCGGGATCGAGATACTTAAAGCTGATGTCCTCTAATTGCCACTTGATTTGCCAGATTCCTAGCCGATTGGCCAAAGGGGCAAATATTTCAAGTGTTTCACGCGCAATGCGGCGTCGTTTATGGCTTTTTTGACCATCCAATGTACGCATGTTGTGCAATCGGTCGGCCAGTTTGATCAACACAACGCGTACATCATCGACCATAGCAAGAAACATTTTGCGTAGCGATTCTGCTTTCTGGTCTGCTATGCCCTGTCGCACATTGCTTAATTGATTAATGCGCTTCAGTTTTGTCACACCATCAACCATATTGGCAACCGGTTGACCAAAGTGAGTTTCGATGTAGTCGATTCCAAACTCGGTATCTTCTGCCACATCATGGAGAAGTCCCGCAGCCAACGTATCTGCATCCATGCGCAAGTTTGCCAGAATGCACGTTACTTCTATCGGGTGGAGTACATATGCCTCGCCGCTTTGACGTTTCTGATTCCGATGAGCATAACTTGCTACGACATATGCCTTTAGGATCAATTCAAGTTGATTTTGGCTGTAGAGATCGGGCAGCAATCCAAACAGTTTATCCAGGGCCTCTTGTTCATCAGGCTCAGGTGCAATCCGAATGATATCAGATTCGGATTCATTTATCTGTTCGTCTTCACCATGTTGGACGGTCGACAAGACGGGAAGAGTCCTTAACGCAGCAAAGATATGTTTATTCGACACATTTGGCAGAGATACATAGGCAGAACCAGGAGGTTGCCTGCTTTCGGCCTCATCCACCTCACGGTTATCCAGTCCATTTTTTTCTTCTGGCTCAGCTTCGGATGATTGGGTATCCATAAAGCCCAGATTGGCTTCGGAGATTTTAGGGGGATGAAGACCATTTTGTGTTGCATCATCAGAGCCGTTTGGTGATGCTGGAGGCACAAGCGGAAGAGATGCTGGAGGAATCAGAGGCTGTTTAAACTCAACTTGATTTAACTTGGACTGATCAGAATCAGGTTGATTCGCACTAGGCTGAACAAAATCTGGCTGCCTAGAGTCTGGCTGCGTAGAATCAAGCGGGAGAAATTCAACTGAACCGAACTCTGGTGCTCCCTGTGGCGGTGCGTCATCTTCCCCATTGATCTCAGGCTCAGTGCTCGATATGGATATGTAAGATATCGACTTTCCCTTAGAATGATTGGACCTTGTTCCATTCGACATGTCTAATTCTCCAAACCAATGAACATGTCCGTTGACGAGTTGATGATTGTTCGTCAGTCTCATATTCCTACAGATTCCCTATTATAAACTGAATTGAAGACGCTGGCAACAGGCAAAAAAGCACTCGAATAATTATTAATTCACTAGCCTCTTATCAAGTCAGAAATGTGTGTTACGATATCGTTCATATCTGTTTGTTCTAAATCAAACCAGACAATATTCTCCATCTTGCGAAACCAAGTATATTGATGGCGTACAAACCGATGTGTTTCAATCTTTGTCTTTTCAATTGCTTCATCCAAGGACATCTCACCGTTCAAGTAGGCACTCATCTCTCGATAGCCTAGACTTGTCATAGCAGGCGCTGTTGTTGCATAGCCTGCTTCTAAAAGGCGTCTTGTTTCGTCGAGTAATCCCCTATTGACCATCTCTTCTACCCGCTGGTCAATTCGCTGATAGAGGAGCTCTCGAGGACGGTCAAGGCCTATTTGGATCACCGGATAAGGTGGAGGTTGACTGCCTTCTAATTCTATTTTCGATTTGCCAGTTGTGATCACGATTTCTAGCGCACGAATGACGCGGCGCAAATTTTTTGGATCAATTTGAGTGGCTGTTGCTGGATCGAGGATTCTTAATCGTTGAAAAAGGGGTTTCCAGCCCTCTGTTTGTGCAATTTCTTCTAATTCCAAACGCAGCTCTGGATTGGGCGGCACTTCTGGAATACGCAGACCTTGAACAACAGAGCGGAGATAGAGAGCAGATCCCCCAACCAAGAGTGGAATATGGTCGCGGGCATGGACAGCGTCGATTGTTTCAAATGCAAGTCGTTGATATTCCGAAACGCTCAAAGGTTCATCTGGATTGCGTATATCAAATAGATGATGTGGTGCTTGAGTTCGTTCTGCAACAGATGGTTTTGCCGTTCCAATGTCCATTGTACGGTAGACTTGGCGACTGTCGGCGCTGATCACCTCGCCATTCAAAGTTTGACACAGTTCAATGCTAAGGGATGTTTTGCCAACAGCCGTTGGACCGAGTAGGGCAATCAGTAGGGGGAGCGGGGACGATGAAGCAACCTTGTAGGACATGAAGTTATCCCGTTACAGCATGGCGAATATGGTCAATGGCTTCTAATCGTCCAGCGGAATTCATCTGAATACCGACGACATCAATCCGCCAAGGCCCAGACCATTCATGCGCTCGGACATATTCCTCAGCGACCTGACGCAACTTAGCCTGTTTCCGTGGTGTGATCGACTGAAGAGCTGTTCCAAATTGTGTTCCGCGTCGAGTGCGCACTTCGACCAAGACAAGCCAAGGAACGATATGTCCTTCATTTGCGTAATCTGGTGCGCTCTCTTGTGCAACAATGTCAAGTTCGCCGCTTGGGCAACGCCAGTTTCGGGCGAGGATTGTCAGACCATCTTCGGTTAAATACCGAACGGCTAGTGCTTCCCCAGTAGCGCCAAGTTTGCGTCGTTGATCCATGAGATTTCGTTGTGCCACATCATACCGTTGGGCTCTGTGGAGGCCATCAATGTGCTCCAATGGTCTAAATAAAAAAAAGCTTTCAGCTATCAGCCGTCAGCCATAGCTGGAATCGGGCCTTGTCTCGCTGCTGATTTTTATGCTTTCCTATACGATGAAAAACTACATGTTTATGGTTTCTACAACCATACCTGGTATTACTTGCTTTAGTGATCTGAAAACAATGTTTGTTGCTTTTTGATTGGTGCAAAACTATGCCGATGTTCAGGGCAGGGGCCATGCTCTTGAATAGCCGAGAGATGGGCGGCTGTCCCATACCCTTTGTGGTTGGCAAAGCGATAGGCAGGATACTCTTTATCAAGATCTACCAATAGGGTATCACGATATACTTTGGCAATGATAGACGCGGCCGCTACGGAAACAATACGTTGATCTGCTTTTGGTTGACTTTGTTGGGGAATGTTGAGTTGAGGTAAGCGTACCCAATCGAGGAGTAGATAATCGGGAGCGGGCTCGAGCTTGCAAATTGCGGCAGTCATAGCCAAGCGAGTTGCAACAGCAATGTTATATTTGTCGATGATCTGAGGTGTACTGATCCCAACACTCCATACCCTCGCTTCGTTGCGAATTTCGGTTGCATAATCTGTGCGTTGCAACGCAGTTAATTGCTTACTATCACGGACTTTCGTCCAGATGCCATCATAATCTGAATCTGGTGGCAAGATCACCACGGCAGCCACAACCGGACCCGCCAATGCACCACGCCCAGCTTCGTCCACTCCTGCAATAGACTGATAGCCCTCGCTCCATAGTTGGCGTTCTAAGTCCAATGTGGGGATGTTCATCATTCTGTATAGGTAAAATGAATGATATAAAAAAAGCATCGGTCCATATAGACCAATGCTTATAATTCTCTCTTGTAGGCTAGATGTCAGCCTCGAAACAACGATGGCCGACGTTTCTCTGGGCTATCGAGAAGTCTGAGTACGTATCCGAAAAGCGCCGTGTAGTTTTATACTCATTGGAGAAACTGGCTAGACTCACAATCACTTTTCCGACAGGTTCTTTACTTTTTGACGAATCGTTTTTCTTTCAATCGGGCAGACTTTCCTTGACGATCACGCAAATAATAAAGTTGAGCCCGACGAACCTTGGCTTTACGTACAATTTCTACATTCTCTACTGTTTTACTATAGATGGGGAAGGTGCGTTCTACACCAACGCCACCCGCAGCTGTACGCCTAACGGTATATGTGGCACCAGCCCCTTTGCCACCGTGCATGGCAATGACTACGCCTTGGAAAACCTGAATACGCTCGTTTCGCCCCTCTGTGATACGTTGGTGGACCCGTACTGTATCGCCTGGCTCGATTTGGGGCACTGATTGTTCGAGTTGTGGCTGTAGTGAAGCCATCAATGCATTTGACATTTTCTTTTCCTGACACTCATTTGAGGAATGAGCATTAAATAACTTGAACAAGTTCCTTCGAAGACTCAGGACAAGCCTTTGTTTCACTCAAGAATGAGATGTTCAAATTATCTAATACCAAATTTGAATGAATCTATTCGAAAAAAAAGCGCATCACGAGCGCTCTTGACAATCTATAAATGATTACAACCCACAAAATATACCATACACTGTGTGTCCTGGGCAAATTAATTTTGATTGATTCGGCAGTCTGTCCCAAAGTGTGTAAAGAGAAACCGCTTCGTACATTTATGGTAGATATACCTTGATTTTGCCATCTACACAAAGAAGCATATAATTTAGCTTCAGAATAATTCAATACTGCGGTTGTGATGAAAATATGGTTTTTCCTCCACCTCTACCAGGCAAAGCAAAACCACGTTTTCACACAGAGATCAGTCTCAGTCGATCCTAAATGTGACTCATATCCGCGGAGAGAGCGCACCTTTCCTTTGGAAAGGCGTTCTCTAATGCGACTGTACTCGACTAAATCCGGCGTTAGAGATCGCCTCCTCTAAGGAAAATTGGATCTACTGAGTCTAAAGCACAATCTAAAGGTTTACTGAATCTAAAAAGTTTTTGTCGTCATCAGATAAGTTGTATTGACTCAATAGATCTGGACGACGTTCGAAGGTTCGTTTTAATGCTTGCTGATGCCGCCAACGATCGACATTCGCGTGATGTCCACTGAGCAAAACGTCAGGAATGCTTTCTCCCCGAAATGTATGTGGACGAGTATATTGAGGGCCTTCCAACAGCCCACCTAACCCAGGAGAGTGACTATCCTGTTCAGCGCTTAACTCATGCCCCAGGACACCGGGGATGAGGCGAGTAATGGAATCCAGAAGAACCATAGATGCTAATTCACCACCACTCAGGACGTAATCTCCAATGCTGATTTCGTCGGTGACAAGTTGGGTCCGTACCCGTTCATCAACACCTTCGTATCGTCCACAGATTAGGGCTAAGCGTGGATATCTACTCAATTCTGCAACAATTTTCTGAGTAAGTAAGCGCCCTTGTGGGGTCAGTAGGATAATGGGAACTGATGGATCTTTGTTTTTGCTTGACTGTTGATGGTCAGACGTCTCATGGGACGCATGAATAGCAAATTTTTTATCCTTGACTAAGTGACTATAGTCTGGACTCCATGCAGGTAAGTTGATGTATGCGTCCTCGGCGGGAAGAACCCAGCCAGCTGGTTTTGTCAAAACTGTTTCAACAGCCCGGAAAATCGGTTCTGGCTTCATGAGCATGCCACCACCTCCTCCGTACGGCGTTGCATCACATGTATGATGCCGATCGGTGGAGTAGGCACGAATATTGTGAAGAGAGACTGAACATAGTCCTTTTTCTTGAGCGATTTTCAGTATACTTTCAGATAATGGTCCACTGAACATCTGTGGAAATAGAGTAAATATATCAAAGTGAATGGCGTTCATAATAGACAGGTTCAATCGAAGCAGATTGATCGCGTAGAATCGATACACAATAGAGCTTCACGAAGTATATTTCGATGGATGCGAGCCGAGTACTTTATTCGGTGGACACGTGCTGGACTAACGCTGATATTGGTGAGTAAGGAGCACTTGAACTCATCGAAATTGCTCAATACCCGTCCTGTCCGCCGAGTCGATCGGCTCTTGGAAACCGGATTCGATGTGACAGGGTTATCCCGCTTGCTTGGTTCAGTGAGTGAATGGGTACATGCAGCTGTCTCCGTCGATTCGTTGCCTCACCGTGCTTCAATATCTCGATTCGCTGGCGATCTTTCTCATCAGCGCAATTTAGAGGATATTTTCAGCCAGGATAGTGTAGCACATGACGAACAAAGAGAGAAGGTCTCATCAGGAAGGCAGAGAACTTCAACCACTGGTACACACACAAGCAATCCTTACAATTCGTATCTCTATCATTCTCATGTTTATACTCCATCAGTCAACAATGGGCGTTCTGAAACTCTACCTACGCCTGAGCGACACACCATTTCTACAACCACTCGTTTTGGGTTCGTTTGCCTTGCAGTTTTGATGTTGTGGTGGTCGGGGAGTAGACTTCTAGGCGAACCCACTACGTCGAGCGCTGAAACGTTACCTGAGATTGCCGCCCAAGCATCCAATGCTCCAAATGCGGATAGAATATCGTTGGCAATTGTCAATCCACAGAATCTTCCTGGTGTCCAGGAGTCTCAACCAGCGATAGTTGATTCCCAAAAAAGCGATTCCGACAATAGGCTAGGCGTCGTCAACCCATCAAACGTCAATTCCGCAAGTGGTTTGTTAAAAAGTGCATCGAATCTGCTTCCTGCGCAGGGGCTCGCACTAAGCAATCAAAAGAACAACCCACCAAATGAGGAATCTGCAGAGAAAACAGTTGCGATTCTTGTTGAACCAACGGCCACACCTACTCCAACCAACACAGCATATCCAACCTTTACGCCACGACCAACCGACACAGCGACAGCCACGCCAACAGAAGTCATTCCAGATGTGATTCCTCTGGCACGATTAATTGCGCCACTTTTCCCCAATCCGACCGCCACACCTACGCCAACGTTGACGCCAACGCCCACTCCGACGCCATCACCCCTGCCGATTGTTCCAGGCCAACAATGGTCAGAATTTATCCCGTCTCCACCCGCCCAGTCTGATCATCTCTGGATTGCTCGACCATTTTCCGCTTCCGCGCCTGTACAACTAGCTAGCCCTAATTATCAGTTTGGCTCCACAGCGAGCAACCGGTATCGCATTCATCATGGTATTGACATTTCCAATAAACTAGGAACGCCAGTATTAGCTGGTGTTGAGGGAATGGTCATCCATGCTGGCGTCGACGATCCAGTCTTGCTGGGGCCATACAACAATTTCTATGGCAATGCCGTCGTTGTGCGGTTAGATCGTCGTCTTTCGGTTGCGGGAGGCGAACTGGACGTTTTTGTACTTTACGGACACTTGAATGAAGTCTATGCGGAATCTGGGCAGCGCGTTCGACCCGGAGATGTGATTGGTGCTGTAGGTATGACGGGAATAGCGATTGGTCCCCATTTGCATCTAGAAGTGCGCATAGGTGCCAATACGTATGATCACAGTGTCAATCCCTATCTTTGGCTGCAACCGCGGGGAGGCACGGGGGTGGTTGCCGTGCGCATTTTGACATCCAACGGACGAACCTGGCCTGGTGGGCGTGTAAGTCTTGTTCGGTTTGGGCAAAATGGGACAGCCATCTGGGCACGTCACATCGATATTTACCGAGATTACGACAACATTGGTCCCGATCCCTCGTGGGGAGAAAACGGTGCAATGGGTAGCGTTCCCGCAGGCAGATATGTGGTTCTGGGCAACATCAATGGCGAGCGCGTCAAGAGTGAAATTGTTGTGAATGCGGGGCAAACGACCTTTGTAGAATTAAGGACAAAGCAGTAGATTATTTCAGTTGAGATTAACTCGCTTCATCCAACTTTGCTTTCTTATCCTCCAAAAACTGTTCTAGTGCATCGATACGATTTTCCCAGAAGCGGCGGTGATATTCGATCCATTCACTCGCTTGCTCCAAACCTTCTGGCTTTAATGAGCAATAGTGGGTTCGACCCTGGATGTCACGATGAATCAATCCCGCCTGCTCCAATATTTTCAAGTGTTTGGATACTCCATTTAAGGACATCTCGAACTGTTCAGCAATTTCCAAGACGGTTGATTGTCCAGTGGTCAAGTGCGTCAATATCTGACGGCGGGTTGGGTTTGCTAATGCTTGGAACGTGTGATCTAATAGCATATTGAGCGATCTACTTTCACGACACGTAAATATACCGCACGAGCGTATAACCTTAAGTAAATTCGGTTCTTTGAGGGATTGTGTGGTTTTCAGTTGGTATGTTGGTTAGATAGATGGTTGGTGAACAAACCAACGAACTATCCAACAATTACCCTACAAAAGCTCGAAAAGCCATAAATTCGACTGTTCTACCATACTGAAACCGGTCAAATTTAGTTTAATGTTACGGCAGTTCTCGATATATTCAACCTAGTCGGTGAATTTAGCCCAAAAAAAGCTTATTGTCAAAATGTTGGTGGCTCATCTATGGAAAAGGTCTTTCTTCTATACTTTGCTCTGTATGAAAACCGAAATAGTGACATTTGTCACCCTAATTGACAATTTCAAGGGTTTGTAGAGGGTTCGCACCTCAAATTTGTCATGTTGTAACCTTTTTGACGCTAACAGACCCTCAGAGGTGTTCTAAGGACTCGCTTGTATAGGGTTTGAACACCCAAAATCAGGGACCAAGGTGACAAATGTCACCATACGTAGTTTACTTTTCTGGCAGAACTGAGGAAAACCCCGGTTTTCATCACAACCGCGGTATAGAAAGTGTGCAAATAGGTGATTGAACAATCTAAATTCTGAGGAATTGCACACTTTCGTCTGATGAGCGATGTTGGTTCATAAGAAAGGGTTGTCTGAGGAATTGTGTGGTTGTCAGTTGGTTTGTTGGTTAGATGGTTGGTGAGCAAACGAGCAAACCAACAAACCATCCAACGTTTCCCCCCACAAAACCTCAAAGAGCCTAAAAAAGAACAAGAGGATCCTATGAAAGAAGCGTTTGACATTCCCAGTTTGCTTGTGGAGCCAACATGGCTGGTTGAACATCTTTTCGACCCCCAGCTTGTACTGCTGGATGTACGCCTCTACGATAGCTACACCGAAGGACATCTCCCAGGGGCACTGTGGGTTGATCTGCATACCCTTTCCACAGAAGTAGATGGTATAGAAGGTATGTTGCTTCCTCCCGCTCAATTTGCCGCTAGACTTGGCATCTGGGGCATTCAACAGGATTCACGCGTTGTTCTCTATGATGATAACTGGGGTATGCCTGCGGCGCGGGTTTTGTGGGGATTCACCCGCTTTGGACATTCCCATTTGGCCGTTCTGAATGGTGGCTGGGATCGTTGGATAGAAGAGGGACACCCCCAAACTCAAACCATCCCCAATACGACGCCATCGAATTACCAGATCGTTGCAGACGATGCACAAATTGCTGAATATGCCTGGCTTCTGCACCATTTGGATGATCCGAATATTGTTGTGATTGACACTCGTTCAGCAGTTGAATATCAACAAGGTCATCTACCGGGGGCCATTTGGTGGGATTGGATGAATGGTGTGCCGGTGGATGGCTGGAACGCTGTGCGTTCTTCCGATGAATTACTAACTGAGCTGGCTACCCTGGGAATTACGCCTGAGAAAGAGATTGTAACCTACTGTCGCTCTGGTGCCCGAGCCGCACATACATATCTGCTGTTGCGCTATTTGGGTTTTCTCCATGTACGCAACTATGATGGTTCGTGGTTGGAATGGTCTAAATATTTCTCTGGAATGGCCTAAAATCTTGAAAAGAGACACCCTGAAAGGAGGAGTGATTGAATAGCAATATCAACGAGCGTTCGTCCCGGCCGCACGCGTGGTTGCGAGGCTTGGGTTATCATCAGGGGGTTCCCCTAAGTCCACAAGTACGAATGGGGTTGCTGGCCGCTCTTTGTGCCTTCGTTATTTTGCTGGTTGTGGCACAATTTGATGGTCAGATGGCACTTTTTTGGGCTTTTGGTCTAGCCTTTGGATTTGTCTTGCAGCGCAGCCGTTTCTGTTTCGCCAGTGCTTTCCGTGATGTCTTTCTATTGGGCCATGGACGCAACATGAAAGGCGTTCTGGTGGGGTTGGCTGTGGCGACCTTGGGATTTGCTTCCCTCATGAGCAAACAGATTCCCAATCCCTCGTTGGGTATCTTGCCCACAACGGCCAATGTGTTGCCGCTGGGGTGGCATTTGGTGTTGGGCGGTATACTCTTTGGGGTCGGGATGGTGGTTGCCGGAGGTTGTGTTTCGGGTAGCATCTATCGCATGGGCGAAGGCTATGTTGCATCTTGGGTCAGTTTTTTTGGGATTATGATTGGTCTGCTCGGAGCGGGCTATACCTGGAACTGGTGGTGGGAATGGCAGATTGCCGATGGCGCCCGCATTTGGCTGCCAACCTACTTTGGTCACGCGGGGGCAGTAGTTTTGACATTTCTGGGGCTGTTGGCCGTCTACCTACTAGTCCTCTGGTGGGAGAGCCGCAGCGGGATGATTATGCCCGAACTCCCATTTCAAGAGAGCGATGAAGAGACCTTTGCTGCCCGGTTGGGCGACACGCTCAAACGTATCTTTGTCCATGGCTGGCCCGCAGTGATTGGTGGAGCTGTGCTGGGCGGATTAAATTTTCTGCTCTTTGTGGTTGCGCAGCCGTGGGGTTTTACAGGCGAGGTTTCGCGTTGGGTCATTGGGTTCACGAATTGGATCGGAGTGGGGCCTGGTGAATTAGCTGGTGCCGCCACTCTGCCTGGCTGCACGCTTGATCTGGGAAATGGAGGGTTCTTTCATTTCATGCTCTTCCTCGTCTGGGGGATGATCTTTGGTTCCTATGTTGCGTCACTCTTCTCTGGCGAGTTCAAAGTCCGTGTACCTCAGCAGAAGCGACGCTATGTGCAAGCAATAGGTGGCGGCACTGTTATGGGTTATGGAGCTGGAATCGCCATGGGCTGCACCATCGGATCCTTCTTTTCGGCTATCCCTTCGCTGGCCATCAACGGGTGGCTCTTTGCGCTCTGCCTCGCTCTCGGGGCCTGGATCGGCACACAAATTATCCAACGGATATCGTGATACTGACTAACTTGCAAACCAATCAACATTTATCAAACAGGAGACAAATCATGGCATTAAAGCAACTGGATGTGCGCGGGGATATTTGACCCTACCCAATGATGAAGACAGTACAGGCCCTGAAGAAGTTAGATGCAGTGGATGAGGGATTGCAAGTGATTACCGATCACGCCCCAGCACTTGAGACGATCCCCACCCAAGCGGCACGCCTGGGTTATGATTTTGAGATTGAAGAGACTGGTTCGCCAGAGTGGCGCATTACATTGACGCGCAACGCTTAACTTTACTTTCTGGTAAAAGAAAAGAGATGAGGTGAGAAATGTGACAAAAAGCGGTTAGCGTTTCATCCTAAAGGTAGAGAAACCAAAAAGGAGGAAGGAATGCTAACCGCGCCAGAAATAACTATAGCAGTACTGATGAATGTATTGCAAGTAACGCCGGTGGGAACAAACGTAAATGTAATGCGTCTGATGTGGGCGATGATGAATGGGTCGTTTCTGAAAAGTCGAGGAGCAATCCATAGCGCATTGAAAGAAAGCGGGTTTGAAGATGAGGAGCTCCGGCGAAGCTGGTGGAGCTTTCGATATGGATCATGGGATATTGCAAGCCTGCTCTCATCGTGGCAAGAAGAAGTGGAGTGGAAAGGGGAATGGGAGGCAAAAAAGTTAGAAGGATACCGAGTGAAAAGCATAGATATCACAGGGTTCTGGCGACCGAAGCTGCAAGGGAAAGTGAACCGACTCTATAACTCAACGGCTCGTCGGGTATTGCCCGCGATCATCTTTGGAGTGATGATAAGCTCGGGGGAGATAGGCGGGAAACGAGTGCCACTGCTCAAGGCAATCATGAGATGCGAGGTAGGCACAAAGGAAAGTGAGTTTCGGAAAAAGCTGCTGAAAGAGACCAAGAAATCACTGGAGTCAGACGAAGTGGCGGTGGTCGATGCCGGGTTTACAATCAGAGAAATGCTAGAAAGCGACGTCGACCGATTTGTCCTTCGGGAAGCGATTAACTGCACAGCGCGCCGCAATGAGTTACCCGAACGTAAGGAAAAAAGGCAGACCACCCGAATATGGTGATATTGTGCGTCCGCTCTCTCGATGCTATAGGGGAAAGCGACTCGAGGCCACAACTCCAGACTCAGTAGATCCAAATTTGGCGTTTTTGGCTATTTTCAGTCGAGATTGCAGGGATTTTGGAGTCATTTATTCAGATTTCGGTTACAGAAAACAAGCTATTTCATATCTGAAAATCGCCCAAATCTAACGCAAAAACTAGATATCGACCGGCAAATTTGTATTTATGTCAACTGTTTAGCCAGAATTCTCTCTCAAAACCTGAAATTTGGATCTACTGAGACTCGTTTGGTCAATTTGTCTATAGTGGTCGCCTGATTCGCTATCAAGCATGGCACAATCTCGTCCCCAGGACAACCAAGGTGGATACAGCCAACCGCACCTATTCGATTTACGTCTTTCAGGATCCTGCTTATCACACACCTTTGGTTCTGGCGACCGTCATGGCTTTACAAGCTGAAACCATTTATCTTTTCTATCTGGAGCGCTGGCCTGTTGAACATCCCCCCTTGGCTTCCAAGCAGATGATTGGCTTACATCGTCAATTTGTTCATGCCGATGAGGCTTGCTTCCGCTTACCTGAACTGGGGCTGCTTGCTGGCAATCTTCTTTCCCATTTAGCCGCTTCTCTTCCTCCCATACCGACTGGCTACTGGGATCGAGAGCCTCAAGCCACTCCCGGCAGGCTGCGCCGCGTTCTCTCGAGTGCTCTTTTTCCAACTCCCGACCAACTCGACCCTGACTTTCGGAAAAAGGCCTCGGTTTCACACCATTTACCTAAAGGCGTTCTCGCTCATCGCCGCCTCAATGCCGCTGCTTAAACTAGCCGAGCACTATTTTTACATTTTATCCCGTTTTTTCAGGGTGGATTCTTTTTTCCGCCCCTTTCGGTTTGCCCTTTGTCACTCAAGCCTTTACCAGAAAGTAAAGATTAATTATTTTCAAAAATTCGATTGAGCCTATTCTTACCCAAGAGGATACATGTGATGAACACCAAACAGTATACCCAAACAATCTTGATCCTCCTTCTTCTATTAACCGGTTGTACACCCGTTGCCCCGATGGCAGAAGTGACCATTCCTCAAGCATATGCCAAGCCTGATGTTTTAGTTGACACAGCATGGGTGCTTGAACATTTAGAGGATGCTGATGTACACTTTTTAGATGTGAGTGCGAGCTTGGAGGATTTTCAAGAAGGTCATCTCCCAGGTGCAATTTACGTGGATTGGCGCACCGACTTAACAAATCCGAATGATTCCACGCGCGGCCAGATATTGGCTCAAGATATGCTTTCCGCATTGATGAGTCGTGTGGGTGTAAACAACGAGGATACGGTTGTCTTCTATGATGGCACCAACAATCTTTTTGCCGCTCGTGCCTACTGGGCACTCAAATATTATCAACATGACGATGTGCGCGTCTACAATGGGGGCCTCATCAAATGGAAGGCCGATGATCAAGCCGTGGTGACCGAGATTGTAGAGCCGATGCCCTCTGAATATGTAGCGGGCGATCCTGACCCCGCCATTCGCACGACCTCTGAATATGTACTGGAACACTTAGACGATCCATCTGTCGTCACCTGCGACACACGTGGCCCGGAGGAATATGCAGGAACGGATGCACGTTCCGACCGGGGAGGACATATTCCCGGTGCTATCAACCTGGAATGGCGTCATGCCATCAACGAGGACGGTACCTTCCGGTCTGCCCCCGACCTAGGCGAACTCTTTACCAAAGCAGGTTTTACGCCAGATAAAGAGATTCTCACTTATTGCCAGACAGGGGTACGTGGTGCCCATACCTGGTTTGTGCTGCGAGAACTGCTGGGTTACCCCAATGTGCGAAACTACGATGGCTCCTGGGAAGAGTGGGGCAATAATCCAGATCTCCCAATTGAACAATAAGGGATGGCAATTAAGGAATGCGCATTAAATAGCTTGAACAGTCATTCTCGAGTGAAACGAAGAGTCGTGTTCAAGTGATTTAAGGCCAATTAAGTGAGCAGTGTTCATTTACACACTTTGTGGTATACCCTCTTTGAACCAATGGAGTGAGTGATTCAACCATGACTTCCACAATACCCGTCATCATCTATACTGATGGTGGCTGTATCGGCAACCCTGGTCCCGGTGGTTGGGCTGCAGTCTTACGCTATGGTGAACACGAGCGAATCATCAGTGGTCGCTTTCGCAACACAACCAACAACCGAATGGAGTTACGTGCTGCCATCGAAGCGCTTGAAACGCTCAAGCGGCCCTGCCCTGTGACGATCTATACCGATAGCATCTATCTCCGAGACGGAATCACTAAGTGGATCGATGGTTGGCAACGTAATGGTTGGCGGACTGCGAACAAGAAACCTGTCAAGAATCAGGATCTGTGGCGTCGTCTCTTGCAAGCAATTGAACAACATCAGTCAGTTGGAGGTGTTAGCTGGGAATGGACCAAAGGACATGCTGGCGATGAACGGAATGAGCAAGTCGACGATTTGGCCAATGGCGAAGCCCGTCAAGTGACAGATTTTGATCCGATTGACGAAGAAATGGCCGTTCACCCTGATCTATTCTCATCAAACGAATAGACAAACCAGATAATCCCCATACAAAGGTGGAGTCGCCATGCATGGTGCAGCATTCTCGAATGCGAACGGGCGGCGTTAGAGATTACACGCAGTAGGATTTCTCAGAGGTAGAGCGTTCAAATGGCGAAAAAAGACGCAGTAGAGAATCTCGGACCATTTGGCACGCTCGAGTCTGTTTTGACTGAGAAGTGCAGGATTATGTCTACTGCGTGTAATAGAGAACGCCTCCTCCTCGGTTGTATGTCCCTTTTGCGGCTACTGTTTTGAATTGCTCAAAAACTGTTGTGTTGATGACCATATCCGTTTCGATCTCTAAAAGTGCTGGGGCTTGACGCTTTGCAAAAAAGTTCGGTAATATACGTCGTAGGCTGTTATCATCTTGACAATGGAAGTAGTCGCAGCCGTGGTCTGCAGCGGTTCGTTGGGCTGATAAATTTTGGGGCGTTAGAAAGTAGGTTGCTCGCTCTTCGGATGGTAAGCGATTCGGCCCGTCGATCAGATCGAAGATCCCCCCACCATGATTGTTCAGTACTACTATGCGAAGATTCGGCGGTAGGTGCTGATGCCATAAACCGTTTCGATCGTAGAAAAAGGCCAGATCGCCGACAATGAGCGTTGTTGGCACTTCATCTGCTAAAGCCGCTCCAACAGCTGTGCTCACCGTGCCGTCTATACCGCTGACCCCTCTGTTGCTATGGATCGCACCTGGTTGCCAGCCACTCAGGTAACCAATAAAGTTGGCATAGCGAATCGGCATACTGTTCCCCAGTTGTAATCGACTTTGATCTGGCAACGCTTGCAAAACGCGATGAACCGCCACAAACTCACCGAAGGATGCCTTTTCAAGAAAATCCTTCAGTGCCCTGCTCGCTTGCTCTTGCATATGTTGCCAATGGGTTGCATACAGATCGCCTGAAACAACATGATCGAGACGATGAGCGGATTCCGTTATCCGAGTAGAGAGTTGAGCCAAAAAGTCTACTGGCTCCATATGTAGAACATGCGTTAGGCATTGATAGGTGTCGGGTGCGTTGCCGCTTGGCAGAATGTGCCATTGTTCTTGGGGCTTATTCTGACGCAGATAGAGCTTGAGGTATTTAGAGACGAGTGGCCCACCAAAGCTCACCACCAAATCGGGGCGCAGTGCTTGCTTTGCCGTTACGTCTTGGGTGCCGAGAATCATATCTGCTTGATGCAACGGGGTCACGTCTGGCTTCAGATTACTGGTCATATCGCCAATGATGGCAACCGTCGGATCTTGACGAAGCTGGCGCAAAGCCTCTTGTAGTCTGTGTGATGGTGGGTACATTCCGACAACGATGAGTTTACGTTTGGCTTGCCTCCAAGTTGCGACAACGGTCTCCCCGTTCGCTTCAGACAAATTCAGTTCTGCTTTTTGAACAGAAATTGTGCGGGCTTGAGATATAGAAGAATTTGTCTCTTGTTCCTTCACATAGAGTGGTTCACGCAACGGCACATTGATGTGAACCGGACCTGGAGTTAACCCCAGCACCAGGTAGAGTGCCTCAGAGACAATGCGGTTGACGTGCCATTGACTATCTGGATGACGAACATCAACTGGGAAAACAAAGCTGCCGCGACAATGCGGCAGATAGAGATCGGGCTGGTGAAGTGATTGGTTATCCTGCTGATCGATCCATTCTGGTGGACGATCAGCAGTGAAGATTAGGAGGGGCACTTGTTGGTAGTATGCTTCTGCGACAGCCGGCCCATAGTTGAGAGCAGCCGTACCCGATGTGCAGACAAGACCCACTGGTTGGCGTGTCTGTTGGGCCAATCCCAAGGCGACATAGGCCGCAGAACGTTCATCATAGACAATTCGACACTGGATCTCAGGATGACGCGCAAAAGCCAATGTCAGAGGTGCGGAGCGCGAACCAGGGGATATGATAAAGTTTCGCACCCTTTGATCAACGCAAAGTTGGGCTAGATTGGTGAAAAGTTGTTGACGCAGGACCAGAGAACCATCAACATCATTCATTGTTTATTGTTCATCACATTCAACAAAGTATCTGCTTTCATCTTCGTCTCACGCCACTCGGCATCTGGCTCTGAGTCGGCTGTGATCCCCACACCGACATAGAGCTTTGCACGCATTACCTCTAATTCCATACAGCGTAGGTTGACATAGAGACTGGACTGTCCATCAATATGGACAGGACCAAGATAACCACTGTAGAAGCGTCGGTCATAGCCTTCTTTTGCATGAATAAAATCAACAGCTTTATCTTTGGGCATGCCGCAGACGGCAGAAGTTGGATGTAGTTCATTTAGCATACGATTGGCAACCGTATGGAGTTTATGTGTATCCAGTGTAATGGAGTAATCGGTGCGCAGGTGAACGACATTGCCAGCCGCTACAGTTTTGGGCCCCTCTTCTCTCACAATCCCCTGTTCGGAATCAAGCTGCTCAGAATCAAATAGCAATGAATCATAGTTTACTCGCTGAAAAAAGGTACGGATGTCGTTTGCCACAAAACCTTGCTCTTCGAGTTCCTTCACCCCCCATTGCACTGCTGAGATTGGCTGATTTTGAGGTCGTGCCTTTGTTCCCGCCAGCGCCACCGTTTGCAATTGATTGTTTGTCAGAGAAAGCAGCAGCTCTGGACTTGCACCGATCCAGGTGCCAACGCCAGGAATTGCCACAAGCGAGACAAAAGCATGTGGATAGTGTGCGCAAAGCTCGCTAAAGAGGATGACTGGATCGAAGTCACTGGATAAGGGTGTATCAGTTACACGCGAGACGACAATTTTGTCAATGTCGCTTCGACGAATCACGTCTCTCGCCTGGCTTACAAGTCGGCAGAACTGCTGTCGATCCAGATAACTCATCCGATCAATCTGGTACGGCGAACTGTACCATGCAGTTGGTCCTGGGACCAGTCCCATAGAAACGCCTTGTGTAGCCCACAAAAACCGTTCAAAATTTTTCTGCTGTTGTGTCGACCAAGCCATTCCCTCTCTGCGGAATACGCCCTGGGACCAAACCAGATCAGCCACTATTTGATGACTCTGATGTTCATGAGACTGATTGAAGGGTGAAAAAAGAAAGGCCGGCTTTCGCTCATTTAGATCGACTGAACCCGAAACCGTCTCTTCAGACAAAGAGACGACACCATAAATTTGATCTCTATTTGAATCGCGCCAGAGCGCGATTGGCAAAGCACAAGCAAGAGCCGCTCTGTAGAAGCAAGGAAGCTCTTCTTTATATTGAGTTAGATATTCGTCACGGTCGAGGGTGGTCTTCGGTGAAAGAATTTGGTCAGCATACATAGTCAGATTTAATCTGTGAAATTTTTTTCAAATGTAAAATAAAAAATATAACATCACCATATATCAACTCGATTATATCGGGCCGATATAAATGAGTTTACCTTCTTATGCTTCAGTCTGTCAATAATGGTCATTCCAATTTGGGATCGATCTAAAGTGAAGTCAGTTTAAAAACGCTATTCTGAATCTTCCCGGAAGGGGTCAGGCATTGTAGGGTAAACGGGTCGATTTGTGACCCCTTCCGGGAAGATGGGTCAGCGAAACTATTGTTCTCTATCGGATTTCACTGTAGGTCGTTACCCCGTCAATTAAACTCAGCTCTGTATGAAAACATCGTCTTGCTCTATCTGGCAAAATGCAAGGAAAAACCATGTTTTCATCACAACCACAGTATAGTACTACATTCCTATATACTGAACTAACAAATCTTGCTATGATGAGAATGAATTTCGCTTATCTCCCCAAACTGAACACGATGCTCGTGTTCAGTCAGGAATGGATGCCGAGCAGTTTAGACAAAGGATAGTCAGATGGACGAACTCACCATTCCCTCACGGGATTCTTCCTCCACTTCCAAAATAGCAGAGACTTCCGAACCGGTTACTTCAAGCGGCTGGTTAACGTCAGATCGGGTCGTCTTGTCTGTTGTTATGGTGAATGCAGCAGCGATCTTGCTCTTGAGTTACCCTCTGGTGCAGGTCTTTGCGTACAATGCTGCGCTTGCTGTTGTGGATTACATTTGCTCACTGTTCTTTGTCGTTGAAGCCATTGTCAAAATTCGGCAGGTAGGGTTTCGACAGTATTGGCGCGATCACTGGAACAAGCTCGATTTTCTAGTTGTTCTAACAACTATACCCTTATTGGTCAATCCCTTTATTCCAGCCAACCTAGAAATCTTTTCATTTATCTCACTCTTGCGCATGGGGCGTTTTCTACGCTTTATTCGTTCCTTGCGCATGATTCGTTATGTCAGTATGTTGAAAAACGTATCAAATGGGATTGCGGTATTACAGGCACCTATTTTCGCTTTATTCATCTTGGTGGGTCTCTATTTGGTCATTGACCTGCTCAATTTGCCAATCTGGATCGTTGAGTGGAACAACAAAGGACTCTATTTTCTACTCGCCCTCAATGTGACTTGGGGGCTTAGCAATCTTTTTGGTTTTGTCTACCGAGATTATCTAATGCCTTGGGCAGAGCAATCACCCAGTGATGTCGATGATTTGCTCATGCCGCTGGGTAAGATATTTATTGAATTTTTCATCTGGGCGGTGGGCCTGATGGTGGCCGTGAACAGTGCCGGTTATGATGCAAGTGCAATTCTGGCAAGTTTGGGAATTGGAGGATTGGCATTTGCATTTGCAGCTTAGGATATGATCGCAAATATCTTTGGTGGCATTACTGTCTTTTTGCAAAAACCTTTTAAGGTTGGAGATCGGATCGAAGTCTCTGGTATTAACGGCTGGGTACGCGAAATTGGATTGCGCAGTTCGATGATACAGGATTTCTTTGGGAACAAGATTTCGGTGCCGAACCGCACCTTTACAACGGCACCTCTGACCAATATAGCAGCTCGTCCATCCTATTTGATCAAAATTTCACTGCGGCTCAATCATGGAAATTCTTCCGCGCAGCTCGAATCCGCTCTCGAAATCTTGAAGGATATTGTGCAAGGGCACGAACTGATTGAAGACAGAAGCATGGTTCATTTTGACATGATTGGTGATTACTCATTCGATGTTGAGCTCTTCTACCACATTCGCAAGTGGCAACCAATTGAACAAGAGACGATTGGAACTGAACTGGAAAAGATTTTTCTCGTTAAAACCGAGGTAAATCTGGAAATCATGCGTCGGTTTGAAGCAAATGGCATTCGCTTGGCGTTGCCACTACGGATCCAGCAGACGACGCAACAAGAAGGGCAACAAGGGCTATTTTGATGGAAATTTAGTTCTTCCGGAATACAGGGGGCGGAACTTCCCGGACACGCTTTGTATGTAATGGCAGTTCCAAAAGGGCGCGTTGAAGAAGAACTGATAGAGAGAACCAGCAGCGTGTTATGTCAACATATAGATGAGGACAAAGGCAAGGAACCCAAAGGCGATACATAGTAAAAAATTAGAAGCAATTAAGCGATAGGTTGGCGACGATGGGCTCGTTGCTGCAAATGGAAAGATTCATCATAAGGTTTCTTGTCTTGCCACAATTTCCAAATGATGCAAATCCAGCGATTAGCGAGAGTGCGATCAGCATGACTCTTTTTGAGACCGCGTTGGCGAGCGGCGGTGTAAAAAGCAGCGGCCCAAGAAGACTCTTTGCGGGAGCAGCGAGCAAATTGCTGAGTAAAATAACGAAAGTCGTGATCGCAAGCTCTGCGGAAATGAACGGTTCTGACTTTGCCACTTTGTTTGGTGACAGGACAGGTTCCCGCCAGAGACTGAAGGCTCATGGGAGAGGAAAGCGTTTCCTGTCTTCGCCAAACTTGACCAGAAGACTGGGAGCTAAAAGCTGGCCAGCACCAGGTAAAGAAGCAAAGATATGCTGATCCGGATGTTGCAGAAAAAGTGACTGTAACTGGTCAAGGGTCTCTTGTTCATAGCGCAGTGCAAGCAAAAGACATTCAGCCAGCTGAAGAGCTTCTCGTTGATACGCTGGCACAAATGCAGGAGCTGATGTGGGATAAGTGGCGGTTAACTTATCATAACAAGTGACCCATTTACGGGGTTGCGTATGTCGGTGCTGCTTGAGAAACTCTTGGAAGCCTTCATAGGTGGAGTTGCGCACATGCTCTGGCGTTGGATAGGTCAGAACCAGGTGGCAGGCAATCCGAGAAGGCCAGTTGCTGAAGACCTCAAGCAGCGCCGGATGGTAACGCAACAGGCAAGCGCGCAGACGGTTGGATAAGGCCACAGTCTCTTTGGTCCAGTATTGTGTGGCACTGCTGACCACTCGCATCTGCTGGAGTAATTCACTGCCAGGTGACCAAGGATAAAATCGATGGACATCGGTCCGCAACAAATCTGCTATCACATAGGCATCACTCTTATCATTATGCGCACCACTTTGACTATAGCGCTCCCGACTCTTGTTCACCACATTCGGCGGCACCACATAGACATTCTTGTACCCGCTCGACCAGAGATAATCAATCAGCAAATTATGCGCTGTTTCCAGTCCCACTGTCACTTCATCATGGCTCGCTCCTGTCTTCTTTCTCATTTCTTCAATTTGGCGAAATCCCTTCTGGCTATGCTCTATCTGCGCATAGCCCAGCGCTCGTCCTGTCTCATCCAACATCATCACATCATGTTTCTTTTCACTCCAGTCGATTCCCATTTTCACTTTCATCTTGGACCTCCTCTCCCGTATCGCCTGAGCTCCTCAACTTTGGACGCTGTTTTCCGTTTTCCTGTTATGGCACTCGAGGTGCTGCACGCTTTCGACGTTGCACGGCGTCGACCTGGCGGACTGTCCGGGAAGGGCGGTCGCACCGCTCGAAGAGGTTGGTCCTTTTTGCCAGGTCGAGAGTCCAATAAGTTTCGGCTTTCCTTGCTTTTGCCTTCCCTTATTTTATCTCCCTTTCCTATATTACCTAACAGGAAGAGGTCAGGTATGAGGTCGTCAGCGAGACTGTTCTTGCCCTCTACCTATTAGATAATATAGGAAAGGAGTTAGAATGAGAGAGACAGAAAGAGAGAAGCTGTCACTCGGAATCGAACTCCGGCTTGGTAAAAAGGACCGCCCTCTTCCCGCGGTGCGACCGCCCTTCCCGGACCGTCCACCAAGCCGACGCCTAGAACCGTCGCAAGCGTGTAGCATCTCGAATGCCATAATAGGAAAACGGAAAAGAGCGTCCGAAAAAAATGACCAAAGGCAATCCTCAAGTGAATGAGGAGGTCAAAAATGCAGATATTCATAGGAATAGACTGGAGTGAAACAAAACATGATGTAATGATAACGGATGAAAACGGTCGTCGAATTAACTACATGACAATAGAACATAGTGTGGATGGCTTTAAGCAACTAGAAAAGTGGCGAGAAACGATGGATATCGGCCATGAAAAATGTCGAATCGGATTAGAGACAGCACATAATCTGATAATTGACTACTTATGGGATGCTGGGTATACAAATCTATATGTCCTCCCACCGAACGTGGTCAAAGCAAGTCGGGCGAGGTACAATCAGAGCGGTGCTCGCACTGATGAAAGTGATGCATATACGATAGCTGAACTGGTCAGAACAGATGTTCACCGATTCTATCCTTGGCATCCAGGGAGTGAATTACTCCAGCAAATGCGCATCGTGGTGAGCATGACCGAGTTTTGGCGCAAAGAAACGGTTGCTGTCTCCAATCGCTTGCGTAGTTGTTTGCTCAGATACCATCCCGCTTTGCTCAATGTCTTTAGTTGGCCATCGCCCATTGCAGCTCATCTGATTCTGGCTTATCCGTCGCCGCAAGCAGCAGAAAAAGCAACCTATGATGAATTTCAGGTCTTTCTCAAGCAACATAAACATAATCAGCCCTCCAAATGGCTCACCTGTTTTGATGCCTTGACCACACAACATCCCGTTCAGCTCCGGGTGTTGCCCAAGCTTGTCAAGTTCAAGCCCAGCAACTTGCCCGACTCTTGCTCCATACCCTCAACTCCAAGCAAGCAACACTCCAACAGTTGAACTCTCTTTTTCTGCAACACGAGGATCACCCCATTTTTGCTTCCCTGCCGGGCGCAGGAGAGCTCTTGGCTCCCTCTTTGCTGGTCAAATTTGGCGAAGATCGCCGCCGCTTCCCCCATTCCAGCATGGTCCAGACTTTAGCTGGCACGGCTCCCGTTACCAACCAAAGTGGCAAAGTCCACTTGGTCCACTTTCGCCGCTCTTGTGATAAAGAGTTTCGTTACTTTTCTCAGCAACTGGCTCGTTCTTCGCGCCAGCAATCTCGCTGGGCTTCGGCTTACTTTACACAAGCTCGTCAAAAGGGCCACTCGGTCAGTCGCTCTCATCGGGCTTTAGCCAACCGCTGGCTGGCCATTCTTTGGAAAATGTGGCAAGACCGAACCACCTATGACGAATCTTTCCACATTCGTCAACGAACTATCCGTCGTCGACCACAAGCTTAGTTTTTCTGCTTTCTTTTTTTTCAGCTACGGCAAAGTCGGGTACAAAATGACCATAAGGGTGAAATCCTAGAGCAGCCCTCTGTTTGCATGAAAAATTTGTACCCGACTTTTGCTGCTACTGTTTTTTTTCTTGATTGCCTTTGATTTCTCTCTTATGTCTACTTGCTACCAGCTCAATACCCAAGTTTACATAAAGTCGGAATTGTTGATTTTTTCCGACTCTTTTCAACGCGCCTATTTGGTATCTCTCTTACTGACTAAGCGTGTCCGGGAAGTTCGTGGCACTTCTTTGCCGCCCCCTGAGATCCCGAAGAGCCTGAAGTTTTTTTGATCTACGCTTACTTCCCATGAAGCTATTCATACTGTTTTAGGAACCTATCCGAAAAGGGATTGTGAGTCCAACCAGATCCTCGAGCATGAAGGGTTCGTCATAGAATTTTCCAAATAAGCACTAAGGATATACAGTCATGACACAGCTATCGAACACAGACGTATTTACACAGGGGACGCCTGCCTGGCAGAGACGACTGGATCAGGTCGTTCACTCAACGTTGTTTAATAATTTTATCATTGCGGTAATTATTGCTGCTGGTGTTTTGGTCGGAATTGATACCTATGATGACTTTGCAGAACGCAATCGCTCTATTTTATTTTTTTTTGAACGGATCATCCTCGGTATTTTTATTGTCGAAATTATTCTGAAGATGGGAGCAGAAGGCCTTAAGCCGTGGCGTTATTTTAACAATCCTTGGAACGTCTTTGACTTCACGATTGTCGCCGCCAGCCTTTTGCCGTTGGGAACATCTTTTCTGCCTGTTTTGCGCCTTCTCAGAATCTTCCGCGTCTTCAAGCTCGTCACGGCTTTGCCCAAACTACAGATGATTGTCGGTGCCCTTATCCGCAGCATCCCTGCAATGGGTTATGTATCGGTCCTATTGCTTCTGCTCTTTTACATCTACGCAGTCATCGCTGTCATTACATTTGGTGCCAACGATCCGGTTCATTTTGGGGACTTGCAGATCGCAATGATCTCACTATTTCGAGCTGTCACGCTGGAAGATTGGACCGATCTCATGTATATCAATATGTATGGATGTGCACAATATGGATACGATGGTATGATGGAGCGCTGTACCCAATCCTACGCCATGCCGATTACAGGTGCAGCATTTTTTATCTCTTTTATCATGACAGGCGCCTTGATTACACTCAACTTCTTTATTGGCGTCGTTATCTCAAGTATGGATGAAGTGCGCGGCGAAGCCGAAACGGAGGAGTGGTTAGAAAAAAGAGTGGAAGAAGGCTATGTACCAGAACAAGAGTTGCTTGCTCTGAATCAAAAACTACAAGACATCCAGGAGTCGATTCAGATGGTTGCCATGACCATCGAGAGAGGGGACAGACAAACGCTCAAACCAGACAGTCCATCCTTACAAGCGTCAGACGCCGTACAACATCGTCGCACAAAAAACGACGTGGAATCAGAGATAGATCAGGTGATTGACATGGAAATTCAATATTAAGGCTATTCGAATGAAAAAAGCTTTCAGCTATCAGCCATCAGCTGGAATCGGGCCTTGTCTCGCTGCTAATTTTTATACTTTCCTATACTAAAATAAATTATCGGTAGACCACAATCGTGTCATTCCGTTCACGTAGTGGGTGCATCGCACCAACGAAGTGAAGAATCTAACGATTGCGGTCTACTGATTATCCATGCCTAATCCTCTTTAATTCCCAACAACGCTCGATAACTTTCCAGCTGCTTCTGCCGTCCTAGTTTTTGGGTTAATTGATCAAACTCTTGGGCGGCAGCCTCTAATGCATCCCGAGCGGAAACTTCTCCGCTGATCGCCGTAAAAATATGCTGATCAAGGATCTGTAGATACTCAGCAGCCCCAGGAATCCGCAGATAGGGCAACTGCTGCTCGTTGTGAAAAGTCTCAAAATAGGCATTGCTGTACTCTTTGATATCAGCTCTGGCCCATCCACTATTTACATAGTCCCGCAACGTAGCATCCCCATTTGGGGCAAGATATTGACTAAATCAGCCTGGATCGATGCCATCCCACCCTCGTGAAGCATAGGCAAGAGCTTTATCAGGGTGGGCCATGAGAGCGAGTAGATAGTACGCCGCTTCCGGTGCATCAGAATACGCTGATATCACACCTGCCCAAGAGGAACCAATCGTGTTCCCCACGCGATTGGCTTCATTTGTCTCAATCCACGTCTGGTCAGAGATCTCGTAATAGGCATGGGTGCCGGGTAATTGAGCGGCGCCTGTTTGACCACGAACTTGACTGCCAGGCTGTTGAGCCAATGCGCCCAGATCTCCCCAGCTCAAAGCCATGGCAGCTTCGCCACGCAAGAACTGATCCCATGAATCACCCAAGGTGCGCTCAAACATATCTGGCGAGCTAAAGTGCGCCAACTCCACTAAGGTTTCTAACGCACGAACATGTCCGGGGTTGTCCACAAGAGCTGCCATGTTTCTGAGATCAAACCAGTAGAGATTGGGGTTTTCGGGACCAATGACAAAAGAAGCAGAGAAGGAGAGATAATGTTTGACACCCCGTCCATCGTTTTTTAAGTGAAGGCTCAAGCTATGGTCGGGCTTACCATCTCCATTCAAATCTTTGCCATCAAAATATTCTGCAATGTCGTGGAAATGATCCCACGTTTCGGGCACAGCCAAAGGATGTCCATATTGCTTCTCAAATTCAACTTGATGGTGCTTGTGCTCAAACAGATCCCGACGATAGTAGAGTACATGGCCGTCGTGGTCGTTCGCCACCATATAGTGTGCATCATTATAGCGCAAAAGTGTCCGAGGCCCTGTTTGCACATCTTCAAGATCCCACGACGGAAAACGCTCCTCACCATAAAGATCATCATAAGGCATCAAATAATCTTGACTGACCAACTCGCCGATCCATTCAGCGCTGGCAATCGAGATATCATATTTGCCCGTTTGCGATGTATGATCTTCGATAAACATCGAGAGGTGGGCATCTCTAGGAGCACCCACAATCTCAAGCTGAGCACCCGTCGCAGCTTCAAACTCCTTCTTCAGCTCATAAAGCGGACCAGAGATTCCACCAGTTGGTCCGCGATCATTGACCAGCACGGTCACTGTTTGTCCAGCAAACGGACAATCATCGTCACAAGGTTGAGCAACAGTTGGCGGGATTTGCTCACCAGTTTCTACAACGTTCGAGGTTGTGCTGTCTGGACCGATTGCAAGCGGGGTAGCGTCAATTGACTCACCCCTTGCATCTTCGACAGGTGGGATAAAGAAGAGCAGCGTGATCAGTAGAAGCGAGCCAGAAACAACGGGCCAATAGAAAAGTTTTGGAATCAAATTACTTTTATATTGTACAACAAAACTTTTGGCCCCTGAATGATAAAAGATCGAGTTGACAGCAACCCCCAGTATGATCACATAGAGGACGATATACCCGTATTCCAAATAGACGACACCAGCCGCCTCCAACTCACCGCGCAAACCCACTTGTGAAATCGCAACCACAAAGAAGAGCGAAGCGGCATATCCAAGCACACCAAATGCACCATCGACTTCGACCACAAGAACGGCAAACATCAAACCAGCAATGACCAGGATCGTCACAGCATAGGCCACAATGGGCGAAAGCAGTTGACGTCCTACAATCACGTTGAAGTAGAGGTCGGGAATAAAGTTCCGCACAATTGCCGTTCGACTGCCAAAATTAGCATTATAATCGTCGTATCGATAGCTAAAGTAGGAGCGTCGAATATTCCAGTTTTCTAGAACCATCACTGGCACGGCCGGCACACCCGGAGTTTGGCTTGGTGTGACAAACTCATAACTTTCCAAATCCGGCACGAGAACAATTCGATCATCAAGCGCTTTGGGCCAAATCTGAATCTGGATCGTTGCCTCATCCAGGGGAAACTTGTCGACACTGGGCTCTTGACGCAGAGCCGCTCGAAAGAACCAACCAATGATCTCATGGTCATCCTCGATCACATGGTAACGCTCTTCTACTTCTCCGGCGAGATCATCAACGACATCGGTGAGAACAAATCCTTTTTTCGTATCGGAGGGGAAATCAAGCGGGTATTTCTGCCAAATTGTTCCAGTAACCACGTTTTCGTTGGCAAAACCGGTCACACCAATTGTCTCCAGCATAACTCCAGTTGGAATGCGGATGGGTGGAGCGAGTTTATTGTGTGCGAAGGTTTCATCGATCTCTTTCAGCTCTTCTTCCAGCACATTTGGATTTGCCAGGACAATCTGTTTCGGATCTCGTGGTGGATATTGATTTTCTAGGAACCAGATTGTTCCCATCATGATCACACAGAGGGTTGTAAAGGCAATAGAGATCCCCCAAAGGCTAAAGACTGTATGACGATGTACGCGCAAGATTAATGCCGCCAACAACAGAATCGTCAATCCGATTGAGAGCATCAGCCAAAGCAGATTGCGAACAAAAATATTGGGGCGTTCCTGACCAATCGATTTGTCAAATACAATCCCGAGCGACCAATCTGCAAGCGGCAAGGGTTTGTGAAATGTCCAAACCACCTGATGAGTCGCCGGGTCAACGTTATTTTCGAAAAATGCTTCACCTGTTAATGCCTTTTCGCCAATCGCATTCAAGTCCGAATCTTGGAGCTCATTCGCTTTCGTAAAAATATTGTGTCGGATAAATTCTGTGCTTGGATGATAGATATAATCCCCATCGGTATCGAGCAAATAGCTAAATCCTTCTTCACCAGCATCAATCGAGTGTAGAAAATCGACCAAGGTATCAATCGTATAGTTGATGTAGAAAACGCCAACGGCTTTGGTTGCAGATTCTGTTCGTCGTATCAACGGTGTTCGATATTCCACCACCCATTCGCTATGCAGCGCGTTGAAGTAAGGCTTGGGCCAATACCCACTAATGCGGGAAAGTGTCTCATGATACCACTCGTTTTGTGGTCGCTCAGGATCGGTATAATCATAGAGATCTTCAAGTTGATGTTGTTTGAACAAACCTGCTTCATCTTTCAAAAAATAGGGGGCGTAGAGCTCAATGCGGCTCAAATATTGGCGAGGTTCAAATGCAATACCAGCGCTATGTATTTGGGGAAAACGCTGCAAATCAGCCTGAAGACGATTGACTAATGCAGATTGCTCGACTTGGCCATCAGCCCAGTCTTGAACAATGTTATTCGCGAGGGATTGCAAAACATTGAGCTCTCCATTCATCCGACTGGCTAATTGTGTTGCAGTCACGGTAGCCAGTTCAAACGACTCGTTGTCGCGTATCCGATTACTTTCCAGATAACGACGAGTGGCGATCACAGACCAGACAAGACTTGCGAGGAAGCAGATCAATAACAGAGCAAATATCGATGCCTCAATCAATTTTATTCTCGATTGGGCGGAGGAGTGAGCGGCTGGAAACCTCTTGTCCACAGATGAGTCTAACGGGCCAAGGGTTTCTGGCGTAACTGACATAACCTCAATTCCTAATCATAATTAATTCTCAATAGCGGTATGTGATCTGAGTAGATTTTCCACCTCATCTTGGAGCCAATCGGCAGCACTCTCGGGCGTCATGGAGCCAACAATCATGATGTTATACAGAGCACGTGGAATCAGTTTCCTATTTTCAATATGTGCAATGACTTCCTTTTGCGTATCGTTATAATCCTGATGGAACGTCCAACGCGTCATGCTTCTGTATCCAGTCGTCAACTGACGGAGCGAATCTTCGTTGTAGAAGGAATGATACTGATTGGCATTTTTCCATGCACTATATCCGCGTTTCAGCACGGGCAATTTGTTGAGTGGATCGAGTGCGATGATTTCATTGTAACCCTTCGTCAGAAAAAACTCGACGACGTCCTTTGCCGCCTCGTCTGCACCTGAAATTAAGGCCAATGTATTGAGTTGACCATAAGCCGTTTTGCCCGCTGGTCCTTCAATCTGTGTCACCACACCAGTTTGTTTCGGCAATTGATCGACCGTAATTTTGACCCGTTCTCCGCCAAAGATTAGAGAACCAGTCACGAGATCATCCAGGATATCGATTCCATAAAGCATGATGCCGGCTTCGCCCGTTTCGTATGCCAACCTTGCTTCATATGCTTGATTGATGCCAGGTACAGCATGTTCGTGCAAACTGGTATACCAGTGCAACGCTTGGACCATCTCTGGTGCATTCATCGTCACTTTGCCATCTAGATCAAATGGATACGCGCCAGCCGATAAGGCAACTTGCTCGAATACTCGATGGACATAGCGTTTGATCGGATGATTGGGCAAAATCAAGCCATGCAGTACGTCCTCATCTTGCTCAAAAGCCTGATTCATCAGTCGGATCGTGTTCCATGTATCGGGTGAGGCCAGTCCCAATTTGTCTGTCACGTCTTTGCGATACCAAATAGCTTGCACCCAACCATCATAAGGCACGGCACCATAGTGAAAGGTAAAATCATTTTGCACAAGATTCAAAACTCCAGGATAAAATTTGCTTTCACCAATCCGGTCAATCACCTCTTCGGCAGCTATCTGATCAAGCAACCCATCTTTCACGAGATTTGGTAGATGCTCGACCCCAACGTGAAGAATGTCAGGCAAATTCCCTTCTTGTTGTGCTCGATAAAGTTTGTCAATGTTATAAGATTTGGCCGCCCGTCGTATCACAACGCTGATATCTGGGTGATCTTCCATGAATCGGTTTGCCACGGACTCATAAGCAGCCAAACGCTCAGGTTGATAATCGAGTGTCCAGAATTCCACGCTTGTTTTCGGTTTAAAAAAGCCACGCCGCGCCCGTGCAATAATCCGATCTTCAGGGGGAAAATTTGCGTGAATCAACCCGGTTTTTGCCTCATCTGATGGCAAACCGGAGATTAAATCGGGAATGGTTACCTCTGGCACAAACCCTTCGACCAGAAAAGACATACAATAGACACATGGCTCCCGATCCGTAATGCCTAGCTCATCGAGCATTGATGCCGTCAATCCTTCTAAATCGGATTGAGTAGGTGTTGTGCCTTGGGGAATAATCAATCGATCCTGATTGTCATAAAGTGGACCGCGAAAGATGTCAAAGCGAGTAAACGACCCTGTCTTCATCTCTGACAACACTTGCAAAATGTCGGGAATCACGCGTTGGGGTACACTCGCAAAAGGGTCGTTGTCGCCAGTAAAGCCGTAGAAGCCGACGAGCTTATCCTTCACAGTGCCATACTGATCGCGCGGTTTCCAACTGCCATCTAGGATCTGATTCAAGATCTCGAGATAAACCGGGCCCCAATTCCAGTAGGTAGCGCCCAGACAATACTCTTCTAGCCCTTGGCACACTGCCCACGAATCGCTCACGATAACACTCAGACCCCGACGCGCAACAGCCTCTACCGTGCTACGTGAGCCCGTGTGGCTAATGATGACGCTGGCACCTTGATCGAGCAACTCTTCAGCAGCAATTCGTTCTTTCTCTGGATCGGTCCACTCCAAGGTCCAGGCAATGTCGGCAACGCATTCAGGGCAAGTACGCCGCATGCCTCTTGCAACAGCGTTGGCATGACGCACTACCTCGGGAACGGGAAATGATGCCACAATCCCCACTCGATATGAACCGGAACGAGCAGCGCGCTCGCCGGCAACCATACCCGCAAGGTATTTCATCTCTTCCATTGCGCCAAAGAGGTTTCCAAAATTTGGTTCCGCTTTTTTGGGTCCAGCAATGTGAATAAAGTTTGTGGGGTGGTTCAGAATTAGGTTTACACTTTTGATACATAGACAAAAATCTATATGAGGTCATTTTCTGCCTGAGCATGGCTCAAAGTAGAAAATATAAACATCTTTTCTCTTTGCAAAAATGTAAACCTAATTGTCCGCCTAAAATGAACCACCCCAAGTTTGGGGGTGGTTCAAAATTAGGTTTACACTTTTGATATATAGACAAAAATCTATATGAGACCGTTTTCTCTCTGAGAACCGGCGAAATCAGAGAATATAAACGTTCTTTCTGTTTCTAAAAGTGTAAACCTATCTATCCAGCTAAAATGAACCACCCCCGAGTCGGCACGGAAAATCGGATGCAAGTGTTAGGCCACATTTCGCTATTAGGTTACTCCGGTAACATGATCACACCTCTCTGTACTGGTGGCCCAACTGAATCAGCCATTGGTGACCCACAAGAAGTGACGATGGCCGAATGGGCACAACAATGTATTGCGCAAGGCGGTCTCACCGTTATGCCACATGCCCCAAACCCACAATGCGAGCGAGCCGCCGATCTCGTACTGGATCTGATTCACGCTGTAGAGATGATGACCTTTAATCCGGTTGCGCCCGGTCATGGTCAAATCAACCCCTATGGGATTGCAGACTGGTATCGGTATCTTAATTTGGGGCTCCATGTACCAGTGGTTGGTGGCTCCGACAAAATGGCGGCTTCTTCGCTATTGGGTGGCATTCGTACCTATACAAACCTGGGGGAGAGCACCTTTACTTATGAAAATTGGATGACGGCCGTGCGAGCCGGAAATACTTTTGTAACAATAGGCCCACTGGTGGAACTGTTGGTAGACGGTCTCGCACCGGGCAGCAAACACCATCTGCCTCTCTCTGGTGGTACAGTACAAGTTTCCTGGCGTGTTGAGTTAGTACGAGTACCGATTGCCCAGGTCGAACTCGTCGTGGGTGGATTGGTCGTGGAGCAGGTGACAGTTGATCAGAAGATGACGGCTAAAGGCAGCTTTGCATTTCCCGTGAAAGAATCGACCTGGGTTGCCTTGCGCGTGCGCGGCAGCTACAAGGGAAATCCTGAAGAGGCTCATGAATGAAAATAGGTGAAATGGGAGTCAATGAGAGAGCGAAGAAAGGAGTCATTGACAAATTTGAGATTGTGAGTCCATTCAAAGATGGCAACATATTGGGCAAGATAACGTTTATGAACACCCCGAAAGGGACGCAGAAAATTGCGTAGACCAGTCCAAATGCCTTCCATGGTGTTGCAGTGAACTTCCCGAATGCCGTCGCCATCATCATCGCGAGCCCATTCGTACCGGGAGTGACAAACAGTGGCATGAGAGCGACCAGTCTCCGCAATGGGATTGTAGGCGTTGCACTCGTCGGTATAGAGAGTGGTGCCAGGGAGAGAGCAAGCAACAACTAAAGGAACAATGGTTGCTTGTTGTGTGTTGTCACAGACCGTGAACTGGACTTGGCCAGAGGTTCGTCCCACAACGCCCAGAATCGGTGGTCGGTCGTTCTCCATCGTCCCTCGTCCACGGCGCTTGTTGGCTCGAGGTCTGGGCGGGTCATCTGGATCGGGATGGTAATCGCCTTTCTCTCCTGCATTCTGGTACAGTTCATCGGCTTCAGCTACAGAATCGCGAAAAAGGGGGAAGCGGCTGCGGCTTGGAGCAACGCCGTATTCTGGATCCGATGGCGACGCTCCAACAACGTACTATAGTTCAGAGACAGTTCCTCTGATAGATGCAGCGTTGGTGTCCCTTGAATGATGCCTCGCATCACTAAGACTATCGTCACACAATTGTAATGCGTTCCAGACCAGACTGTATTCGTAAAGGCATCGTATACTTTGCCGCATTCTCGGCATCTGTACTTATTCCCCGGGGCTCGCTCTCGACTGTGAGGCGCTTGCCCTTCTGGCAATCTATGTCCATCTGGACATTGCATCCCTTCTGGATGCAAGATCTCTAACAATCTCTCATAACAGCCTTCTTCGCTCATCAGTTCTTGGATCGGATATCGCATTTTCATGGCTCTTTTTCTCTTTTCTTTTTTCTCATTGACCTCTTTCCCTATTTTACTTTACTTTCTGGTAAAAGAAAAGAGATGAGGTGAGAAATGTGACAAAAAGCGGTTAGCAGTTCATCCTAAAGGTAGAGAACCCAAAAAGGAGGAAGGAATGCTAACCGCGCCAGAAATAACTATAGCAGTACTGATGAATGTATTGCAAGTAACGCCGATGGGAACAAACGTAAATGTAATGCGTCTGATGTGGGCAATGCTGAATGGGTCGTTTCTGAAAAGTCGAGGAGCAATCCATAGCGCATTGAAAGAAAGCGGGTTTGAAGATGAGGAGCTCCGGCGAAGCTGGTGGAGCTTTCGATATGGATCATGGGATATCACAAGTCTGCTGGGGTCGTGGCAAGAAGAAGTGGAAAGGGAATGGGAGGCAAAAAAGTTAGAAGGGTACCGAGTGAAAAGCATAGATATCACAGGGTTCTGGCGACCGAAGCTGCAAGGGAAAGTGAACCGACTCTATAACTCAACGGTTCGTCGGGCATTGCCCGCGCTCATCTTTGGAGTGATGATAAGCTCGGGGGAGATAGGCGGGAAGCGAGTGCCACTGCTCAAGGCAATCATGAGATGCACGGTTGGAACAAAGGAAAGTGAGTTTCGGAAAAAGCTGCTGACAGAGACGAAGAAATCACTGGAGTCAGACGAAGTGGCGGTGGTCGATGCCGGGTTTACAATCAGAGAAATGCTAGAAAGCGGCATAGACCGATTTGTCCTGCGGGAAGCCATTAACTGCACAGTGCGCCGCAATGAGTTCCCCAAACGCAAAGAAAAAGGCAGACCACCTGAATATGGTGATATTGTGCGTCCGCTCTCTCGCAGCTATAAGGGAAAGCGACTCGAGGCTACAACTCCGGACTCGTCTGGTCGCTTTCTCTATAGTGGTCGCCTGATTTGCTATCAAGCATGGCACAATCTCGTCCCCAGAACAACCAAGGTGGATACAGCCAACCGTACCTACTCGATTTACGTCATTCAGGATCCGGCCTACAACACACCTTTGGTTTTGGCGACCGTTATGACTTTGCAGCCTGAAACCATTTATCTTGTCTACCTGGAACGCTGGCCTGTTGAACATCCCCCCCTTGGCTTCCAAGCAGATGATTGGCTTACATCGTCAATTTGTTCATGCCGATGAGGCTTGTTTCCGCTTACCTGAACTGGGGCTGCTTGCTGGCAATCTTCTTTCCCATTTAGCCGCTTCTCTTCCTCCCATACCGACTGGCTACTGGGCTCGAGAGCCTCAATCCACTCCCGGCAGGCTGCGCCGTGTTCTCTCGAGTGCTCTTTTTCCAACTCCTGACCAACTCGATCCTGACTTTCGGAAAAAGGCCTCGGTTTCACACCATTTACCTAAAGGCGTTCTCGCTCATCGCCGCCTCAATGCCGCTGCTTAAACTAGCCGAGCACTATTTTTACATTTTATCCCGTTTTTTCAGGGTGGATTCTTTTTTCCGCCCCTTTCGGTTTGCCCTTTGTCACTCAAGCCTTTACCAGAAAGTAAAGTATTTTACATACTTTTCACCTACTTTCATATATGAGCCAAAATCTTAAACCTAGGGAATTGTTCTCATTCAATATAGCGAAATCACCTCTACAATGATACCGATGAGTAGACTCAGTAGATCCAAATTTGGCGTTTTTGACTATTTTCAGTCGGGAGAGAAGGGATTTTGGGGCCATTTTTTCAGATCTCAGTTGCCAAAAACAGCCAATTTCATATCTAGAAATCGCTTAAATTTTACGTAAATGCTAGGTATTGACTGGCAAATACGTATTTATGTCAACTAATTAGCCCAAATTCTCTCTCTAAACCTGAAATTTGGATCTACTGAGACTATACTCTGTTTAGACCCGACCGTTACATATCGCTATCTTTCGCTGTCTAATTAACGACCCTCATGAATCTGCGTCTTTTCCATCTACGCTCATATCAGTCTTACATAAGAATCCGAGGACTTCGCAGCAACATTGCTCTCGCAATTGACTTACATCAATATCTCTGGATTCTCCTCCCTGTGTCGTTTTTTCTCTATTTATTGTTGCAGGCCCCCCATTTGGAGCTTCGTGATTTCGACTATGATGAAGGCATCAACTTGATGAAATCGATGCTCCTCAAGAGGGGCTATCTACTTTACAGTGAGATATGGAGTGACCAGCCTCCACTTTTTACTGCCTTACTCTCGTGGACATTTACGCTTTTTGGGGAAACGGTCAAAACTGCCCGACTCCTCAGCATGACTTTGTCATCTTTATTAGTTGGCTCTATTTTTTTCGTCGTAAAGAGGACGAGTTCAGTTCAAGCTGCAATTATGGCGGCCGTGTTCCTGATTGTCAGTGAATATTATATACGGCTGAGTGGAGCCGTCATGATCGGTTTACCAGCAATGGCTTTCACCATGTTCTCCCTTGCGGTGCTCTTTGGCGGTAAACGCTCTTTCTGGCGAGTTGGATTATCTGGTTTTCTGATGGCTTGTGCATTACAGACAAAACTTTTTGCAGGGTTCGCAATTCCTGCAGTATTCATGCAGCTCTTGATTGTGGATCGTGATGAAACGCCTGCCAGCATCGTCAATCGGATAAAGTTAATGATTGTTTGGATCACAAGTCTACTGCTCGTCTATCTAATGATTGGTCTCTATTTTCAGTCGCTGAATCTTGACCTCTTATTCTATCCACACTTTGGCGAACAGACACGCAATTTGGGTACATTTATCCGCAACAGTACAACTTTTATGCCGAATTTCTATCGGCAGCACTATGCCTATCTCGGGTTTGCAGCGATTAGCGTCGGTTGGGCATTCTTCCACCGAAAAAGCAAGATACTCTTACCGCTTGTCTGGTTTGCCACAACGTGGGTTGTTCTTTCCTTCCATCGCCCACTTTGGTATCATCACGTGTTACAACTTACAGTTCCACTCAGTTGGCTCAGCGCATTTTGTGTTGACGCACTGCGAGACTTTGTTGTTTGCCTCATCCCTCAAGACACTCTTGCAACGATGCCTTTTGCAAAACGCACTCTCATCTCGTCCTGCATTGTTATTGGCCTTTTGCTCATTACGATTTTGTACCCCAAGCCACTGACGGCTCGACAAAATGAGCAATTAAATTTGAACCGACCAAATTTTACCGAACCCGCACTCCATCATTTCATTTCTGAATCTGCGAATGACTCTAAAAAGGTGCCCAATTGGGTTTTTACAGACAGGCCCTACTATGCATTTGTGGCGAATATACCCGTGCCACCTCCCATTGCCGTATTGAGTCGAAAACGATTGGAAACAGGCATTATAACAGAAGAAATTATGTTGAATGTCGTTCGAGATTACCAGCCAGAGCATCTACTGTTAGAACGGTTTTTATATACCTATTCTCCCGCTTTCATGGACAACGTGAAGCAAACCTATGATTTGATGTTTGAAGCGGATCAGGCGCAATATTATCGGCATCAAAATTATCAACGCAAAGATGAATGATATGCAATAGGCTCGTCTATGGAAAAGATCTTGCTCTTCAGGAATTCAGGGGATTGACAAATTCGAAAATGGCTAGCGCCGGTTGAGTGGCGGAGCCGTATCGAAACCAAAGCGGGTCTATCCCCTGAGATCCGGTTGAGCCAAAGGTCTTTCTTCCAGAAAGTGTGCAACTATGCGTTCAAACAGTCAAATTATCCGCGAATTACACACGTTCGTCTGATGAACGATGCAATATACCCTCTTACTTCCTCCTGAATGAATGCCATTCGTAATTGGATTCTTCAAGGGCCGCCTCTCCAACCGACCTGAGAGTCTGAATATTTGTTGACGAAAATTCTATACAAACAACGATCTTGTTTTCGCCTATTTTGTAAGATGAGCAACCCGTTTGTGCCTTATTTCACAAGGTGGTATAATTGCGACGCAATTGGTTCGTGAAAAATCACACAATCGACAGCCTGTTCCAAAGTGTATACGTAGAGACCGCTCAGCCAGTGAGACTACTCCACTTACACATTTTGGGATACATCCCTCACGATTGATCGATTGCACCGGTTCGTCTATCTGTTTCAAGGAGGAAACAATGCATCAACAATTTATCGATGGTCTCACGCGCAAAGCAGAAGAAGATTCCCGTATCCGTGCTCTTTGGTTAGAGGGAAGCTATGCCAAAGGAACAAATGATCGCTGGTCTGATGTGGATGCCCATGTTTTGGTGCCAGAAGATGTAGCAGAGGATTTCCAGGCTGGGTGTGAAAAGTGGCTAGAGGATATCAGCCCGCTGGTTCTCTATCGCGTCCTTTTTGGCACGATGGTCAATGCCATGACGGCAGATGGATTGCGTTTGGATATCTGGGTTCATAGTGGTGATAAAAAAGAGTTGGGCGGGAAAGCCATTTTGGTGCTTGTTGATAAAGGCGATTATCTGGACCGACAGTCGCCTCCCACGGATCGAAAAGCACCCCCTGATCAAGCTGAAGTAGTTGAACGGCAACTCAATGAATTTTGGCGAATGATCTCCATGCTGCCCACCCCAATCGGGCGAGGCGAGTTCATTGTGGCCTTTATGGGGACCGGAATTGGCCTACTTACGGTTAGCGATCTATTGATTGCACAGGCAGGTAAAGAGCGCGAGACAGGAGTCAAACATTTGAACCCATTTATTCTAGAGGAATCACGGAAGCAAGTCGAAGAGGCGCTTCAGATGGATGGACTCACTCCCCGTAGCTTTGCGACAACCATGCTAAAGCTCGCTGTTCTCATTCAGGATATTGGGCCTGGGCTTGCACAACGTTTCGGTTTCTCCTATCCAAAGGAGCTGGAAACAGCTGCAATCCGGTATGCAACCCGCGAACTAGAAATGTTGGGCTTAGGTGATTGTGTTGCAATTGTTACTCTATAATAAGCTAAGACGCAGAATCCGCTATAGAAAGATACAAATTCATGGTCTCCATCGAGCCTGAGGGCATAATATGACACAAGGTGTCATCTATGATGTTGTACAATCGGCGTGAGGTCTACACGACAAAGTACACCAATTCATAGTGGGATTGCAGATTCCAAGCGATGAAGGAGAGATCATGTCTGAGTTCAGCGTCATTAGCGCCTTTCAACCAACGGGTGACCAACCGCATGCAATTGCACAGCTAAGCAATGGAGTGCAGCAAGGTCTGCACCATCAGACCTTGCTAGGCGTTACGGGTTCCGGTAAGACCTACACCATGGCCAAAGTGATCGAGCAAGTACAAAAGCCAACACTTGTTTTAGCCCACAACAAGACATTGGCCGCCCAACTCTACAGTGAGTTTCGCGAGTTCTTTCCAAATAACGCAGTCGAATATTATGTCAGCTACTACGATTACTATCAACCCGAAGCCTATATCCCACGTTCCGATATTTACATCGAGAAAGAGACCGACCGCAACGACGAGATTGAACGTCTGCGACTGGCTGCGACAAGTGCCCTCTTTAGCCGCCGTGACGTTATCATCGTCGCCTCTGTCTCCTGCATCTTTGGCATGGGTGATCCGAACGATTATGGACGAGCGGTCCTTCATCTCAAAGTCGGTGAACTGGTGCGCCGCAACCAACTGCTACGTCATTTGGTCGACACTCATTATGAACGCAATGACAAAACGTTGAAGCGCGGCAGCTTTCGTGTCCGGGGCGATGTGTTGGAGATACAGCCAGCGGAGCGAGATTTTGCGTACCGTATCAGTCTTTGGGGAGATGAGATCGAACGGATCAGTCAGATCGACACATTGACTGGTGAGGTACTCGACGATCATCAAGAGATCGATATCTTCCCCGGTAAACAATTTGTTACGCCCCAAGAACGCATCGATCAGGTTGTAGACGATATCGAAGAAGAGCGTCAGGAACGGATCAAATTCTTCCAGGAACAGGACAAATTGCTCGAAGCGCAGCGCATCGAGCAACGTGTTCGCTATGATCTGGAGATGCTGCGCGAAGTCGGCCATTGTAATGGGATAGAGAACTACAGCCGCCATCTGTCGCAGCGTGCCGCTGGTAGTCGACCTTGGACATTGCTTGATTACTTTCCCGCAGACTGGCTGCTAATGGTTGATGAGAGCCACATGACGCTTCCTCAAGTACGGGCGATGTATGGTGGTGATCGGGCGCGCAAGCAAACCCTCGTCGATTATGGCTTTCGGCTACCCAGCGCTCTCGACAATCGGCCACTACGATTCGACGAGTTTGAGGGGCAGGTTAGCCAAGCTATCTACGTCAGCGCCACGCCGGGTACATATGAAGAAGAGCAAAGTCAACAGACCGCGGAACAGGTAATACGCCCCACAGGACTACTTGATCCTGTCGTCGATGTACGCCAAACAGAGGGACAGATTGACGATCTCGTCAAAGAGATTCGACAGCGAGTTGATCAAGGGCAGCGCGTCATGGTTACAACCTTAACCAAGCGCATGGCAGAAGACCTGAGCGAGTATCTGGCGGAACTCAATATCAAAGTCAACTATCTGCACAGCGAGATTCAAACGCTTGAACGGATAGAGATTCTGCGTGACCTACGCATGGGTGTCTATGACGTTGTCGTTGGCATTAATCTGCTGCGCGAGGGATTAGATTTGCCCGAAGTATCACTCGTTGCGATTCTCGATGCGGATAAAGAAGGCTTCTTGCGTAGTGAAAGCGCGCTCATTCAGACCATTGGTCGCGCCGCTCGTCATCTAGAAGGAAAGGCTGTTCTCTATGCAGACAAGGTGACAGATGCCATGCAAGCCGCCATCGACGAGACGCAACGCAGACGTACGATTCAAGAGCAATATAATCATGGGCATAACATCACGCCACAAGGCATCGTCAAGGGGATCGCGGACATAACCGACCGAGTGAAGATGCTGAACGAGTCGGATGCAGTCTATGCAGTTGATGAGGCCGAGAAGATTCTCGCCAGCGAAGATATGGATGAAGAAAACGATCTGTCACTCGATGAGTTGGTTGAGCGAATCAATGAGATTGAAAAGCAAATGCAGGCTGCTGCACAAGCGCTTGAGTTTGAACGAGCAGCAACGCTCCGAGATCAATTAGTAGCATTGAAACAAGCCGAGGTAGCTCTTGCCTAAAGATTGAATATTGTCATACATGAAGCACATCACACCAGAGGCAATAACCCACGATACCCGTAGGTCCCATCTCTGGTGGGACTTGCCTCGGTGAGGCGCACAGGTGCACTGAATCCCGAGTCGACCATCCTCTCTTGCATCACCTGGGGTCGAGTACCATTGTCACGCCGGAGGCGATGACCTACGATTTCAATCATTTTGGGTCCATCATGACTGTCACGCCAGAGACGATAACCTACAATATCCGTAGGTTTCATATCTATCTGTTACTCGTGAGAGACTGCTTTTATTTGGATACGACGATCGATAGGAAAGAAAGACTAGGAAAAAAAGACAATGCGTTTGAACTTATCAGTTGTGATTTTGACCCTATTTACTATCCTCATGCTGGGTGCATGTGGAGATGCACTACCAGAAGTTCCCAATATCCCAATACCCGATGTTCCTCTTCCTGAACTACCGGGTATTCCTCCAGCATTGAAGGAGATCCCAGAGCTGATCGACGAATTGGGGTTGCCAGATCTGAGCCAATTCACGGATCTGCCGGAGTTGGAAGATCTGCCTCTCCTTTCTACCCCTTCTGGTGCAATTGCCTTCCGCGGGCCAAGCGAACGGCGCATTGATATTGGTCAGCATATTCCAGGCACGGACATGGAGCTTGTTGCGGTGCAGAACGGAGAGGCTGAATTTCGCATTGCTGGACAACGCTCCATCCGTAGCATGGGCGATTCCCTTGATTTTGATGGTGATTGGGCAGAGATAAATGGCGTCAGCTATAACCTGCGTCTACGCATTTACCGGGTCAGCGAGAGTGGTGTGCGTGCAGCCGGTGTGCATCAACTCATCGTTCATGATGTCCAACCGGCAAGGGGAGAAATCAACGCAAGCGCCAAGACAATGAGTTTCCCGTTCACTGCCAGCTCAAACGCTGGTGATACCCTTGCTGGAATGACATATGGTTATGTTGGGGAAAATGAGCGTGGGGCGGAAATTGCCGGTTTGCCAAGTGGCGACTATCCTTACCATAAGATGGGCGACAGCTTGCGTTGGCGTGGCTTCCTGCGTCCAGACATCCCAATTGACTATAATGTGCGCATACTCTTTTACGGTACGAATAGTCTGCGCGTTGGTGGTGTCGTTCACGTGGCTTTGCCAGGTCTATAGGTCGGTTACCACAATGTCAGGATACTAGACTCAGTAGATCCAAATTTCAGGTTTTGAGAGAGAATTCTGGCTAAACAGTTGACATAAATACAAATTTGCCGGTCGATATCTAGTTTTTGCGTTAGATTTGGGCGATTTTCAGATATGAAATAGGTTGTTTTCTGTAACCGAAATCTGAATAAATGACTCCAAAATCCCTGCAATCTCGACTGAAAATCGCCAAAATCGCCAAATTTGGATCTACTGAGACTATTCTACGACCTTTTTTCGCGGGCGGATCAATCCTTCTTGCACGACCGAAGCAACCAAGATGCCGTCTTGTGTAAAAATGTTACCGCGTGTAAATCCACGGGCATTTGAAGCGCTGGGGCTGTCCATTGCGTATAATAACCACTCATCCATGCGAAAATCCCGATGAAACCACATTGCATGGTCCAGGCTTGCCATAAACATTGTATTCTGCTTCAATTCTAGTTGATGCGGTAAGGTTGCAGTACCGAGCAGATGATAATCAGACGTGTATGCCAGGACTTCATGATGAATCCGTTTTTTAGCCGGTAGCTCTCCCTTGGCTTTAAGCCAAATATGGCGAAATGGTGCGGCATTGATCTCGCCCCCGGTATCCATTTTCTCTACAGGGCGAAATTCAACCGGTCGCGGATGTCGTGAATGCCGACGCGAGGTCATCAGGTCTTCATCGGATAAAAGGGTATCGGGGGGTGGCACATTCGGCATTGGAATCTGATGCTCAAATCCCTCTTGTTCCAGCTGAAACGAGGCCGACATGTTAAAGATCGGTCGCCCCTTCTGGATCGCCACAACCCGTCGCGTTGTAAAACTGCCACCATCCCGAATTCTATCCACATCATAAACAATTGGAACATCAATATCCCCTGCAAGAATAAAGTATCCATGGAGGGAATGAACATAGCGTTCTTCAGGAATAGTCTCGTAGGCGGCATGAAGCGCCTGAGCCAACACTTGGCCACCAAAGACGCGTTTCCACGGTGCTTTGTAATTGTCGCCCCGAAAAATATTTTCTTCGATCTGTTCTAGAGTCAATAATTTTATAATGTCTTGAACTGTTTCCATCATCCTCTTTCTGCTATTTTCGTAATTTCTGCTGTTTTCGCAAGATGTGTACCACAAAGTGTGTAAGCGGAGTGGTGAAGTAGCGAATGTGCAGATTTCACCACCTGCTACCTTGCCACTCTGCCTGTCAAGTACACTTCGTCGCGTAAAGCTTATTTATGTCCTTACACAAAACTCACGAACTCATCCAGCCGTTTCTTCTTCAATGCATGAAGAGGCACCTGTGCATCCTCAGCAGGATAGCCGACGACTAGATTGATAAATGCTCGCTCGTTTTTTGGGCGACCTAAGATCTCTGCCAAGAAATTCATCGGGCTTGGTGTATGGGTGAGGCAGGCCAGTCCAGCATTATGCAACGCTGCAATCAAGAAACCCGTGGCAATGCCGACCGATTCTTGAACATAGTAATGCTTCAAGTGCTTATCGGCCTCGTCGATGCCGTATGTCTGGGCGAAAATGACGATCAAGCAACCGGCATAGTCAATAAACGATTTATCCTCATCAGTTCCCAAAGGGGCGAGAGCCTTTAACCACTCCTCGGAGGCGCGGCTTTGATAAAATGCTCGCTCTTCTTTTTCTGCCGCCAAGCGAATTTTGTGCTTCGTTTCCCGATCCGTTACTACAACAAAGTGCCAAGGTTGTTGATTGGCGCCACTCGGTGCACGACCTGCTGTTTCTAAACAATGTCGTATCACATCAAGTGGAACAGCTCGATCTGCAAAATCGCGTGTACTGTGCCGACGTTTCATATATTCGAAGAAGAAAAGCGCACGCGCTCGCATCTCTTTTTCTTCATACAGTTCCATATCCAGAGAAACCGAAGGGACATCCATCATGGATCACTCCAATAATCATTAAATAAATGTACAAATATAACCTGGAACGCCCGCCATTTCCAACATAAACCATCGCTGAACGTTTTAACACCAGCTCAATATCTCGAACTTGCGGTTCGGAATTAAATAACTCATCAAAGATTCTTCGTTTCACTCGAGAATGACATCGATGAATTATTTTATCGTCATTCCTTACTGATACATACCTTGCAAGCCATTTCAATGAGTCTTGAGTACATTGAGCAAAAACTACCGAGCTACAAAGTTGTTTAGCGCCAGAATCATACCAAAATGTTGTGATTCATGATAGATATTGAAGATCAGTGCCGTCTCAAAATCTGGAACGTGCAACCCACTGGTCGTCTTCATCTCTTCAAACGTACCACCAAATTTACCCGCGGCATAGTCGGCTTCAATTTTCTCCTGATGATCCATCAACAATGCCACCAACTCCTCAGTATCTGGTTCTATCTCCCAATCAGCGGGTGAGGTACCAGGCAAATACATCGCCGTCATCTCATCGGACACATACGCATCAAGCCCACTGCGGAGATAGCAAATTCGTTGCTGCACAGCGATAATGTGCCCCAGATTCCAAGCCACATTGTTATCATGACCGTCTGGGACCGTAAGACATTGTCTTGGGGTTAAGTCCTTGACGGCCTTATAGATCGAATTGCGCGTGTGCCGAAGGATGGGTAAGGAATAGGACATGTTGGTTCCTTTCTTGTCAACTGATGAATCGATATATATTTCACTCGGGCAAGATATATCTTGCCCATACGAACGGGAAATTCTTCTTGGATATTCACTAAGGGGTCAACTAATCGGATGAATTTCCCCTAACAAGGCTTGCAACACATCTTCAAGCGCTGGCGTCTCCGCGGCATCTTTGAAATTGGCCAACCGGCGATAGACGTCTGCCGCTGCGCTGTGAAACTCCCCAGGCACACCTGCATCGCTTAAAGTGGCCGATATCTCATCCATCTCGCCAGCGAAGCGCCAAGCTTTGGCTGTCACCTCGCGCACGCGATGTGTCGTTTGTTCTGCAAAGTTAGAGCCGTTGCGTGACCATTGCTTTTCCAGATCACCTCGTACCCCATGCGCCTCGGCTGCGGAAACGATTGCACAAAGCAGAGCTGTCGTTCCTTTTGTATTGGCGGCAAAGCACATCTTCAGGGCTGACGCTTTGCCAATGCCGCCCTCCACAATGTCAGTCTCTAATGGTCCACTCTGAAAACAATCTGCAACCTGCTCTGCCTCGTCACCGGACAGGTAGAGCCAAGTACTATTTGGCTTCCAAGCTGGTCCACCAATGATGCTACCATCGACATACTTGGCGCCTCCTGCTGTCACTGCTTCCCCGATACGTTGGGTTCGGGGAGGCGAAATTGCATTGGCGTCTACGTAGAGTCCAGTAAACGAATGATCCATCACTTGATTTGCCAATTCCTCCGCTGCGCCAGGCGGGCAGACGCTGATGATGATTGGGCAGATTTGGCAAAGTTGTGCCAGGGTTTTGGCGTCCTCAAAATTCTGTTGTTGGGCGCGGGCATGCGTTTCTGTGCTCCGCCCTTCCGAGACCCAATAGACAGTGTGACCGCTGTTCTTGGCAGATGCGGCAATTGAAACACCCATCTGACCTGGATGAAGGATCCCTACATTTGGTTTGTCCATGTTAATCCTCTCTATATTTTCGGTGGTATAGCACAAATTGTGTGAATTGCCGATCTCAGTCAGAGAGAAATCGAATTTACACAATTTGGCATACCACCATATTTTTGAGGCTATACCACAAAGTGTTTAAGTGCTTATCCGAAAAGTTCTGTGACGACGCATTCTTACTCGAGAAGCTGGTGGGACTCACAATCACTTTTCGGATAGGTTCTAAGTAAACTTGGTCCTCGGGGGGCGACAATTTCACCTACCCACTTTGGGACAGCCTTACTTTTTTCTTTACGCCAGAGCCACTCCGCTGATTCCGGCAAGATGACGCCACCATGTTCGCCATTATGTCCACCTGTTCCACCAACAAAGCAGTGGTCATAACCACGGAACGTAAGTGCAGATTCCATTTGGAGGTTACTCAACCACCAATCTCCGAAGACAAGATTGTGATCATTTGTACCACTTTGTAGAAGGACTCGGATATCCCACCTGACGGACTTGCGGATTAAGGTCGGATAGACATGTCCACCTCGGATATCAGTAAAACTTCCAACATGGCTGAGCACTTTGTGAAACATATCGGCCCGCTGCCATGCAGCGCTATTCTAATCCTGTAAATCCTGTTCATCTGTGGATAATTTATTTTTGGAATTGCCCTATATGCTTATCATTCTATCCCATATCCATCTAAGAACCGACGGACGAAATCATCAGAATCAGGTTGTGACGACACTGAATTCGATTGTAGTCCTCCAATGAAAGCCGTTGCCATAATCGGACCCAAAAGTGCAACTGCAACATGAAATGGCGGCGCTTTGAGCAACAGTCCTTCTTCCTGATAGCGCTCAACCATCGTGATAACTTTTGAAAAGACACCTAACGCTGTTTGGATTGCTTCATATAACTCGGGTTGCCTTGGAGCTTCCGCTAAAAGTACAGTGATCAATCGACTGCGTTTACCGAAGGCATCCTGATAATAGGCCACAACATCTCTTAGATCCGCCTCAACGTTTCCCGTATAGCGGATTTCCTCGTCAGCAAACTCCTCAACTTCCCGACGTGCTGCTGCCAAAACCAGGTTTTTCTTGTTTTCAAAACGGCGAAACAGAGTCAATTCATTGATGCCCGCAGCAGCAGCAATCTGTTTTGTCGTTGCACCCGTGTATCCTTGCTCAATGATGACTTCCATCGCTTTCTCTAAAATCGCTTCGTCGCTAATTCGTTTTGGCACAATTGTACCCCTCTTTTCTATAGATGTTCAGATAATGCTTTTCCACACGAAACAGTAGCTTGTCAGCATTTCAGCCGATCAGCCAGAGAGCTGACGAGCTGACCGGCTGAAATGCCATCAACGACAAGAAAATCTTTTTCTGAAAGGCTATAGAAGTACTATCACTGCTATCGTTTCATTGTAACAGACAAGCCACTTGAAAATGAACTATTGACAAATCAATATTGCTATGATATCATTTAATGTAAGTGCCTACTTTATTTTGGGCAAAATATAACAGATAAATTGGTGAATACAAACATATCGATTAAACAATAAAACCATGAACAATAAAACGGATCTCAAAGTTCTTGTCGTAGGGGCTGGACCAACAGGATTGACTACCGCGATTGAATTAGCTCGCCACGGCATTACTGCAAACGTATTCGACCGAAAAGAGAGCGCATCGACCCTCTCCCGAGCAGTCGGGATCTTGCCACGGAGCCTCGATCTACTTGTTCCTTCGGGCGTGTCTGAAAGGTTACTTGCAGAGGGAGTCAAAACACGCGAAATCCATGCTTATGTGGGAAAGCGTAAAGTCCTAACAGTGCCATTACACGGTGTTCATCCACGCCAGAATTTTGGTCTTGCACTCGCACAGGATCGGACTGAAGCTGCATTGCGTGATGCGCTCACCAGATATGGCGGAAGCGTGCGCTATGGAACTGAGTTAAGTGGGTTACGCCAAGAAGCTGAACGGGTGATCGTTGAGACGGGTGATGGAAAAGAGAGTGTCTATGACTATGTACTTGGTGCGGATGGCATACGGAGCGTCACGCGACAAGCACTCGGTCTTCATTACATTGGCCATGATCTGCCGGAAACATGGTCCATTGCTGACGTTGATGCAATCAATTGGTCAAACACTCAAGTGCTCACATTCTGTCTATTAAGAGGAGGTCGAGTTGTCGTTGTGGCGCCACTAGAGGCAGAGCGGTATAGAGTCATTTCGAATACTGAAGATGCATTGGCAACCTTACCCTTAGAACTAGAAGTGACCAACATTCGTCGCGAAGGGCAGTTTCAGATCTCGATTCGGCAGGTTGCATCTTATCATCTTGGGCGCGTCTATCTGGCTGGAGATTCTGCGCACTGTCATTCGCCAGCCGGGGGCCGCGGAATGAATCTTGGTATTGCCGATGCCGCGGAATTTGCGAAACAGATGGTGACAAACACGCTGGAAGGCTACAGCACGTCGCGTCATGCTGCGGGTATTAAGGCCATCACAGAAAGTGAGCGAACCCGACGATTGGTGACTGCATCCAATCCGGCAATTCGAGCGATCACAATGACATTATTTGGTATTGTCAATCTTTCGCCTTCTCTTCAGAAGTGGATGGGACAGATGTTTCTTGGGGACTAAGAATCGAACACCAAGGGGGCAATCATGACCATTTAAGGAATGAGCCGTAAATAACTTGGACAATTGGAGATTGTGAGAGTAGAGATAGAAAGATTCGGTCCTTGTAATCTCTAATCTCTCAGTCTCTAATCTCGCACAAACTGTACAAGTTATTAAATTCCTATTCCTAAGTATAAACGTATAACAATCCAAAGGTGCATCTCGCCTTCTAGCTGGCTCGCTTGGGTTGGCTCATTATGAGATAATATCCCAAATCATGACGCCCGTCGCATCTTGTTAGACAGACTTGACGGTTTCGATGTGCCGATTGATAAGGTAGATGGCAATCTATCTGTTCTACATCCATCAGGCAGTGGTGCCAGGTTGGCCGTCAATCAGATGAGCTTGACAAGTTCGTAGCCACTACCCGGAGTGTTGATACCCAATTTTATTTGAAAGGAAAGAAAGATGAAAATTGCGTTGTGGATTGTTCAAATTCTTTTAGCTGTGGCCTTTGGGGGATCAGGTTTCATGAAACTTGTGACGCCTTTGGAAGATCTTTCGCAAATGGTTGGCCCCTGGGTGTTTGATATGCCAGAGCTGCTTGTTCGATTTATTGGGTTATCGGAAGTTGCCGGTGCATTGGGCTTAATCTTGCCCGCTCTAACGCGCATTCAGCCGCGCCTGACGTCACTCGCGGCTGTGGGTTTGATCGTGGTCATGATTCTTGCCGCTGGCTTTCATGCGACTCGAGGCGAGTTTAGCAGCATTCTTCCGAATATCGTGTTGCTGCTACTGGCTGCTTTCGTTGCCTATGGTCGTACAAGCCTAGCGCCTATTGAGCCGAGAAGTTAGCGCAGTGTAACCATTGTCTTGGTAGAATAGAAGATATCAGATATGAGCGTTTTGGTTCATGTCGGCGTGTGTGCGTCAAATCTTGAAGAGACGATATGATTTTGGCGTGATGGTTTGGGGTTAGATGTCGCGAAACATGAGATAGGTGACTGGTTTTCCCCAGCCACCTATCCGCAGGCCTAGAACTCTAGTTTTGAAACCGATTTTAGGATAATCCGCGTAATTCTGCCCATCCGCAGCTCACATCTTACAACGGCAATGAAATCGTACATCTCTCGGCTATACTCCGATTGACTGCCTCAGTGAACTCCATATACTTCACGCCATCCTCAAAGGCTGTACGAGTAATGACTTCCTGACCGCGAATTGCGTTGACAAACTCCTCTTCCACGCGTCAGCTCCCCCACTCATCGGCCGGAATTTCAATTTCTTGCAAAGCGGTGTCGCCCTGTTGGCCTCCGTAAAGTTTATTGTTGGTCGAGTCGGTTGCGTCAACGTGCAAGGTACCCGCATCTCCATAAAGATATGCTTCCGTAGCACCGACCAGTCCGGTCACCGTGGAACACTGCAAGTGTAACTGTGCACCGCACGCCATCTGCGCAACGATGTCCAAGTGTTCGGGAATGCGAACGGGCTTCAGTTGACCAGAATCATCTTTGCGCATGGTCACGAAGGTCTTGCCCATGGCTGTCACCTCGGTTGCTTCGCCCACCCAACGCATCAATGCTTCGTACCAAATTCCCATAAACATGATGTTCATACCGCTGAGGTCCATATCGTGTCGCCAATGGCGAGGACCGTCGGGATCCAGAAAGGCGCTGCCGTTGCTGCGGGCATCAATTGCCAGCAGATTTCCCAAGTAGCCTTCGCTAATCAGTCGCTGGATCGTTCGATCGACACCAAAGGAGAAAGGTGACGGGACAATTTGAGCGGTTAAATGGGGATTCTGCAGAGCAGCATTGTGCATTTGATGGGCTTCTGCAGCATTCCTGGCCATGCGCGCCTCACACATCACATGCTTGTTGGCTTCGAGCGCAGCAACCGTCAACCGACAATGCATGTAGGGCCAAGTTCCGATCACAATCGCATTTGTCTCTGGATCGGCAATTGCTTCGGTCCAGGTGTTGTAGATGGTTGGGATACCAAACTCGTCTGCCACCCTTTGTGATGACTCTGGGCTACGATTGCAGACACCGACGATTTCTACGCCGGAAATCGCTTGTAGCTTTGGGATGTGATGAAGTCTCGTATTGGCACCCGCCCCAATAACACCAACGCGAATAGTCTCCTGAGTTGCCATAGGTTTTCTCCCTTTTGTTTGTATTTGATATTCTTCATGAGCATCTATTTTTAGAATAGCCGATTCATTATACCTTGAGTTGTATCAGAGATCGAACCATATTATAATCAAAAGACTTTTCCATTAGAGGGTGTTTTAAAAGTCTGGGGAAAGGGCGAGCAAACGCCGGTTGAGTCACGAAGTGGTATCGAAACCAGCGTTTGCGGGTTGACCTGTTTGGGTTCGATACGCCTTCGGCTACTCAACCGGCACTAATCCCACCTTTTAAAGCACCCTCTAAGGCCAATCCAAAAAATAAAATATACGCGAGAAGGTGTTAAACTAGCTCTCCAAAAGGAGCAAAAATGACAATCTCGCCAGAAATGGTTGAAGTCTTGAAAGAGACGAAGGCCATGTTAAGTGGATACGAAAGAAGGCACTTCATGGCCCAAACGGTCAAAACGATATGCGAAGGGAGTCCGACGAAAGCAGAACGAGAGTTGGGCTGGAATCGGGCGACGATAGCCAAAGCCCTGGAAGAACTAGAAGGCGGCTTCTGTTATGTCGACCAAAGCCACCGACGTGGTCGCAAAAAAGCCGAAGACCATATCCCCACTTTACTGGCCGATATGGTTGAAATCGCCGATCAATTCAGCCAGACCGATCCCACCTTTCGACCCCCCCAATTGTACACTCGACTAACCGCCGCCGAAATGCGTACCCAGCTCATCGAGCAGAAAGGATACACAGATGAGGAATTGCCTGGCGAAGAGGCCATCCGCTTGAAGCTCAATGAGTTAGGCTATGGCTCAAACCGGGTCAAAAAAAGTCAACCAGTGAAAAAGATCCCAGAGACCGATGCGATCTTTGATAGAATTCATCAGATCAATCAAGAAGCGGATGCAGACGAGACGGTTCTGCGCCTCTTGGGATGCCAAAGCGACGATTTTACTTGACCGTTTCTCGAGAGAAGGATAAGTCGAGTGGTTGTCAAAGCGCTCGATCATGACTTTCAAGATAAGAAGACCGAGAAAGTCACTCCTTTTGGCATTTACCTCCTTCAACCAAGGAACTCTTTCTTTACTTGACTCAGTCGAAAGTGACTAGTGACTTTATTGTCGACTGCCTGATTGATTTTGGGAAAGCGTACGTGAACACTTTCCTCACGTCAAGACCTCGTGATCAATCAGGACAATGGTCCCGAAAATCATACCCGTCGGACTCAGTTTATGTATCGTCTCACTCAGTTTGTTGAGCACTATCGTCTCTCTATTCAGCTCGCCTGCTACCCTCCTTATCACAGTAAATACAACCCCATCGAACGGGTTTGGGGCCATCTTGAAAAACACTGGAACGGTTCTCTTCTCGATTCTCTTGAGACCGTTCTCAATTTTGCCCGTTCTTTTCGCTTTAACCAACTACAACCCTTCGTTCACCTGAATTCCACTCTTTATGAGACCGGCGTCAAACTCACTCAGAAAGAGATGGACCGTTTGGAACAACGCTTCCAACGTTTACCTGGTTTAGAAAAATGGTTTGTCCTTATTCCCCCTCTCCATTCTCTCGTTCGCGTATAATTATTTTTTTGGTTTAGCCTTAGACTCCGCAGCACTACAACAGAGCATTGTTCACACACATTCAATGTACTTTTATGGCTCTGCTAAGAACCTAACGAATTGCGAATTGTGAAGTCTAATTGAAAATTTTTAATGAAGTTCTTGGAAGTCATCTCGTTGCATTCACAAATGAGGCGCTTGCAGCGCAGCACTTGTGAGGCTGAATTGACACAAGATCGACAAAAAGTTGTCGATATTTTAGCCTTAATGGCCTATCCGAAAAGTGGTTGTGAGTCCGGCACGCTTCTCGAGTGAGAATAGATCGTCACAGAACTTTTCGGATAAGCACTAAGTATATCCACCCACCTATTTGGAGCAAAGCACCATGCAAGCCCAAACAGAATACCGCTATAATCGCTTAACCTGGCGTGAGATGAATGATGCCATTGCGTTGCAAAAAGTCATTCTCTTGCCCACCGGTTCAACAGAGCAACACGGGCACCATCTGCCCCTAGACACCGACGTCTTTCTCGCTGAGTCGGTCTGCTTGGAAGTTGGTAAACGAATTCCTGACAAGGTATTGGTGTTGCCGCCGATTTCCTATGGCTTGAACATGCATCACATCGACTTTCCTGGGACAATTCACATCGAACCGGATGTCTTTATCAACTTCTGCCTCAATATCACAAAGAGTGTGGCCTATCATGGTTTCAAAAAGATCCTGCTCGTGAATGGGCATGGCTCCAACACACCGCTGATTGACCTCGTGGCGCGCAAGACGGTTCTGGAAACCGATTCGCTCTGTGCGGCACTGAGCTACGTCTCACTCGCAATGGATGCCTTCAACGAAGTCAAAGAGTCAGAAGTGATGGCCCATGCGGACGAGCTTGAGACATCCCTCTATTTAGCCCTAGCCCCTGAGCGGGTCCAGATGGATAAAGCCGGCAAGGGCGATGACGTGATGGGCAAATATATGAGTTCAGATAGTATGTATACCTATCCAGTGCGCTTTAATGATTATTGGGGACGCTGGACAAAGCTTGGTGTCCATGGTGATGCCACTGTTGCTACAGCGGAGAAGGGGCAGGTGATTTTGGAGGCTGCCGTATCCTCACTTCTCGAACTCGTTGAGGAGTGGAAAGAATGGCCAATTGCCGAACGCTCGGACCAACATGCTGGACCAATCGAGAGCCATATTCAGTGGTGAGAAAGAGTTTATGAACGAAGAACGGTCCGTTACCCTGCGCTTTTTGGCTGAACCAACCGATGTAAACTTCGGCGGCAAAGTACATGGCGGGATGGTCATGAAGTGGATCGACCAAGCTGGATATACTTGTGCAACGACTTGGAGTGGTCAATATTGCGTCACTGTCTATGTTGGAGGGATTCGTTTCTTCAAACCCATCTTGATTGGCAATCTTGTCGAAGTCTATGCCAAGCTGATTTATACCGGTCGAACGAGCATGCACGTTGCTGTTGATGTGTGTGCCAAAGATCCACGAGTTGGTGATTTTATCAAGACGACTCACTGCGTCATCATTTTTGTGGCGCTTGATGGCAATGGCAATCCAGTGGCTGTGCCAAGATGGGAACCCAAAACCGAAGAAGATCATGCCCTCCACTCATATGCACAGAAGCTGATGGAGTTGCGTACAAAAGTAGAAGAAGAAATGCGACCCTATCTGATTTAGTAGCTATCTATACATGAGGAGAAAACAATGACAATTACCCATCAACAAGCTGAACAATACAAGAAAGAAGGATTCTTGTCTCCTATCTCTGTCATTGACTACACCGAAGCCGAGCGCTATCGTCAGCGCTTTGACCAACTTGAAACAAAGGTGGACAAAAAAACGGCTCAAATTGGGCTCATTGACTACCATTTCCAAGAAAAGTTTATTTGGGAATTGGCGACGCACCCACGAATCCTGGATGCCGTTGAAGCAATTGCCGGCCCCAATTTTTACTTGCTCGCAACCCATTTCTTCAACAAATATGGAGAAGGGGATCAAGCGGAAGCATTTGTCGCCTGGCACCAGGATGTAACCTTCTGGGGTCTTGAGCCACCTTACGCAATCACTGCTTGGTATGCAGTGGATGATAGCGAACGCGAGAATGGCTGCATGCGCGTGATTCCCGGCACACACGTAACCGGTGTCATAGAACATGGAAAATCGGATATCGACGGGAATCTGCTCAGCATCAATCAAGAAGTGGCTGTCACACCTGATGATGAAGAACATGCTGTTGACCTGATACTCAAGGCAGGTGAAATGTCCCTCCACAATGGGACACTCATACACGGAAGCCTGCCCAACAAATCCGACCGACGACGCTGCGGACTAACTTTGCGCTATGTGCCAACGTGGGTTAAACAGACAGAACTCAACTCGCAAGGTAAGGGCTGGAACGCCGTGCTCGTACGCGGTGAGGACAAAGAGAAAAACTTTGCAGAGATCGCAGCACCTTTTTAGGCCATTATCAACCAATTTCTTGCACATCGAGCAAAAAGGCGCTAAACGTGACAGGATGAATGAGATGACAAGATGAATGAGATGAACAACCATTCCTCTTGTCATCCTGCTCCATTAGACTCCAGTTTGTCCTGATGAGATATGGATCTCATCCCAGATCTGTTGTACCTGCTTTGCACTCTCCAAAAGCCAGTGTCGCTCTCCAAAAATTTGAAGCGTCAGGCTCTTGTCATAGCGAAAACTCTGTAAGGTCTGTAATTCGCGTTTCAACACAATTCCTCCTTCTGGAGGTACCCCAGGCGGCAAGTGGTTGTCGTGTTGGCCGTCATTGTCGCTTAATTGAATATGCGCCAATCGATCGCTGAACGCAAAGAGATAATCGCGGGTTGTATGAAGGGCAGCTGTTTGAACGTTCCCATGCCCAATGTTGTAGGTAAGCTTCAGTTGAGGAAGACGATGAAAAATCTCGCGGAAATACTTTAGCTGATGCTGGTTCTGGGCGCTGTTTTGGAGGGCCAAATGAACCCTGCGTTCTGCCCCGTGCTGGACGAGAATCTCGCAGAACTGCCGGATGAATTCATACCCTTCTTTGTCCGACAGGTAGGCAGGCCAGCCAGAGAATGTCATCGTCAAGAGTGGTGCATTGATCAGATGGGCTGCGTCGATTGAACGGCGTAATTCGTCCAATGCAGCTTGACGCACCAATGGGGAGGGATTGCTAATGGGGAGATAGCTGGCTGCTTGACAAATGACAGTTAAACCATGATCCTTGATGGCTGTGTCCACTGCTTTCCAATCAATCGATTCTAATGCTGCCTCAGGTGCCTCCATCACCAGATCGATAAAATCGAATCCATTTTGTGCAATCCACTCAATTTCGTCCAGCAGCTTACGCCGCGGGTTGTTCATGACGCCAAGCTGCATAGAGCACTGCCCCACTCAGAATGATTAAACCCAAGACCATGACATATATGCCCCATCCAAGTTCTATCGGTTGTCGATAGAGCGCACGAATGGATGGGAGGACGCGCCAAAAATCTCGCGTGGGAAACCAGATAGCTACAAGAGAAAGGACCGCAACAATAGCCGCGGGAATCCATCTTGACAGAAGCGCCATAAACGGGCTGATCAGCATGACAGCCAAGCAAGCACCAATTGCCATCGTCTGCAATCGGAATTCCGCTGTCATCAGCAATGACGGACTCCAGGCTGGTGGTAGCATATTCAGCGCCGCTACGGCGGCCACCAGCAACATGGCGCTACGCACGGGCCACCAATAGGCAAGACGATCGCGATAAGCTGTTAAACTCAATGCGAAGCTGACCGCAACCAAAGGCAAGTAGAATCCCTCACGCCAGACGGCAATTTGACCACTGCGAACGGGCACAAGAAACTTGACATATTCGCCAAGATCAAGCCCAACGATAACCAGACCCGCCACTCGATGATTGACCCACGGCCCAAAATAGCCCACAAGTGCAAGAAGGCTGCTAAAAACGATCCACCATTTCACCTCAATAAACCTGAAGATAGTTGTTCCCCACCTCACGTTCTACACTCTACATTCTCCACATCTGCTCAATTCAACATCCGCCGATACACTCCTAACAGCTGCTCTCCGCTCCGTTCCCAAGTAAACTGCTTTGCGTGCATCCGCCCATCCGCTCGCAGCTGCATTCTCAATTCTTCATTGCTGGCAAGCTGTACTAATCCGTCGGCAATGCTATCAACACATTCCGCATCAACATAAATCGCTCCTGGTCCGCCCGCTTCAGGGAGACAGGAATTGTTCGCTGTCAGCACGGGAGTCCCACAGGCCAATGCTTCCACAATCGGAATTCCAAAGCCCTCGTATAGAGAAGGGTAAGCAAAAAACTCAGCGGCTCGATAGAGAACAGGCAGGTCCGCTTCGGCAACAAAACCCGGGAAGATTACCCGCTCCGTTAATCCTAATTCTTTGACTTTGGCAAAGATCTCTTCATAGAGCCAACCCTTTTTCCCTCCGATAACAAGCTGATGTGGGAGTCCCTGCTCCTGACATGCAGAATGAAATGCTTCGACGAGACGAGAGAAATTTTTGCGCGGTTGGAGTGTACTTAATGCGAGGATGAATGGCCCACCGTCAATTCCATATCGTCGCCGCACAATGTGCTGAGCATCCAAATCGTTATCGGGTCGATAGCAACTATGGTCGACTGCGCCTTGGACCACCGTAATCTTTTCGGCTGGGATATTCCACTCATCTTCTAAATCGCGGGCTGTATTGTGACTATCTGCCAAAATATGATGTGCACGTTCGACGCTGCGCGGTACCACCACATTTAGATAGTGATGAAGACTGGGCATGGCCGCTTCTGGATAGAAACGAAAGGCTAGGTCGTGAATGGTAAGAAGCTTGACGCGTGCTCGACTAGGAGCCAACACAAAGTCTGTGGCATGAAAAAGATCGAGAGGGCCACCAGTAAACCATTCGATGTAGGGTAGCGGTAAATTCAGCCGGTGCCAAATGCGCACCAAGTTGCGTTCACTGATGGGCGTCGTATGCAACTTGGCAGGTGCATGGAGACGTTCAGACTGATTTATCGTCCCGTTGACAAACAATCGGATATCAAAGTCCGGTGCTTGCTTGAGCAGTGCTCGCGCCTGCCCTTCGATAATGCGACCAATCCCGGCACTTTGGCGAATAGCTGGTGTGTAATCAATCGCGATTGTGGCCATAATAGTAATTTACGATCTGAAATCATAAATTTCATAATCCACGGTAGGTCCATATCCGGTTGGCTGCAAAATTCCAAATGAGGACCACACCAATTGCAAAAGCCAGTGCGAAATTATCGTTCACCAGACTCCCCAATTGTTCACTACCAATCACGCGAACCCATGTTGGTCCAAGGAGATAACGCACGGCGAGTGCGACACCCTGATTGATGAGTAGACCGATGACGCTAATAATCGTAAACTGCGTCAACTGCCTTTTGGCACTCCGACTTTGGCTTTCTGGAAAAGTCCAGAGTCGATTGAGCACAAAGTTTTGTACAACAGCGGCTCCAAAGCCAACCGGATTTGCAAATACAAATGGAATTCTAAATAATAAGATCAGAATATTGTCAATGGCAAAGTGTGTTATGGAACCCAAGGCTCCAACCGTCGCAAACTTAATAAACCGCCAAACCTCTAACGGTTGCGAATGAGCAAAATCTCGAAATTGCGTAATACTCAAAAACATCTCCTGAAAAATAAAAACTACCAATTCTGGGGTGGTTCATTTTAGCTGGATAGATAGGTTTACACTTTTAGAAACAGAAAGAACGTTTATATTCTCTGATTTCGCCGGTTCTCAGAGAGAAAACGGTCTCATATAGATTTTTGTCTATATATCAAAAGTGTAAACCTAATTTTGAACCACCCCCCAATTCTATCTATTTTATCTTATGCATCCACCTCTTCCCAAATTAGCTGTTCAAAGTCAATCACAACAATAGCGTATGTACAGACCTTGCATTTAGGCTTTTCCAACAATTAAAATCCCTAATTTGATCTGGAAAATCTCAAGCCATTCCAGAGAAATCGACTTAGCAATCAGGGAATTATTTCTCTGCAATGGCCTTATGCTCTGCATTGCTATTAATCGAGTTGTTCCGAAATACAGAATCATAGACATAACCTACCCTATTGTACTATTGCATCCACAGCTAGCCAAGCATATAATAGTAGTCCGTCCTTGTGACTAGTTAATAATAATCAATTCTATAGACGGCCAAGCTGTTAGCATAGTACTATTCACTGTGCAACCAGAATGCTCTATTATCCGATAGCCAAACTTTTTCAAGTTCTTGCTTCCCATCGATCGACCGATTGACGACTAAGTTTGGAAATATCTCTCGATAGCGTGGTTCCCAACATTTTATTTCCGATCAATCCTTGTGCATCGTAGCCATCATCGCTCTCCAGAATTTAACGATTTCTGAGGAGCATTTGCATGAATCATGCAAACCACATAGTCATAAATCCCCTGATTGGAATGGACGCGGCTTTGTCTCTGACTCTGCTGCTAAACCCAATATCTTTGTTACCTATCAACCTATCATATTGATCGGGGCCCGACAGATAATCAGTCATGCGTCATTGTCATATCGTACTGAAAGGGAAGATCTGCTATTGATCGATATGATAATGCATCATATGGATCGACTTAGAACCTATCCGAAAAGTGGTTGTGAGTCTGACAGCTTCTCAGGAGGGAATGCATTGTCATAGAGCTTTTCGGATATGCACTTAAGGATGCATATTGACACCACTTATTCGCTAGCAGGCAGAACCGAGAGGATTTCTGAGAGCGTAGGGCACACGTGTACCTAAATAAGGAGCGTCTATCATACTAATACACTGTCAATTAAGTTTCTGACAACTTTTTTCTGAGAAATCTGAGAAAATTGTCAATTATTTAGTTTACAGAGCAGTTAATCACATCTTTTAAATTTCGGATAATTGTCCGTTAATAAAAACGTTCCAATTGCCCGAAGATTAAGTGGCGTCTCTATAAGTAACTGTATACTTCTTTACTTTCTGGTAATCTTTACTTTCTGGTAAAAGAAAAGAGATGAGGTGAGAAATGTGACAAAAAG
>JAHBNG010000188.1 GCA_019217005.1 Chloroflexi bacterium TSY
AAACGATCTTAACGGGAGTTTGAGAATTGAAAATCCATCTCCTGTTTTAGCAGAGGGCTTTAGTGCTTATCCGAAAAGTTCTGTGACGATCTGTTCTCGCTCGAGAAGCTGGTCGGGCTCACAACCACTTTTCGGAAAGGAACTAAGCTTGACTTTGTAAGTTTTGAGCACATTAAAAAGTTAATAACAGACAGCAGAAAGTAAGGTGTTCACCTGAGAGGGAGAGAATAAACGAAGAGCAGGTGAAATGTGGGATGTCTGGAAAAGGAAATGGGACCATAAGCGGCGGCGAACCAGAGAGAGGAGGTCGGAAGGAGGCGTGAGTCTTGTGATACCAAGCAGCTTGAGGCGGGATAGAGCCATCAGAGAGAAGGCATGAGCCATCAAAATGACAAGGCTGAAAAGACCAAAGAGAGCAGGAGTAGTGCGCTCAATGGCCAAGTCACTCCACTGGCGCTGAGTTTCGACACCGAGATGAGCCCTGGCTTCCTCGAAAGTGACTTCAATGGACCAGCGTTTGACGAAATCAGCGATGATGTGGGGGGCAGCCTGATGAATGTCGGTGGAGAAGTAAGCGACGGTCTCAGCTTGGCCTTTGGGATCGCGGACTAAAACCCAGCGCAGAAGGAGCGGGGTAGTGCCAGTGGAGTACCAAAAGGCAAGGCCAGTGGCCCAGTCGACGACTTCAGAGTCTCCACCATACCAGTCAATGCGGCAGCGGTGCCAACAGGTGGTTTGGAAGAGGGCGACATCTGCCAGCTTGGGCAGTCGCTGCCCAACGACAGGAGGACGACCAGGTCGTTTTGTGCCGTCAGGTTTCAAACGGGAGGGTGGATAGTCAAAGAGACGCGCATCCAGTCGCAGAGGCCCAATCAAGGTGACTCCTTGGGATTGACAGCGCAAGCCCAACTCGATCACACTGTAAGCCCCATCGCCGATGAGCTTGATTTCTCGACCTGGCAAAGCTCGACGCAGCCAGGCCACCACCTGCATGGTTCGTTTCGCTACTGTCCGGTGGCGCTTGTTAAGCGTTTCGCTGACTTTCGGCGTTGTGAGTAAGACGCTCAGAAAGGGCAACGACCAGTAGAGGTCACTCCACGGCAACTTGACCACCACACAGAAGACCAGCCACCGCAATCCGCTCGTGCTTACGTTCATCTTCCGGCCTGACGCCAGGCTATCTCGCCAGTGTCCTCGTTTGCTGATCTTGGGACCCCAGCGCCTTTCTAGCGTCTCGTCTACCGTTATCTCGACTGGCGCTCCCATGACCACAAACGTATCCACAATCAAGTGCAGTAAGATATAGCTCAACATCAATCCATCCCACTTCGCTCGATTCAGCACATGGTGATACTTGGACCAGTCTCCTCTTGCTCCAATCCCATCACTCTCAACGCCGCTGTCACCGTTCGTCTTCCCTTCGTTAACACCGTCCCTATCACCAAGACCAGTGCCTTTTGGTACGTCGGTTCTGTGAAGACTGGGCGAAAGCTCTCGAACAACGGGATTATTTCTGCTGGAAGGAACATTGGGCTCTCCTCTCTTTGATAGTTGTTTTCTCACTCCTATCTTACATCAGCTTCCCTTTTGTTCCTTCTTTATTAACTTTTTAATGTGCCCAAATTGTACAAAGTCGAGCTTAGTCGAAGTTCTGAATTTTTATATATCGTGATAGAAGAAGCCCCTGACCAAGAGGTAATCGCATGATGAAATCAGTAACCAATCGAGAACGAGAGCGTCTACAAACAGTCGTGGATGAATATCAGGGTCGAGGCTACGAAGTTATCCTGCAACCTGGACCTGACCAGCTGCCTGAGTTTCTTCGCGATTATCAGCCTACCTTAATTGCCCGACAAGACGAGGAAACCATTGTTATTGAAGTAAAAAGCAGGCGGTCACTGTCCCAAAGTCCCTGGATAAGGGACATGGCTCACCTCCTTCAGGAGAAAGAAGGCTCAGTAGATCCAAATTTCAGGTTTTGAGAGAGAATTCTGGCTAAACAGTTGACATAAATACAAATTTGCCGGTCGATATCTAGTTTTTGCGTTAGATTTGGGCGATTTTCAGATATGAAATAGGTTGTTTTCTGTAACCGAAATCTGAATAAATGACTCCAAAATCCCTGCAATCTCGACTGAAAATCGCCAAAAACGCCAAATTTGGATCTACTGAGGCTGGAAATTTGAATTAATTGTCGTTGGACGAGCAGAAGACGAACTCGAAATTGAGGCTACCCACTCTTTGGATGAAGATGAGGTGTTACAAAGCTTAGAGCAAGCTCATAATTTGCTAACATCTGGATTTACAGAGGCTTCAATGCTCCTGGCCTGGTCAGCTGCTGAAGCTGGTCTCCGTTTGCTTGGTCAACGAGAAGAACTCGATGTAATACGGGCGAATCCCACGCATCTAATAAAGGTACTCGTTATGGAAGGCGTGATATCAAGGGTTGATTACGAGTTCCTCATGGACGCCATGAAAACGCGAACGGCTCTTGCTCACGGCTCTAGAGTCGCCGAAAATGAGCCGTCTTTTGTTGATAAGTTAATCCATACTGCCAAAGATTTATTACAAGCTCAATCTGAGATCTTTTCCTGAGGAACGAGGCTTGAATAATTTTTTGGTTTCTTGTTGCCTAATTGGTGAGACAAAATTCAAGAAGAGTGAATGACAAGCATGAGTCAGAATCACTAAAAATGGAAGTCGACGAGGATATGGAAAATCAAGCGTCCCAGACCGTGTGTCTCGAAATCGCGACTGTGCGAGCGTTGATGCAAGACATTTTCTCTCGATTGAATGTTCCTCCGGAGGAAAATGCCATTGTCGTCCAGACGATCTTAGAGGCGAGCCTGGCTGGCTACGACTCTCACGGGATTATGCGCATTCCAATGTACGTGCGTGGTATTCGCCGCGGCGCCATGATCCCTGGAGCCAAAATGGCAATCATCCAGGAGACTGCAGCAAGCGTCTATTTAGATGCCGGGTATGGGTTGGGGCCGGTTGCGGCAACGGAGGCGGTCCGCTTGGCAAGCACAAAGGCCGAGCAAACAGGGGTCGGCTGCGTCAGTGTCGTGAACGCCAATGATGTGGCGCGCTTGGGCGGCTATTTGGTGAAGCCAGCTCAGGCAGGTCTCATTGCTTTGATGGTGGTCAACGATGCTGGGGGCGGGCCGTGTGTGGCCCCGTGGGGAGGTGTTGAAGCATTTTTGAGTACAAACCCAATCGCGGCTGGCATTCCATGGCGCGAGGAAGCGCCAATCATTATCGATATCTCTACCAGCGTTGTCTCGGGCAGTAAGTTAAAAATGCTTGCCAATCGCGGCGAGGACGCACGTGACGGATGGCTGATCGATAAAGAAAACAATTTCGCTTTGGATCTCAGTTCCTTTTTCTCTGCCCCAAAGCAGAGCGCCCTTCTCCCTTTGGGCGGACTGATTGCGGGCCATAAGGGATTTGCGCTCAGCCTGCTCGTTGAGGTTCTCGCAGGTGCGCTCAGCGGTGCCGGCTGTAGTAAGGGTATAGAAAATGGCATGGATAGAAACGGCGTCTTTGTGTTGGTCATTGCTCCAGAGAAATTTGTGTCACGGGCGCAAGTAAAGCAAAGTGTGGAAGGGCTCGTTGTACAATTAAAAAACGCCAAACGAGCCCCACAGATCGACGAGATTTTGATTCCAGGCGAGTGTGCGTATCGAGAGCGGCAAAAGCGGCTCAATGAGGGCATTCCAATCGATGCACCAATCTGGCGTGAGATCAGACAAATTCTAAAGGAAGTTGGCGCGCCTCTCAGAGGGTAAATGAAAAACCAGGTGATCAATACGGTCAAACGCGAGGCGACCGATGTGATGAACCTCAATGGAGCCACGAGCGAGTTTGTCGCAATGGCGACGACCGCAGGTATCGACATTTGGCATGGATCCGGTGTTGATCTGGGACTCTTGGATGCTTCTTACGTCCATGCCGCAGCCTGTGCACCCACCTGTACCCTGGGCAGCGACATTGTAGGCCACTTTATCCGGGAGCATCACTTGCTACGCACCCCTCTACGCTTTGCCGATGGTCACGTCCACCTGCCACAAGAGCCCGGACTCGGCGTGGAGTTGGACATGGAGGCCTTGCAACGATATACTAGCCATCGTTGGATCATTGAACTGGAATCATAATGGAGCATAGGAGCATGAAAATCACAGGCATTGAGGCGCTGATTCTCTTTTCCGAGTCCCGTCACACCCGCAGGCAGGGTCTGGAATCTACGCCATCACTCGCCGGGTGCCCCCAGGGCGCGGTTCTGACCGACCGCTACCGCAACGGGCGTCACCAAGGCAATTCCAGATCTACTTGGCCGGTAACCCCGACCTGGATTACGCTCTGGCATCGTGCCTAGGTAGTTCTCAGAGTGATGGACCGCTGACTGTCAAACAGGGCATAGTGGTTCCACGAGATTACGCAGCGTAATTGTTGTCTGAAATGAGGCCAGTAGACGATCATTCAATGTTTGACCATCCACAGCACTTTGCCTTCATCGGCTACCGACAAGCAAGAGGTCAGTGCCAGAGCAGTCGACACAAAAGGAGGAATTCTATGGCAACCCAATATGATGCAATCGTAGTTGGCGGAGGACACAATGGGCTGGTAACGGCGAACTATCTCGCCAGGGCAGGAATGCAGATTCTGGTACTGGAGCGGCGCAACTTCGTCGGCGGCGCATGTATTACCGAGGAGTTGTTCCCAGGATTCCGTGTATCCAGTTGTTCGTATATCTGCCATATTCTACAAGACCAGGTCATCGAAGATCTGGAACTCAGAAATTATGGCTTTGAGATCCATTCTCTAGAGCCTACACGCTTTCATCCCTTCCCCGATGGGCAATACCTGTTGGGCTGGCACGATGACGAGCGCACGGCGGAAGAGATCCGACGCCTATCTCCCCGCGATGCCGGCCGATTTCCAGACTGGATCGCTTTCTGGGAGCGTGCGGCCGGCATACTCCACCGTTACTTTCTCACCGAGCCGCCCACGCTTGCAGAAGTCGCGGCCAGCGTCAGAGACACGCCTGATGAGCCTGTATTTGAGCGCATGCTCACCGGCAATATGAAAGATTTGGTGGCGGAGTATTTCGAGTCTGATCTGGTCCGGGCAACCTATATCGATGCCCAGGATGCGGGCGATGTCAGCGCGCCTGGCAGTATCATGGCTGTCGCCTACTACAAGAGCACCATGTTCAGCGACGACAGAAACGTTGGCATCCCCTACGGCGGCATGGGCGGCATCACGCAGGCGATGGCCCGTTCCGCGCAGGCGAACGGTGTGGAGATACGCCTCAATGCGGAGATCGAGCGCATAGCGATCCGCAATGGCCGGGCCGCCGGCGTGATTCTGACTGATGGTGAGGAAATCGAGGCCGACGTGGTGATCTCGAACGCGGACCCCAAGCGGACGTTCCTTACGCTGGTAGACCCAGCGGCGCTGGACCCTGGCTTTGTGGCGCGTATCCAACGACTCAAGACCAACGTCTCTTACCTCAAATTCCACTGCGCGCTGCGCGAGCTACCAGATTTCTCGGCGCATCTGGGTGATGGCTTTAATCCGCAATACCTGGCGTCGACACGGATATGTCCATCGGTGGAATACTACGAACAGTGCCGGGATGACGCCAGACGCGGCTTGCCTTCAAGCTGTCCGGTGATGTCCATCCAAATCCCCTCGGTCTACGATAAGAGCCTGACGCCGCCAGACCAGCACGTCATGTCGATATGGGTATTATACGCCCCTGTCAGGCTGCGAGAGGGTTCTTGGGACGACGCAAACGAGCGGGTCGGTGAGCACCTGATCGATACCGTCAACGCGTACGCTCCAAATTTTCGCAACGCCATCATCGACTGGACGCTTTTCACGCCGGCGGACCTCGAACGTAGGGTCTACCTGACCGACGGCAACATACGTCACCTGGACATCACTCCGGAGCAGATGCTGGCACAGCGTTCTAATCAGCGGAGGTCTAGTTACAGCACACCCATAGAAGGGCTCTACCTATGCGGCGCGGGCACGCATCCCGGTGGCGAAGTTACAGGCGCTCCAGGTCATAATGCGGCCAAAGCCATTCTGCGCGACTGGGAGACCAGGTAATCATCTATCGATAAGTCCCGCGGCACGCAGTACGGTTTCCTGAACTGTAAATTCGTGATCGAGTGAGCGATCCGGCGTTTTTTCACCCCGTATATCAGCCACAAATGCTCGTAGGCTTTCGACATAGCGCGGGCGATCTTCTACGACCACAGTTTGCCATCCCTGGATATATCCATCGCGTGCTTCGTCCAGACAGAGCCGCAGCGCAGGTGGCTCAAGTGGTTCGAGAATGGCACTGCCACGCGTGCCATAGACTTCCAAACGCCTCGACTCTTTTGTGGAGACCTCCACAGATGTTGATTCCAGGATTGCCATCGCCCTAGGATACTCAAAGATGGCTACTGTATTATCGCGATACCACGGAAATTCATGATCTGTGGTTTTCGATAATGATGTGACGCGATCCGGGCGTCCTAACAGAGCAACCATAATATCAGTGAGATGGCATGCCAATATAAACATAATACCGCCTTCTCGTTCGCCGCGGGAATCCCATCGTTTCCATGAAGCTTCATCCGAACAACCAGACGATATCCGGCCACGCACGGATAGAATCTCCCCGAGTTTGCCAGAGTTTGCCCACTCCAAGATGAACTGAAAACCCGCATTGTATCGGAACATATAGCCGAGCTGGACGAGCAGCTTTTTCTTGCGTGCGAGGTCCAGAACCTCCCGAAATGCGTTCAGGTTATCCCCCGCAGGTTTATCGAGCCAGACATGTTTGCCGTGCATAAGTGCTTCGCGGGCAAAAGTTAGATTCTGCGAAACGCGCCCCTGCGCGGCAATTCCGACAATCGATTCATCCTCGAGCATTTCTTCCTTGGATGAGAACCAGTGAACACCATCATAGACTCTATTCTTGCCAAGCGTCTCTCGCACTTCAGACGACGGCTCGAATACACCGCAGAAATCGACTTGATCGCTCTCCTTCATGACCCGCGCCTTTCCGCTGGCATGGTCATGGGATATACCGTATTGCGCCAGTTTGATTTTCATCTATTGTTCTCCTTTTGGAAAAATTGACGGCACTCATCATCTCTGGATCAAGCGAGGGTCTAGCGCGTCTCTAAGACCATCGCCCATAAAATTGATGGACAGAATAGAGAGAGTAATCATAGCGCCAGGTGGAATCCACAGCCAGGGTAAATCCGTTAGGGTTGCCAGATTCTTGGAAGCGTTTAGCATATTGCCCCAGCTGGGAGTCGGCGGCTGGACACCCATCCCCAGAAAGCTCAGGCTGGCTTCGCTGAGAATCGCACTGGCCACGCCGAACGTAGCAGCCACGATAATATAGGCCACCACATTGGGCAAGATATGTACAAAGATCACGCGGCGGATCGGTAATCCCAGACAAATCGCTGCCTCAACAAATTCCTTTTCGCGCAGAGAGAGAAATTGCCCTCGCACCAACCGACATGTTTCCGTCCAGCCCAATAGGCCAATGACGATCATCACGTTGTAAATGCTGGGTCCCACGATTGCGACAATGGCAATAATAATGATCAGCGTGGGGAAGCACATGACGATATCAGTGAATCGTTGAATCCCAATATCAATCCAGCCACCATAGTAACCCGAAACCGCACCGAGTAATGTGCCAATGCTGATAGATATGGCCACCGCTACGATGCCAACAGAAAGACTGACGCGGCTGGCAAAGGCGATGCGCGCCCAGACGTCGCGCCCAGCACGGTCGGTCCCCAGGATATGAAGACCGCTGGGCGGGGAAGAGAGATTCTTGATGTCTGCTTTTAGGGGATCATGTTGCACAACAAAAGGGGCAAAAATGGCGATCAAAATTAACACAAACAGCAGGCTGCTGCCAAAGAGAGCCAATTTGTGCCGACGAAACTGCCGCCAGAAGATCATCCACGGCGAAGCGACCCGCGTGGAAGTCGATAGCGCCAACGGAGACGATGTGGACTGAGGCTGGACGGGTTCAACCGCCGTGAATTTACTTTCGGATGTCATTCCCTTATTCTCTCGCTGAACAGATTTGCTCATTCATAACGAATCCGTGGGTCGGCGTACGCATAAGCAATATCTGCAATCAGATTGGAGACCAGAACCAAGATTGCGGCTATGAGCAGAATGCCCATCAGTTGTGGGTAATCACGATTCAGAGTTGAGGTCAGGGTCAGTTCCCCGACACCAGGCCAGGTGAAGATGGATTCGACAATGACAGAGCCTCCAAACAGGGCCGGTAGTCTCAATCCAACCACAGTGATAATGGGCAGAAGTGCCGTACGTAAGGCGTGCCGGCCAATAACGACCATATTTTTCAGACCCTTGGCCCGCGCCGTTGTCACATAGTCCTGGCGCAGGACTTCGAGCAAAGCAGAGCGGGCGTAGCGCATAAATGTTGCCATCAGACTGAGACCAAGAACACTTGCTGGCATAATCAGATGGCGCAGCCTGTCTATCAGGGACGGTTCAGCGCCGATCGTGCTGGTGCCAAAAGGCGGTAATAGTTTCAGTTTTACAGAGAAAATGTAGATGGCAGCCAGGGCGAAGAAAAAATTAGGGATGGATACCCCGATGAAGGAAAAGATGGTCGCAAAGTAGTCCAGAAACGAATACTGCATTAGGGCTGAGAGAACCCCAATTGTACATCCAATGGTGAAAGCGATCAACAAGGCGGCGGCCGTCAAGAGCAGCGTATTCGGCAGCCGTTCGGCAATCCGATCAGCCACAGGACGTGGTGTCGTAAACGAGTAGCCCATATTTCCTGTCGCCAGCTCTTTGAGCCAAATCCCGTACCGCACCAGTGCGGGTTGGTCCAGGCCGAGCCGGTTTCTTAAATTTTCCAAGTCTTCCGGCGGTAGTTGGACACCCGGTTCAATCAGCGCATCTACCGCGTCCCCTGGAGCTAGACTGATGAAGGCGAAGTCCAAAATTGTGACACCCAACAGAACGGGTATCGCAATCAGAATACGCCTCAGAATATATTGGCTCATCTTCACCTCTAGTCAGTATGGATAGGCGGAGGGCGGTCACAAACGACCGCCCCCTGCTTTGCAGACCACCGACGACCGTCTCTAGGATTCCATCCACCATTCATGGACGTAATCATAGGTTACGTTTTCACCGTAGTCTGCCGGTGTGGCGTGGATTCCATTCTCCAGATACCAGAGATTGATGCGCAGCCATAGCGTCGCACGCGGGAGATCCTCGTTGATGTGGCGGGCAATGTCAAGATAGATGGGTCTGCGTTCGTCTTGTTCCCAGAAGGTGCGGCCTTGCGCAAAAAGCTCATCAACCTCCTCCTTGCAATACTGGCTGTGGTTCCAGTACTGATAACACCCGAAGTTGATAAACAGGAAGTCCGGATCAAATCCGCCACTGCTGCCACCTGGTCCCCGTATGTCGAAGTCATACTCTTCATAGAGTTTCTGCCGATAGTCGGGGCCAACAGCGACCGAAAACTCGCTTGGTATCCCCACATCCTGAAGCATCGATTGCAGCAAGATGGGGACGGGACCTGGCTCTGCCTCTGAGGAGAGCCATTTGAGCGTTCTGCCAGCCTCCCACTCACCAGCGTCAATTGCTTCTTGCACCAGCGCTCTGGCCTGATCCGGATCGTACGGATAGGTCTTCAAGTCAGCGATCGAACCAAAGGTGTCGTTCCCCTCGCGCAGCCATGAGTGGGTGAATAAGCTGTGGTAGGGCTGGTATAGGCTGGCGAGTGCGTCACGCACAATGGTTTCGCGATCGACGGCCATGATACAGGCCTGGCGGATACGTAAGGGGACGGTCTCATTATTGAACCCAAACTGATTCACAATGTTTGAGGGGCCGGTAAATCGCTTGAGGCCGGGATTCGCATCCATACGACCCACATCTTCCACTGCCAGATACGGCGTGAGTGGTCCACCAATATCCATCTCCGCCGCTTCTAAAGAGGGTGCGATCACAGAGGAATCCACAAGGATCTGGAGGATCTTGTCCAGACGGGGCCGACCCAGAAAGTAATCTTCAAAGGCCTCAAACTCACGGAACTCGCCTTCTCTATAATCGATCAGCCTAAAAGGCCCTGTGCCGATGGCCAACCCAACGATTTGTTCATGCTCCGGCATCGTCTCCGGTGGCACATCTTGCAAAATATGTTTCGGTACAATGGGGATCTGGCTCATCACTGCATTCCAGACACCAGGCGCTGGCCCCGTGAACTCGAAGCTGATCGTCGTTTCGTCAATGACCTCGATGCCTGTGATCGAGTCGGCATCTCCGGCGCTATATTCTTTGGCACCAACGATTGGTTCCAGAGGGGTTACCCAACGGCTTCCAGTAGCGGGGTTGGCAACGATGGTGTAGCTGAACTCCACGTCTTCGGCAGTCGCCGGCTCGCCATCATGAAACTTGGCATTTTCGCGCAGTTGGAAGGTTACCTTTGTGCGTTCTTCGTTCCACTCCCAGCTTGTGGCAAAATCGGGCACAATCTCTGACAGGGTATTGTTCCAGCGGAAGAGCTGATTATAGATCAGCTTAAAGGGGATGGCTTTGCGCCGGGAGTTATAGATGAAGAAGCTCAGGTCGTGCTGCGGTGGGGGAAACCACATCCGCAGGGTTCCGCCAATCTGGGGCTCTTTTGGCACTTCATCGGCTTCCTCCTTGGGTTCCGCGGCAGGCTCTGCACCCGTTGCCGGTTCGGATGGCTGGGCACAACTGGCCAGGATGGCGGTTACAGCCGGGGTGGAAAGACCCAACGCAAGAGCACGAGTGATAAAGTCTCGGCGCGAGATCTTGCCTTGAAGAAATGCATCCAAATGACCTCTGATAGAATGATCCATGATGTTTCTCCTTAGTTATTAAAAACTCGATGATCGGTTCAAGCGTCCTTAAGTCTCTGATGTCGAATCCTCGCTGGTACATCATCATGCACAATTTCTCTGGAGAGAATCGTCAGGGTGCGGTCCTCTGGGGGTAGAGTCACTTTGACGCCGCCACGCCGATGAGATTCGCGCAACGCCATAGCGATCTCCAGCGCTGCCAATCCATCGTCTCCAGAACAGCGCGGCGTTATACCTGTCTCAATGGCGGCAACCAAGTCCTCCACAATGGTCAACCCAATGCCCTGCATCCTTGTCGGCCACGGAAAGGGATATTTTGCGGGCAGCGGATCTTGCCTGCGGGCTGACGCGGGCCGAAAACCGTGACCATGCAGATTGCTGCTCTCCAGACGGATCAACTCGAAATCCTGTGAGTTTTCTAGCGATCGAATACGTCCCTTCTCCCCGATTACGTCGATCTCCCATCTCGCTGCGCCGCTCGGCATGCCCCGGATGTAGCCGCGCACGCCGTTGTCGAAGGCCAGATAGCCATTCCCCATCAGGTCGTTATCACCGGCAGCAGCCTCATCCGACTCCATCTCTCCAAAGACCCAGTCGACCTCGCCACCGGCCAGGTAGCGAACAGCGTCGATCAGATGACTGCCGTTGTGGGAAAGTCCACACTCCGCGTATCCGGTGACCTGAAGAATATCGCCTATTTCGCCAGCCTCAATCATCCGTTTGGCTTCGCTGAAGAAAGGATGCCAACGTCGTGAACAGTTAATTGCCAGCGCGACGCCCTCTTCGCGGCAGACGCGGACCATCGCGTCCGCCTCCTCCAGACTCAACGCAATGGGCTTCTCGGCCCAGATGACCTTGACACCAGCCCGCGCCACATCCTGCACAATCCTGGAACGATGTCTGGCCGACGTACAGACACTCACGATATCCAACTGCTCCTGCACCAGCATCTCCTGATAGTCGTCGTACACATCGTCGCCCCCCAACTTCCATCGATCGGTGAAAAGGGTTCGCTGCTCCGGGTGAAGATCGGCTCCAGCTACCAGATCCACCAGGGGCGATTCGTAATAGCTTGGTGCGTGGCAATAGGGCAGAAAGATCGAGCCGCCCCGCATGATCTCATCGTCGAATGTGCTCCCAATGCGTCCAAGGCCAATCACTGCTGCTCGATAGACTGGCATGTATCTTCTCCTCTCCTGATGCATTCCAATATTTAAGGAATGAGAATTTCATAACTTGTACAGTTTGTGTGAGATTGAGAGATTAGAGATTACACGAGCCGAATCTCCCAATCTCTAATCTCTCAATCTCCAAATGCCCAAGTTATTCACGGTTCATTCCTAATGGCTCTTGGGTAAATAGCGAGACTCTGCCCTTCACACCTTCCACACCTCCTCAAATAACCGTAGCCAGTTGCCGCCAAGGATCTTCGTGACATCTGCTGGCTTATAGCCACGATTGATCAAGGCATCCGCGAGATTCGGAAATTTGGCTGGTGTCTCCATACCTTTGGGCTGGAAAACCAATTCGTCGTAGCGCAAAATCGTGTCAGAGAAAGTGGAAGGAAATTTCGTACCTTGCTGGGAACCAATGTAGCGCCAGAAGCTGAGGAGCTGATCCTGCGTGTTGTCCGTGCCGATGCCGACGTGGTCGATGCCGATACGCTGCACCATGTCGTCGATGGCGTCGACAAAATTGTCTATCGTGGAATCGAACCCCTTGGGCAGGAAAGGTGCGAACGAGCAGGCACCCACCACGCCTCCCTTTTCGGCCAGCAACTTCAAGGATTCCTCTGTACGATTTCTTGGGTGATCGCAAAAGCTGCGGGCATTGGCGTGGGTGATGGCTACGGGCTGCTCAGAAGTTTCGATCGCCTCAAGCGTGGTTCGATCACCGACATGAGACAGATCGATGACGATCCCCAACTCATTCATCTCCCGTACAGCGTCGACGCCGAAATTGCTCAGTCCCTCATCGCGGCGCTCCCAACAGCCGTTGCCGAGCAGGTTCCGCTCGTGGTAGGTGAGCTGGATAACCCGAACACCTAAAGCGTGAAATAGCCCCAGCCGGTCAAGGTCGTTCTCGATGGGGGACGCATTTTGAAAGCCGAGTATGATGCCTGTCTTGCCGCTTTTCTTTGCTGCATGGATATCATCCGTGCGTTTCACCTGTAGGATGTCGTGGCGCTGGCGAAAGCGGCGCAGCCAGGCGGTGATGTGATCCATGGTCTGCTGAAAGTTCTCCCAAGTCGCCACCGTTGCGTTGATCGCGGTCACGTTACCAGCGCGCAGGCTGTCGAAAACGGCAGTGCTGTTCCAATTGCTCACGTTGAGGCCATCGATGATGATTGCTTCGTCGTAGAGCGTTTTTGCCTCAGATTCCATCTTCCACTCCTTTCGCAAAACGATTGCAGACCTTGAAGATATCTCGGCTTATTTCTCAACTCCCTTTTCTGGAAACTAGCCGTTACTCAACCGGCCATTGCTAACCATTCGCTTAGGCTTTTAAAATACGTTCTTATTGATAGCCCCTGGCGTGCCGCAGGGAAATATGGCCGCAGCCGATAATGCCAACACGATCCTAATAACTGCGATGACCAGCGTAAATGCCGTCGACAATGGCCTGATCGGTCCACATCTCTTGCGGGGTGATCAAGGGTGTTGCTCGACCAAGAACGCAATCGATAAAGTGGAATACTTCGCGCCGCCCGCGCAACAGCGGATCATCGTGGAAGGAGCTGGCCAGACCGGGAGCCACTTGCTCGGTCTGATCCACATAGTCTCCATCTTGCCAAGTGAAAAGTCGTAGCGGTACCAACGAGGCGTAGCCTTTTGTTTCCCATAGATCGACGCCCAGATCACCAATCTGAGGCGGCGTTAGCCACATAGCCTCGACCGATAGAGCAACATCATTGGCAAATCGGACGTACCCACTCACCAGATCTTCGACATCGTAACTACTCCGCACCGCATCCAGTTGGGGCGGCAGCGAAGGAAGGCCGGCAAAACGAGCGCAAACCTGCCCGTCCACCGAGAGCAGAGACGGATTATCAAGATACCAGACAGCCAGATCAAGGACATGCACGGCGGTGCTGGCCAGCGAACCACCTCCAGACAAAGATCGAATGTAATGGGGCCCCGCAATCGCCACGCTGGCCACGTGGGACCAGGCACGGGCAAAAAGTGGTGTCCCCAATCCCCCGCTGCGAATGAAGCGATGTACGGCCTGTGCATCGTCGCGAAAGCGAAAGTTGTAGCCGATCATCAGCAGTCGATCCGCTTGCTCTGCTGTCTGAAGCATCTCCTCTGCCTCGGCCAGGGATGGGGCCATCGGTTTGGCTGCCAGGACGTGGGCACCGGCCTTTAACGCAGCAATCGTCACACGTGGGCGCACATCTACCATTGTGCCCACCATCATAATATCGAGGGATTCTCGGTCAATCATCTGCCCGTATTCTCTATAGATCGCAGGACGCAGTTGTCGCTCATGTGCAATTCCCTCGGCGCGTGTCTGGTCAACATCGCATAACGCAACCAAATGGGCATCGGGGTGATCAACGACGTTGTCTGCATAGATGCGGCGTCCAAAATGGCCACAGCCAACGATGCCAACGCGTAAAGGACGCTCTGTGTTATTCACAAGCTACAATCCCTTTTTGTACAGTTTTGCAAGTCTTGGTCATCGTTTCGACCAATAGTAGAACAAACAGCTTGTTGGTTCAGCGTCACGAACGAATAAACTTTGCCATCTAGCCAAAACGATGACTGACGCCGCTTTGAGTCTCAGTAGATCCAAATTTCAGGTTTTGAGAGAGAATTCTGGCTAAACAGTTGACATAAATACAAATTTGCCGGTCGATATCTAGTTTTTGCGTTAGATTTGGGCGATTTTCAGATATGAAATAGGTTGTTTTCTGTAACCGAAATCTGAATAAATGACTCCAAAATCCCTGCAATCTCGACTGAAAATCGCCAAAAACGCCAAATTTGGATCTACTGAGTATAGGTAAAAGCTTAGAGCATCATCACTTCCCGTACGGCTGTCGCGATTTTATCTCGGTTTGGAAAGACGTGATCTTCAAGCGGGGCTGTACGGTATCGGAACATGAAGCGCACACGCGCTTAAGCGGTGCTTTCATCTTCGCAAACGTCGCCCCATCCTCTGTGACCAGAGCCGCAATCTCGGCCGACGCACCGGCGGTCGGTCCAGCTTCATCAGCAATAACCAACCGCCCGTTTTCTGCACAGAGGTCCGAATCGTTGCATGATCCATCGGGACCAGGGTGCGCGGATCGATCACTTCCGCAGATATTCCATTTTGTTCGAGTGCTTCCGCGGCGGCAAGCGCCTCGTGGACAAACCAAGCCAACGCTACTACCGTGACATCGCTGCCCTCTCGTTTGACATCAGCGACCCAATGGCACAGTGTATTCTTCGTCAGGCACCTCGCCTTCAAAACTCATGAGGCGGCTGGACTCGAACGAGATGACGGGATTGTCGTCACGGATGGCGGATTTGAGCAGCCCTTTCATATCGTAAGGCGTCGAAGGCAACACGATCTTCAAGCCCGCCAAGTTCATAAACATCGAATAAGGGCTTTGGGAGTGTTGGGCGGCTACGCGCCCGCCGCCGCCGACAGAGCCGCGAAACGTGATGGGGAACTTCGCCTGTCCGCCAAACATGTAGTGAATTTTTGCCACTTGATTGACGATTTGATCCATCGCAACAAACGAAAAGGTCACCATGGACCAGTTAATGATCGGACGATATCCTGAGCCTGCGGCACCGCTGCAATGCCAGTAAAGCCCTTCGGCAATGGGGGTGGCTCGCACCCTCTCGGGGCCAAACGTATCGACGAGTACGGCTGGGGCATCGGTTGCGAGGTGAAACGTCGTTGTATCTCGGCTCATCTCCTCGATAAGTGCTTCCATTCCGGCTTGGGCATATGAGATTTTGCGCATGGTGAGTTCCTCTATTCTGCAAAGACGTCTTCAAGTGCCGCATCCGGCTCTGGAAACGGGCTATCTTCAGCAAACTTGACCGCTTGTTCGATTTCCGAAAAGATCTCTGCATCCATTTTTTGCCAAGCTTCATCCGTCAGAGTTCCCTGGGCCATCAGCTCGGTTACCAAGCGCTTGATTGGATCCTTCTGCCGCCACGCTTCAACTTCGTCTGGCGGGCGTGGATCCGTTTGCCCAGGTCTTTCGGTATGGGTACGCCAGCGATATGTTTTGCATTCGATAAGAGTGGGGCCGTCACCCATTCGCGCACGGCTGACGGCAGCCGTAGCGGCTTCGTAAACCGCCATCACATCGTTGCCATCCACGACTACGCCCGGAATGCCGTAACCAGCTGCTCACCGCACTCGCCAGGGGCCAAGTGTGCGCTTTGGTGTGCAGACCAGAGGTTGTTCTCACAGACGTAGAGCATGGGCAGCTTCCACGCTGCTGCGATGTTGATCGCTTCGTGGAAGGGACCCGCATTGGACGCACCGTCTCCAAAGAATGAAACAGCGACACGCCCTTTGCCTTCGAGTTGGGCCGCCAGACCAGCACCAGTCACAATGGGAATGCCGCCCGCAACAATGCCATTGGCCCCCAACATGCCAATGCTGAAATCCGCAATGTGCATAGAGCCACCTTTGCCCTTGCAGTAACCGGTTTGCCTGCCATAGAGTTCGGCCATCATCCGCTTCAGGTCGGCCCCCTTGGCAATGCAATGTCCGTGGCCGCGGTGGGTGCTGATGATCTGGTCATCCTCCTTCAGCGCCGCGCACATACCTACGGCCACAGCCTCCTCCCCAATGTAACAATGCACAACGCCGTAGATGGCACCAGACAGATAGTCATCCGAGGCACGCTCCTCGAAGCGCCGGATGGTCTGCATTAAGCGCAGCATCTCAAGCTGTTTTTCTGTTGTGAGCGTCATTTTGTGTTCCCTTCTGCTATTGTGTTAATCGGACGAAATAGCTTGTGTTGGAATCAGAACAGTGCCGGTTGAGTAAGCCGAAGGCTGTATCGAAACCAATCGGGTCGACCTGCAAACGCTGGTTTCGATAC
>JAHBNG010000024.1 GCA_019217005.1 Chloroflexi bacterium TSY
TTAATCGATTGGATGGAAGGAAAGATTGCTGAACACCGCAGCAGCGGGCGACAGGCGCGCTACACCATGGAAATCCTAATGGTAATCGAATCGCTGCGCATCAAAATGTGGTCAACATGCCGCTCAAAACCAGAGAATCGCCCTCGAATTAATGGTGGAAGACGGCACCTCCCGTACTCACAGCGGGACGATATTCGCGCACCATTCCCGGAGCAAGTAGTCCCATGCTCCCCATTCCTGCTTGGCCTCTTCGAGGGGCGTCTGGGCATCGCTTCTTTAGGAGACATAATGAGATTGGGAGGCTACATACGGCCAACAATGTCGGGCAACTGAACTCTATGCAGCCAGTTGGATACATGGGTTGTCAGCCATCCCTGCGCCGCCTCGAATGCGAGAGATGAGCGACGATGAATGCGTGACCTTTGGTGAGGCTGCGCACAGTTGCGGCATCGTCATCGGTGAGATCGGGATGTGGCAAAATCTTATGACTGACGATGAGGAGCTGCGGCAGCAGCGCATCGAGGTGCGCACGCTGCTACGGAAAGCGGATCTGATGGGGTCGTTGCGTGTGGTGACTTTGGTCGGCACAAAAGATCTGTCAGACGCACCAATAGCGCCACATCCGTATATGTATACAGAGGAGTGTAAGGCAGAGTTTCGAGAGATCGTGCTGCACATCCTGGATGGGCTGGATCTGCAAAAGACCCGCTATGTCATTGAACCGTGGCACAACACTTTTTCTACCAGCCGGAAGCCATTCGAGCCTTCATCGACAGCGTTGCTCATCCTGCCCTTGGCCTGCATCTGGACCAAATGAACATGGTGAGTCAAGAAAGCTACTACAACACGACCGACTTGATCAACCGGACCTTTGATCTCCTGACGGACACCGTGGTCAGCGTTCATCTGAAGGATATCAACTGCGACTATCGCCACATGTTCCTGAAGTGGGATGAAGTGCTGATTGGGGATGGGGTGATGGATTACGAAACCCTATCTGCGGCGTATTGCTCAACTGCCTAAAGATACTCCCTGCTTCTGCGAACACCTGCCAGAAGAAGCAGACTACCTCTTAAATTTCAATCGGCTGCACGAGCTTGCCGCCAAAGCAGGTGTGCGATTTCAAAGGCGAGATGAATAGGCAATCTGCAAACATGTGCGTATAAGGCCATTCCAGAGCAATAAATCCCTAATTTGCCAAGTGGATTTCTCTGAATGGCTTGAGCTTTTCCAGATCAAATCCGGGATTTTAATTGTTGGAAAGCCTAATACTTTACTTCTGGTAAAAGAAAAGAGATGAGGTGAGAATGAAAAAAGCGGTTAGCAGTTCATCCAAAGGTAGAGAACCCAAAAGAGGAAGGAATGCTAACCGCGCCAGAAATAACTATAGCAGTACTGATGAATGTATTGCAAGTAACGCCGATGGGAACAAACGTAAATGTAATGCGTCTGATGTGGGCAATGCTGAATGGGTCGTTTCTGAAAAGTCGAGGAGCAATCCATAGCGCATTGAAAGAAAGCGGGTTTGAAGATGAGGAGCCCGGCGAAGCTGGTGGAGCTTTCGATATGGATCATGGGATATCACAAGTCTGCTGGGGTCGTGGCAAGAAGAAGTGGAGGAAAGGGGAATGGGAGGCAAAAAAGTTAGAAGGGTACCGAGTGAAAAGCATAGATATCACAGGGTTCTGGCGACCGAAGCGCAGGAAAGTGAACCGACTCTATAACTCAACGGCTCGTCGGGCATTGCCCCGCTCATCTTTGAGTGATGATAAGCTCGGGGAGATAGGCGGGAAGCGAGTGCCACTGCTCAAGGCAATCATGAGATGCACGGTTGGAACAAAGGAAAGTGAGTTTCGGAAAAGCTGCTGACAGAGACGAAGAAATCACTGGAGTCAGACGAAGTGGCGGTGGTCGATGCCGGGTTTACAATCAGAGAAATGCTAGAAAGCGGCATAGACCGATTTGTCCTGCGGGAAGCGATTAACTGCACAGCGCGCCGCAATGAGTTACCCAAACGCAAAGAAAAAGGCAGACCACCTGAATATGGTGATATTGTGCGTCCGCTCTCGCAGCTATAAGGGAAAGCGACTCGAGGCTACAACTCCGGACTCGTCTGGTCGCTTTTCTATAGTGGTCGCCTGATTTGCTATCAAGCATGGCACAATCTCGTCCCCAGAACAACCAAGGTGGATACAGCCAACCGTACCTACTCGATTTACGTCATTCAGGATCCGGCCTACAACACACCTTTGGTTTTGGCGACCGTTATGACTTTGCAGCCTGAAACCATTTATCTTGTCTACCTGGAACGCTGGCCTGTTGAACATCCCCTTGCTTCCAAGCAGATGATTGGCTTACATCGTCAATTTGTTCATGCCGATGAGGCTTGTTTCCGCTTACCTGAACTGGGGCTGCTGGCTGGCAATCTTCTTTCCCATTTAGCCGCTTCTCTTCCTCCCATACCGACTGGCTACTGGGATCGAGAGCCTCAATCCACTCCCGGCAGGCTGCGCCGTGTTCTCTCGAGTGCTCTTTTTCCAACTCCTGACCAACTCGACCCTGACTTTCGGAAAAAGGCCTCGGTTTCACACCATTTCCCTAAAGGCGTTCTCGCTCATCGCCGCCTCAATGCCGCTGCTTAAACTAGCCGAGCACTATTTTTACATTTTATCCCGTTTTTTCAGGGTGGATTCTTTTTTCCGCCCCTTTCGGTTTGCCCTTTGTCACTCAAGCCTTTACCAGAAAGTAAAGTAATACTTCCAAGAGGATTCCTATGCTTCCCAACTCAGCAAATATCGTCATCATTGGTGGCGGCGTCTTAGGTGCAAGCGCCGCGTTTCAGTTAGCGAAAGATGGACATCAAGATATTGTCCTGCTCGATCGCGGCCCATTGGCGAACGGGACAACCCCGTTTGCGGCGGGACAAACGGCTTATCTGTCGGCCTCGTCAGATCGGTTACCCTTAACAACCTATTGCCTGGATTTTTTGGAACACTTTGCCGACAGAACAGGGTATCCGATTGATTTTAAGCAACATGGCAGCTTACGCATTGCCTTGACAGAGGTCTATTTACCCGAGCTGGAAGCACATCGAGCAGCAGCAGAGCAGCTCGGACAAGAGCTACAATTCCTGACTCCAGCGGAGGCAAGGGAACGCGTGCCGACCTTAGATGTTCCCGAGGCCAAAGGGGTTATCTTTATTCCTCGTGATGGCTATGTTGAACCAAAGTCAGTGGCGGTCGGGTATGCTTCAGCGGCGCGAGACTTGGGCGTAACCCTGCAGACCCATACAAAAGTGACCCATATTGAAACCGCAGCCAGTCAAGTCAAGGCCGTCCATACAGATCGCGGCTCGATCCAAAGCACACAAGTTGTCGTTGCTTCAGGTGCCTGGACACGGCAATTGACACAGCGATTGGGGCTTGATATGCCCGTCGTACCTGTGCGCCATCAAGCCTATGTAACAGCACCCCTCGCTAATATTGCGCCGCACCAGCCGATTGTACGGCTGATTGAGCCACAGATTTATGTACAGCCTGAAGCAGGGGGGCTGCTGGTTGGCGGTTACGGATATCGCCCGATCAGCTTTGATATGAATGATTTCCCCGACTCGTTTGAAATTGCATCGCTGGCGCCTGATTTAATCTACTATAGCCGCCTAAAAAAAGCAGCAACCGCCTACTTTCCTGCGCTTCAGCAGGCCTTTATGGTTCAAGAACGGCGTGGCTTGCCGACGATGACACCCGATGCCAAACACCTTGTCTCGACGGTTTCGGGTATTGCAGGTCTTATCATCGCCACGGGCTGCCAGGTTGGCGGGATACAGAGTTCGCCCGCGATTGGACGAATGGTGGCGGATCTGATTTCCGGTCAGGATCAATTTGGTCTGTTATCGACCTTTGCCGCGGATCGGTTTGAGGCAAACTACAGCGATGCAGAACTCCGTGCTCAGTGCGAAACTGCATATGGTCGTTTATATCTACAGCCGCATTAAGATTTTTCCAAAAAATAAAATACCCAATTCAACAGGAAAAGCCAAAGCCATCCCAGGGTGATGCGTTCCATCTTATGGGTAATTTTCTTCTGGAATAGCCTAACCCATTGCACAATTTCAATAATAATCACCTTTTTGTGGTCCCCATTGGTCCAACCAACGCCCCAGACAGCGTGTAAATCTCCTACTATGGTGCGATGCAACGTGTCGGCGATGAGTTGTGGATGTGGCATCTGGGCAAGGGTGACCAAGTGAATGACCATAGTCGAGTCTGCTTGGCGAAGAGCCATGATGGTTGTCATTGGGAGAGACCAAATCTTGGGTTGATCGAATATAATGGTAACAGGCAAAATAATTTGGTAGACCTGGGAGGGGGACAATACAACGTCGCTGCGATAACTGTCTTACATGAACTGGAAGAATCTGGCCCCAAACGTCGCTTCAAGATGGTCTATGAAACCCAGCGTCGGAATCCGGCTCACGGTGGCCGAGCAGAATTCAATTCTGCGGTCAGCGATGACGGCTATCACTGGACCGAATTGGCCGTCCAGCCCCACAATCTATCCTGATGATATTGTAGTTTGCTAGGCTTGTTCCAATCTGGTATACTAATCAATCTATCTTGATATCTGTGCAGATATAAATAATCTAAGCAAAAAAAGAGATGTCCCACAAACATCATCTTCAAACGAAATCAAAGAGTCTGCCAGAAGATCTGCTTAAAGATATTGTTGAAACGTTCAAAGCGTTAAGTGACCCAACCCGCGCCCAGTTGATCTATTTACTAACACACGGTGAATACAGCGTAAATGAACTCGGTAATCATGTTGCGGTCTCTGCGTCTACAGTCTCTCACCACTTAGCCAAACTGCGCGCGATTCGGTTGGTTCGCACCCGACGAGAGGGGAATCAAATCTTCTATTCCATTGACGATAGCCATGTTGCAGCCCTCTTTCGCGAAGCCCTCTTTCATCTTGATCATGTACGGCGCAATTTGCCAGACCATCCAGATCCGGCAAATTTAAGGAATGAGCCGTAAATAATTTGGAGATTGTGAGATTAGAGATAGAGAGATTCGGCCCTTGTAATCTCTCTATCTCTAATCTCACACAAACTGTACAAGTTATTAAGGCCAATCCAAAAAATAAAATATACGCGAGAAGGTGTTAAACTAGCTCTCCAAAAGGAGCAAAAATGACAATCTCGCCAGAAATGGTTGAAGTCTTGAAAGAGACGAAGGCCATGTTAAGTGGATACGAAAGAAGGCACTTCATGGCCCAAACGGTCAAAACGATATGCGAAGGGAGTCCGACGAAAGCAGAACGAGAGTTGGGCTGGAATCGGGCGACGATAGCCAAAGCCCTGGAAGAACTAGAAGGCGGCTTCTGTTATGTCGACCAAAGCCACCGACGTGGTCGCAAAAGCCGAAGACCATATCCCCACTTTACTGGCCGATATGGTTGAAATCGCCGATCAATTCAGCCAGACCGATCCCACCTTTCGACCCCCAATTGTACACTCGACTAACCGCCGCCGAAATGCGTACCCAGCTCATCGAGCAGAAAGGATACACAGATGAGGAATTGCCTGGCGAAGAGGCCATCCGCTTGAAGCTCAATGAGTTAGGCTATGGCTCAAACCGGGTCAAAAAAGTCAACCAGTGAAAAGATCCCAGAGACCGATGCGATCTTTGATAGAATTCATCAGATCAATCAAGAAGCGGATGCAGACGAGACGGTTCTGCGCCTCTTGGGATGCCAAAGCGACGATTTTACTTGACCGTTTCTCGAGAGAAGGGATAAGTCGAGTGGTTGTCAAAGCGCTCGATCATGACTTTCAAGATAAGAAGACCGAGAAAGTCACTCCTTTTGGCATTTACCTCCCTTCAACCAAGGAACTCTTTCTTTACTTGACTCAGTCGAAAGTGACGAGTGACTGTATTGTCGACTGCCTGATTGATTTTTGGGAAAGCGTACGTGAACACTTTCCTCACGTCAAGACCCTCGTGATCAATCAGGACAATGGTCCCGAAAATCATACCCGTCGGACTCAGTTTATGTATCGTCTCACTCAGTTTGTTGAGCACTATCGTCTCTCTATTCAGCTCGCCTGCTACCCTCCTTATCACAGTAAATACAACCCCATCGAACGGGTTTGGGGCCATCTTGAAAAACACTGGAACGGTTCTCTTCTCGATTCTCTTGAGACCGTTCTCAATTTTGCCCGTTCTTTTCGCTTTAACCAACTACAACCCTTCGTTCACCTGAATTCCACTCTTTATGAGACCGGCGTCAAACTCACTCAGAAAGAGATGGACCGTTTGGAACAACGCTTCCAACGTTTACCTGGTTTAGAAAAATGGTTTGTCCTTATTCCCCCTCTCCATTCTCTCGTTCGCGTATAATTATTTTTTTGGTTTAGCCTAAATTCCTATTCCTAAATGATTAGTCTGACGGAGATCTATTATGCAAGACCACCATCACAACCTGCATGATGATGCTCATGACGGTCAAACTCACAGCCACAAGCATCATGCTCATGACCATCATCATGACCACGACCACCATCATGGCCATGAGCACCAGCACAGTGAACCGCTATCCGCTGCAACATATGTACACGCCGATCCCCACACACGCCACGAGCATCACGATCATCGCCACGATCATGATCATGACCATCACCACGATCATGGCCACCATCATCATCACGGAGAGAGTATTTGGGGATGGATCTCAACGATATTTCATCTCCATGGACACAGGCATCAGCAAACAGAATTAGCCACCGATCAGGCATTTTTGGATAACAACCTGGGTATCCGCACGGTCTGGATCGCATTGGTACTGCTGGCGGTCACCTCGATCTTGCAGATTTTTGTGGTCTACTGGAGTGGCAGCGTTGCTCTATTGGGTGACACTGTACACAATATCGGCGATGGCCTCAACTCCGTGCCGCTCCTTATCGCGTTTTACCTGGCGCGCCGAGTGGCCAACCGCCGCTATAACTTTGGCTTTGCCCGCGCCGAGGATGTGGCCGGTATCTTTATCGTGATCTCCATTGCCTTTAGCGCCGCCTACATTCTGTGGGAGTCGATTGACCGTTTCATCAATCCACAACCATTGAGCAATTTAGGATGGCTCGCGGCGGCGGCGATCATTGGCTTCGTCGGGAATGAATTGGTGGCGCTGCTGCAGATTCGCGTGGGGCGGCGGATTGGCTCGGCTGCGCTGGTGGCCGACGGTCTGCACGCACGGACGGCTTGACCTCGCTGGCGGTACTGTTCGCAGCCGGCGGCACGGCTATCGGATTCCCCATTCTCGACCCCATTATTGGCATGATGATTGGCATCACGATTGTCTTTATCACCTGGGATGCCACCAAACAGATGTGGTTCCGGCTCATGGATGCCATTGAGCCGGAATATCTGGCGCAGGCCGAGACGACAATCCAGAAACACGGTCTGGTGCGCGATCTGCGTTGCGTGCGCATGCGCTGGGTCGGTCACCAACTCTATACCGAGGTTTTTGTCGCCGTTGATCCGGATCTGACGACATTAGAGAGCCATACCATCGCCGAGGAAATTCGCCATGATCTCTTCCATGCGATCCCCAAGCTCTATGATATTGTGGTTCACGTCGATCCATATACAGAAGGCATTCATCAGATTACCCACCACCATGACCCACCACCACAGCCTTTAAGGGCGTAAAGAACCTAAGTTACTCCCCAACAGGGTGACTTTGAACGCTCGATCCGTAGTCGGCATCCGGTCTTAGAAGAGGTGGCAGCCCGTCTCTCCTATACGGTTGCGCTGGCCCTGGCTGCGCTAGTCGTTGCCGTGGCGATTGGATTGCCGGTGGGCATCCTTCCGGCGATCAAGCGCTATACGATCTGGGACAACATTGCCATGGTGGTGGCGGTCTTGGGGGCATCAACGCCAGGTTTTTGGCTGGGTTTGATGTTGATCATCTTCTTTAGGGGGCAGCAAAATTATCGGATGCCGTTGCACCACCATGTTTCTCGCGGTGGATGTGGTCTATCTCTGTGAGCATGGTCTATACCCTTTTGACCATGCAGTACAAGTGGTGCGCTACGTTGCAAGTATTGGGAGTGAATCTTCATGATGCCACCATTGATCATCCCCCTGGCCGAAGTACACCTGGCCGATGTGGCGTGCGTCGGCGGCAAGGCGGCCACCTTGGGCGAATTGCATCAAGCCGGTTTTCCCATTCCCAACGGTCTCTGCATCACCACGGCAGCCTTTCACCTGGCGCTGACCGACTGGCAGCCACAGATTCAACATCTACTCCAACAGGCGGATCTGCGCAATCCAGCGACAGCCCAAAACACCGCAGCAACGATTGCCGATCTGCTTGTCGATCTCACCTTACCGACTGAGTTGGCGGAAGCGTTGGACACCGCCCTCCCGCAATTCGCCGCCAATACAACCCCATTGGCCATCCGCTCCTCGGCTACCGGCGAAGATGGCGCGACTGCCAGCTATGCCGGACAATATGCCACCAGCCTGGGCGTGTTCGGTCTGACGGCGGTACACGCGGCGATTCTGGCTGGCTGGCACTCCTTCTTTCATGCCAATGCCCTGGTCGCCCGCGCTGCACAGGGTGCGCTGACGCAGGACGAGGGGATGGCGTTGCTCATTCAGCCCCTGCTGACCGCCGAGTGCGCTGGCGTCGCGTTCTCGGTTGATCCGGTGCAAGCGCGGCGTGACCGGCTCGTGATCAATACTGCCTGGGGCTTGGGTGCGGGTGTGGTTGACGGTGCGGTTGCCAACGATACGATCTGGGTCAAGCGCGCCGATTGGACGGTTGATCAGCAACAGATCGCCGAAAAACTTGAAGCGCTCACCACCGACAACAGTGGAAATCTCGTCAAAGTGAGCGTTCCTGCCGAGCGACAACGGGCGGCTTGCCTGCCGCCGGTCTGGCTTGATCGGGTGGCCCAATTCACCGTTGCAGCCGAGACTCATCTAGGCGCACCGCAGGATGTAGAGTGGGCCGTGGCCGATGGCCGGTTGTGGCTCCTGCAGGCCAGGCCCATCACGGGGCTGCCGGCCGCATTGGCTATACCTGCTCCGTTTCCTGTCACCTGGCAAAATGACGAGGAGCGCCATAGCCTCTGGCGTCATGAACGACCGGGAGATCCACGCAATGTAGACGAACCGGATGTGCAACGTCCGCTCCAGCTTGACAACGCGCTCGATATCGCATCGATGCGCGAAGAGGGCTGTCGCCTGTTGGGGGCAGAGCGCAACCAGGCGATTAAACTCTGTAATGGCCGCGTCTATGTGCGCGCCATCCCCATGCGCTGGTCGGCAGCCGACCAGCGCATCCGGCGGGCGGCCATGCTTGATCTACGCGCCCGCTTGCAGGAACAGGGCTTGACGACCTGGGATCATTGGGGGCCCGAGATTGTCAAGGCGACGGAGCGGCTGCGCACATTTGATCGGGAAAGCGCCGATGGCCCGGCCCTGGCCGATCATCTGGAGGAAGTATTGGCCGTGCGCCGACGTCACATGCCGCTTCATCCGGCGATGGATTTCAAACCGCCCCAGCGCTATTACGACGCCTTTACCGCTCTCTCCGGTCTAAGTGGTGATGAGGCCAATGCCGTGGCCGATCGACTCACGGACAGTGAAGAGACGCCCCTCACTCAGCTGATCGATGAACTCTATGCGCTCGCTTGCCTGGCGCGCCAAGAGACAGCGGTGGCAAAGCTGGTTGCCCAAGCGCCAACCGATGTCATGGCGCAATTGCGCGCGTTGCCCCAGGCGGCATCTTTTTTAACCCGCTTTCACGAATTCCTCAACCAATATGGCGAACGCACGGGGGACGGCTGGGGTTCAGAGGTGACGTTGGCCATGCCCACCTGGCGCGAGGAGCCGTCCATGGTGCTGGCGCTTATTGCACCCTACCTGGCCGCCCACGTGACCGCGCCGACCGTCAGCCGGGAGCAGGCGCGCCAGGCCCGTGAAGCAGAAGTGGCAGCCCTCTGCACGGCCTGTCCCGATCCCGCCGTCGTGGCCGACTTTCGCCACCAGTTAGCCTATGCCCGCAAGGTAAGCGCGGTGGTCGAACAGCACAACCATTACCTGGATCAAATGTATACCGGTCAGGTGCGTCAAGCCGTGGTAGCCGCTGGCCGCTGGCTGGTGAGCCAGCGGGTTCTTGCCGCTCTAGATGAGATCTTCTGGTTGCATTTTGCCGAAATCGGGGATCTATTGCGCACGCCGTCTTCCGTTGATGTTGCAACCATCATTGCCACTCGACAAGCAGATTACCAGTATTGGCAGACGCTGGAGACGCCGCCTATTCTGGGCTTACCGACAGCCGATCTGCCGGAACGACCGACATGGCGTGACGAGGTGATTGACACCGCAGCAAACACCGAAGGCACACCACCGGATATCTTACAGGGCTTGGGCGCCAGCCATGGGCGCCATCGTGGGCAGGCGTGTACCGCCACCAACCCCATCAGGTTGCCTGATCTCAAACCGGGGGACATTTTGGTGGCCGTCAATGTGGGGCCCATGTGGACGCCACTCTTTCCGATTCTGGGCGGTCTGGTATTAGAGCGTGGTTCGGTCGGCCAACATGCGGCCGCCACCGCACGTGAGTATGGTGTACCGACCGCGATTCAAGTGAAGGACGCCTGTCGTCATATTGTCGATGGCAGCTGGGTAACGGTTGACGGTCAGGCGGGGACAGTGACGTTTGGCGAATAGCGAGTGTTCATCCCCTGCTCCAGTCGAAGACAACCCCCACCATCTCTTTGTTGCCGTCAGCCAGCCCAGCCAGGGCGTTGCCGATCTCCTGGGGCGGGAGCGCATGGGTGATTAGCTTGGCCAAGGGCAATCGCCCGCGCCCAGCCTGTTCCAGTACATAGGCATAGTTGCGCCGCCGGGTGGCCAGACGTGGATTGGGGTAGGCAACCTCATCGGGGTCGCTGCCGCAACCGATGATCTGCAACCGTTGGTAATGGAATTTGCTGGGATACGTATACAACAACTGGTGGAGATCCAGCCCAAGGTCCAGCGGCGGTGGTTGGCGATAGATGCCCATAATCGCCAGACGGGTGTAATCGCGCGCTAAATCAAGCGCCTGGCGTAAACCATGCCAGGAACCAGAGGTTTCGAGGATCAGATCCGGCCCGGTCTCTCCCAAGTATGTCGCCATCTCTGCGTCGGCAGTGGGCGTCTCCACCTGTACCACCGCGCCGAGTCCCAACGTCTGGGCAAAGGCCACCCGTTCCGGTGCACTATCGAGCGCCAGCACACGTGCGCCCATCAACTCGGCAACCAGGGCCGCTGACGCACCCACCAATCCCTGACCGACCACCACCACCGTTTCGGCTGCGGCATATTGTGCCAGGTGGAGCGCACTCACCGACCAGCTACAGAGATAGGAGACGCTGGCCTCGCGCAGGGTGAGCGTCTGGGGCACGCAATGTACGGCATCCTCGGCCACACAGGCATAGGCTTGATGACCGCAATTCAGGATCGCCACTGCGTCGCCGGGGGCCACGGACCGCACATCCGCACCCACTTCCTGGACGACACCGCTGGCCATATAGAGCAATTCGCCCTGCTGGTGGCGGTCTTGGTTCAGATAGGCGCTCACATTGCTGCCGGGGCTGAGGGCCGTGTAGGCAACCTTGACCACGACCTCACCGGCACCGGCGGTGGGTATCGGTTCGTCTACCATTTCGATCTGCCGGTAACCGGTAAGATAATAGTGCTTCATGGTTTGTCTCCGTTCATTGCTGACTATACTCACTTCATCAAGTGAGGCAGTAGTAGTAGGTCGAGACGCACAGTCGTCCCCTATCCAAGGCCATCCCCGCTGATAGCAATTGTACCGTCATAGGCCTCGATGCAGTCAAATATCTCCGGGTAAATTCTCCTCGCGTCGAAGGCAATGCCCATGTTCGTCAGTGCTTTCGCTGCCCTTACTCACTGCAACAGTACTTGAACCTTTTAGAGAGCGCTATACCATTTGGCTAGTTCAGTGCCGATAGCATGTGGGTTATCCTCTTGAACAAAATGGGTTCCTTTGCCGATGTCGACCATGGTGCTGTTTGGGAAGTTTTTGCTGATCCACGGTACATCTTCGATTGGAATAAGCAGACCAGGCGTTGCATAAAAACAGATTTTGGGAATGGTTGTCTGTTTAAGCCACTTGTGATAACTCTCCACTACTTTGTCAGTATGTTCGGGGTTGCCTTGTACAGGAACATCTCTCGGAAAAACCTGCATCGCCTTGCGGCTTTTTATCGTTGGAAAAGGTTCGCGATAGGCTGCCATTTCTTTGTCGCTTAATTTGCGTTCGGTCCATTGGGGCAACATGTTATTCACAAAACTATTGGCTACGCCAAACATGAAGAAACTGCCTAACTTCGATTGCATCATGAATAATCCAAGTTTGGATGAGAAGGGCAGCTCGCTCCATTCAAGCTTTTTGTACATCGCTTCCATAAAAGCAATGCCTTTGATGTTATCTCTGTGCTGGTTGGCGTAGTGAAAACCGAGGCCTGAGCCCCAATCTTGCACGACTAAGGTGATGTTTTTTAATTCCAACTTTTCGATAAACGCTTCCAAATAGGCATAAGAATCGGTGAACCCATAGCTTGACTTTGTAAGTTTTGAGCACATTAAAAAGTTAATAACAGACAGCAGAAAGTAAGGTGTTCACCTGAGAGGGAGAGAATAAACGAAGAGCAGGTGAAATGTGGGATGTCTGGAAAAGGAAATGGGACCATAAGCGGCGGCGAACCAGAGAGAGGAGGTCATGGAAGGAGGCGTGAGTCTTGTGATACCAAGCAGCTTGAGGCAAAGGGATAGAGCCATCAGGAGAGAAGGCATGAGCCATCAAAATGACAAGGCTGAAAAGACCAAAGAGAGCAGGAGTAGTGCGCTCAATGGCCAAGTCACTCCACTGGCGCTGAGTTTCGACACCGAGGTGAGCTCTGGCTTCCTCGAAAGTGACTTCAATGGACCAGCGTTTGACGAAATCAGCGATGATGTGGGGGGGCAGCCTGATGAATGTCGGTGGAGAAGTAAGCGACGGTCTCAGCTTGGCCTTTGGGATCGCGGACTAAAACCCAGCGCAGAAGGAGCGGGGTAGTGCCAGTGGAGTACGTACCAAAAGGCAATACCAGTGGCCCAGTCGACGACTTCAGATTCTCCACCATACCAGTCAATGCGGCAGCGGTGCCAACAGGTGGTTTGGAAGAGGGCGACATCTGCCAGATTGGGCAGTCGCTGCCCAACGACAGGAGGACGACCAGGTCGTTTTGTGCCGTCAGGTTTCAAACGGGAGGGTGGATAGTCAAAGAGACGCGCATCCAGTCGCAGAGGCCCAATCAAGGTGACTCCTTGGGATTGACAGCGCAAGCCCAACTCGATCACACTGTAAGCCCCATCGCCGATGAGCTTGATTTCTCGACCTGGCAAAGCTCGACGCAGCCAGGCCACCACCTGCATGGTTCGTTTCGCTACTGTCCGGTGGCGCTTGTTAAGCGTTTCGCTGACTTTCGGCGTTGTGAGTAAGACGCTCAGAAGGGCAACGACCAGTAGAGGTCACTCCACGGCAACTTGACCACCACACAGAAGCCACCGCAATCCGCTCGTGCTTACGTTCATCTTCCGGCCTGACGCCAGGCTATCTCGCCAGTGTCCTCGTTTGCTGATCTTGGGACCCCAGCGCCTTTCTAGCGTCTCGTCTACCGTTATCTCGACTGGCGCTCCCATGACCACAAACGTATCCACAATCAAGTGCAGTAAGATATAGCTCAACATCAATCCATCCCACTTCGCTCGATTCAGCACATGGTGATACTTGGACCAGTCTCCCTCTTGCTCCAATCCCATCACTCTCAACGCCGCTGTCACCGTTCGTCTTCCCTTCGTTAACACCGTCCCTATCACCAAGACCAGTGCCTTTTGGTACGTCGGTTCTGTGAAGACTGGGCGAAAGCTCTCGAACAACGGGATTATTTCTGCTGGAAGGAACATTGGGCTCTCCTCTCTTTGATAGTTGTTTTCTCACTCCTATCTTACATCAGCTTCCCTTTTGTTCCTTCTTTATTAACTTTTTAATGTGCCCAAATTGTACAAAGTCGAGCTTAGTCGATATCTGGTTTATCTGATTTGCCCATCCCGATGAGGTCTACAGCAATTGCCCGACCGTATGGACTCACGTAGGGAATGATATTGCGCCAAATATAAGAAGATGTCGGATTGCCGTGAATAAATAGAATTGGGTCGCCTTCGCCTTCCTCTATGTAGTGCATTTGGCTGCCTTTTACCTCAATGAATTTAGATTCAAAAGGAAACTCTGATGATATTTGCAATGTCACGATCGATCTGCCTTTCTATAATCAGGACTTACGCACCTCCTCAGGTAACAGTCACTTCAAAAGTGACTGTTACCTCTGGTAGCGAGTACGATTCTGCATAAGTCCTGTATAATTGATTTAAACACCATAAAGCTGGTGGATAGTTGCGCTCACTGCTTCTTTGGCTCTGTCTTTGAGCGGTGTCCCATGCGAAGGCAAGAGGTGGCGAAAGTTGAGCGCCGCGACGCGTTCGAAGTCCGACGCTTCTGGTTCGCAGGCTTGCGGTCAGCCGGGGCCAACGTTCGCAAGTCGAATCTCTTCGAGGTCTCGAATGAGAAGAACGAGACACCTGCAGAGGGTTAAAAATTAGTTTTCGCTAACCAACGTAAGACCTTATCGGCTATATCGTCCCCTTTATCTTCTTGCAAAAAGTGTGACGCCTTCGTAATGGTGGTATGGGGCTGACCATTGGCACCAGGAAGGCGATCTTGAAACTGCTTATCCATCCCTCTTTCGGCTAGAAAGGGGTCTTTATCGCTAAATAATGTCAGAACTGGCTGCTTCCATTTCTCTAGTACAGTCCAAGCCTGATGACTTTCATCTAGCTGAGAAGCGATAATTTGCGGCATGCGGCGGGGTCCAGCGTAAAAGCGATCGTCGGGAAACGGCGCATCATAGGCAGACATTTTGGCCTCAGTTAAACTCTTTACGGTCAAAATTTGCATGATCTTGCCGATTTCCAGTGCTTCGGTGCGCTGAAAATAGGACGACCAATTGCCAAAGGATTGTTTGGCCGCAAAACCCTCGATGGTTGTTTGGCCAGCAAAATAGGTCATTGCCTTCATGGAAAGCGGCATCAAGATTTTGGTGATTCCATTCGCATCGGGTAAAGCCGTGTTACTGACAACGAGGCGCAAAAGCCATTCCGGTTCTGCTGCTAACACCCGTAAGCCAATCATCCCGCCCCAATCCTGCATAAACGCGGCGGCGTTTTTGATTCCCAGTTGTCGGACAAACTCCGTCATCCAGTCAACATGCGCTTGATAGGTGTGCGCCTCAGGATCGCTTGGTTTGTCAGACTTGCCGAATCCAACCAAGTCAGGCGCAATGACGCGGTAGCCAGCCTCTACAAACAGTGGGATCATGTGCCGATAGAGGTAACTCCAGGAGGGTTGGCCATGGAAAAGAAAGATGGTCTTTTCATTTTCACGTCCCTCATCAACATAGTGAACCCGCAATCCATTGACCTCAACATAGTGTGGTTCAAATGGGTAATCAGGAAGCTTGGCGAAAGCTGAATCTGGTGTTCTCAGAATCCCGTTATTCATGGGTTGTGTCTCCTCTCTAAGAGTTTTGTTCACGAAAATCCTGTACCAACAAAGCAAGTTTTGTTGATAGTGGATAGTCACACGCATGTGACTATCCACTATCAACCATCCACCATCAACCTCTCGTTGGTTTGAGGTGCAGCTTCGTTAGACGTTTATCTATACTTGTTTTGAAAGCAGTATAGGGGATCGCCCGGGGAGATGTCACTCCCAATTTTGGGATGTTTATTGGGATATTTTGGGGTTTGCTATTGGGAGGGCTTCAATCCAGCAGTCCTAATTCTTTTGCCCGGTGGGTGGCCTCGATACGACTGTGAACATTGAGCTTGCTGTAGATGTGTTTAGTGTAGGTGCGGACTGTACTGACGGTCACAACCATTTCTTCTGCAATTTGCGGGACAGGTAAGTCGGTTGCCAAGTATTTGAGCGTTTTGAGTTCACTGCTAGTAAGGGGGTCGAGGAGAGCGTGGATTTCAGGTTTTTGAATGTTGGCTTGAGCTTCTTTTTGTAAACGAAGGAATGCGGACAACAATCGTTCGACATACGCTGTCGCGATTCCTTGGCTAGTGGCCTGACGAAGCAAAGTAGCCATTGGCTCGCCTTCGTCGACGAAGAGGCGAATGTATCCTTCCGGCTCAGCTTGAGCGAGGGCTTGTGTGAGACAATTGAGCGCTTGGGGGAGATCACCCTTGGTCTGATAAGCCAAGGCTTGAAGCAGCTTGACTTCGAGAACCCGGCCCATACGGTCACCGGCTTTCGCAGAGTAAAAGAGCTGAGCCAATATCGTTAAGGCGTCATCAGATCGAGCTTGGGCAATCAGAATCCGTGCCACGGCGAGATAGTCGAGTTCGTTGAGATAGTTGTCACCGGCCTGTTTAATGTTAAGATTGCTTTCCTGCGCCCAGCGCGCAGCGGCAGTTACATTGCCCTGGGTCAGCCACAACCGAGCCAGTGAAGCAGCGACACGAGTGGCAGGATAAGGAATCGTGCTATCGTCGCCAAACTGCTGCATTTCCTCAAAAAGGGCAAGAGCACCCTCTCGCTCCCCACGGGCTTGTTGCACCCAGGCCAGATTGACCATTCCTTTGAGCATATTGGGAAGCCAATTATCAAAAGGTCGACACAACTCGATGCCCTCACTTAAATACGTTTCGGCGTTCTCCAAATCATTCCGCTCTCGCAGAACCTCCCCCATACCGAGATAGGCCATCCCTTTATCTGGTCCGTTTTGCTTATCAAAATATTTCAAAACCTGCTGAAATAGGTTATTGGCTTTTTGCAGCTGACCCCGTATGACTGACACTTCGATCAGCCGGGCCAGAGAAAGGAGGGTGAGGTAGCGATCGCCAAGAACGCGGCCGGTTGAAACACTTTCCTGATAATGGATGCTCGCCTGGCTAAGTTCCCCGATGCTGTCATACGTTGCAGCTAGTACGTGATGTAACCCACATTTGCGGGCTGGATTGCCTGCGGGCAACTGATCCAGGGCTCGCGAACACAGTTCGATGGCTGTCGATGAATCACCCCGACGTCGGGCCAGGTTCGCCTGTATGATAGCCAGACTAACCGCCAGCTTCGCATCAGGTCGCTTACTTAGAGCAAGAACGACGTCGTGTAGCCGTGCTTCAATGGCCTCCGTCTGATCTGCATAGAACTCAAATAGCAGCCCGGCATAGGTTAGGGATAATTGGGGCCGAGATCTGACAATATCCTCAGGCAGCGCGTCTAACCACTCTTTTAGAATATACACATTGCCCCGTACCCACACAATTTCGGTCGTCTTTGCTTCAATGAGTTGGGCAACATTTTCATAGTCTCTGGCTCTGATAGCATGTTCGATGGCTTCACTGACCAGTCCTTCTTGCTCATACCACCGACTGGCCCGGCGGTGTAAATCGCACAGACCCTGTTCGTCTTTCCCATCTGTGTCCGGTACGACGGCGGATGAATTCTGACTCAAGCGGCTGACCAACATGTCGGCAAAGAGATGATGGTATCTGTACCATTGACGTTTGTTATCCAGCGGCACAACAAAGAGATTGGCTTGCTCCAAGCTTTCCAGCATCGTCTGACCATCGTCACGTCCGGTAACGGCGTTGCATAGTGGCCCACACATTCGGTTGAGGATCGATGTTTGTAGCAGGAAGGTCTGGGGGCTCTCAGGCAGTTGATGAAGCACTTCCTCCATAAGATAGTCAACAATATAATGATCGTCGCCGGCAAATGTTGCGATAAAGTCAGAAACGTTTTGATCATCTTGCGTGGACGTCGAGAGAGGCGATTGTGTCAAGCTGTGCGGTTGAGACGCTCGGTAAGATTTGATCGCAATTGCGGCCAACTGCAACCCAGCAATCCAGCCTTCGGTCCGTGATTCTAGCGTTGCAGTCTCTTCCATCGATAAATTGAAGCCTAATGCATGGTTCAGGAATGGTATGGCCTCCTCACTTGTGAAGCGAAGGTCATCGACTCGAATCTCACCCATTTGACCACGAGCCCGTAGACGGGCGAGCGATAGGGGCGGCTCGCTGCGAGCGATCATCATGAGATGAATCTGCGGCGGCAAATGGTCGAGCAGGAAATTTATGGCGGCGTGGACGGCGGCATTTTGAATGACGTGGTAGTCGTCGAGAACCAAGACAAGCTTCGACGATAGGGCATCCATGTCATTGATAAACGTGGTCAACAGTGCAGTGAAAGCCGGAGGTTGGGCTGCTTGTAATCGCTCGAGCAGCATCTGACCAATATCTGGCAAAACCTGTTGAATGGCGGTAGTGAAGTAGGTGAAAAAGAGGTTGGGATCATTGTCATTTTCATCCAAAGAGAGCCAAGCCGCGCAGACCTGTTCGACGAACATTGGAGATTGATCCGCTGACGATTCAGCCAAACTCCGAACCCAGTCACCTACGACCGTTGTCTTGCCAAATCCAGCAGGGGCAGAAACCAAAGTTAGTTTATGATGAAGTCCCCCGTTCAATCGTTCCCTCAGGCGCGGGCGCGGAACAAGTTCGGGGCGGGAGGGGGGAATATAGAACTTTGCTTTCAGTAGCTGTGCTTTCATGTTGCCAAGTATACCACAGCAGCTTTGTAAGAGAATCCGGCGACGTTTTTGATATCCAGGTAGGCATCAGCGCTCTCAACGCTACATAAGGCAAAAGCACAGGCCATAATGTTGCTTCATTGGCCAGACCATAATCCCCTCAGCTCACGCCAGACCAAATAGGCAATAAGTACAATCGACACGCTAAAACCCACCACACCCAGCACTGGAATAAAGGCCCAATTCTCTTGGGGGGAGACACTCATGGCGATGGCAGAACCAATGGTGGATCCGGCCAAGGCCACGCCCATGGTAAATTGGCGGGCGATGTTGGTCAGCACACCCATCTCTTGAGAGAGATCCAAGCCCTTCATCTCCACCGTGATGCTACCGCTACGAAGCTGGCGCAAAATTTCTTCAATCGCGTTATCTACCAACGGACCGGTTTGCTGTAGACGCAAGGCTCGATCCTGTAGAAAATCCCTAAATGCAGAAGGACTCATTTGGTTTTTGAGGAGCAGATTGGCAATGGTCTGGGATACCTCACGAAAGCTCAGTTGCGGATTGAGGGCAACGACCACCTCCATCATCTGCATGAGCGATTTGAGCGCCATCACCAACTCGCTGGGGAGCTTGATGCCGTTGTCTTGCAGCATGCGAATTAGATCCGCAAAAAAGCTGGCGGCTCCCACTTCGACCAAGGGTACATCCAGCAATTTGCCCAAAAGCCGCTCAATCTCGCGAGTTATTTTGCGTCTGTCGACCTCGCGCATGGGTGTACCAAGCTCTAATGCCACCCTGGTTAAAGCGGTGCTATCTCGGTTGTAAACCGCCAACATTAGGTTGATAAACTCACGGCGTTGCTCTTTATCCAAAATGCCCATCATGCCTAGATCCAAAAAGATGAGTTCTTTGGTCTCCAGGTTCACTGAAATGTTGCCTGGGTGGGGGTCGGCATGAAAGAAGCCATCAATGAGAATTTGCTGCCCTACAGAGCGCACAAAATCGGTTGCAACTTTTTCGCGTTCAACGCCCGCAGCATCCAGAGCCTTCACATCGCTAACCTTGACGCCTTCCATAAACTCCATCGTTAGTATCCGATCGGTGCTGCTTTCCCAATAGATGCGGGGTGCGCGGATGTTAGGGAAGTGGGCCAGGTTTTTACTCAACCGCTCGGCGTTGCGCCCTTCATTGCGATAACTGAGTTCTTCCAACAGGCTGGTGGCAAACTCATCTACCGCCGTCACCGCATCCATCTCCCGCGCCTGTTGTAAAGTACTTTCCAACATCTGCGCCAAATTGTGCATGATGGTTAAATCTTCTTCAATTTGAGAGAGAATGTTGGGGCGCTGGATCTTGACCGCGACTTTTTCACCGCTGGTCAATACTGCCTGGTGAACCTGACCGATAGAGGCTGCGGCCAGCGGTTCTGGGCTAAACTCGGCAAAGATTTCGTCCGGCGCAGCACCGAATTCTTCTATGAAGATAGTGCTGACCTCGCCAAAGGTAAAAGGTGGTACATTGTTCTGCAATTTACTCAGTTCATCGGTCCATTCAGGGGGCAGGCTGGTACTTTGGCTGGCAATCATCTGGCCGAACTTGACAAAGGTCGGACCTAGTTCTTGCAATAGCAAACGGACGCGTTCGGGGGTTGATAGCTGATCACTGGAAGGACGCTCATCCTCTTGGCTTCGGAAAAACTGACGGGCTTTTTGGAGTTGGTCGCTCCCAAGAACATCTTCAAAACCATAGCGAACAAAGCTACTTAAGATGTTGCCAAAGCGTTGGGTAGTGGCTAAGCTACGTCTATATTTCATCGTTTCCTCCGGGACGTTTTGGTTTGACAGGTTCGCAGGGAGGCTTCATATGAAATTTATTCACGTACCAGCAGATAAGCCCCTGAAAATCTGTGTACAAATACTATCTTGAATTTACAACAGAAGCAAGGATAGATACTTTTTGCTACGTATTTTGTTACAGCTTTTACATTGTTTAATGGAGGATTGTGCAAGGATTTGGGAGGATTGTGCATTCCGTTATTTGGGTTATCTTGATATAATTTCAACGTTTGCCTAATATTTGATAATTGGTAGACCGCAATGAGGGATGCCCGCCTCGCTGCTTTCTACTGATTGGCAGGTGTAAATTAGAAACTTCGCAAATTACCCTCTCTGATGACCTATTTGTTGATACGAAAGGAGAACATCCATGCAACAACCTGTTCAGCGATGGTTCCGTCCCAAAACTTCACGAATGGTGCCTTTGTTTCCTGCACTGTTGGTCATTGCTGCATTGGTCACTGCCAGTTGTGGTCCGGCAGCGCGCCCGACTACTGTGCCACAAGTCCAAACGCTGGCAGAGGCTCAAACCAATAGAGGAGCACCAGCACCCAGGATAACGCCGACACAGCTTTCGAGACTGTCATGAGCGTCTTAACCCACCCCCGCTGTATCAACTGTCATCCCGTTGGCGACCGACCTCGGCAGCGCGACGAGCAGATCATCCACCTCTTTAACGTCACACGCGGCGAAGACAATCACGGTGGCCCGTCCAAACTTGCGAGACTTGTCACCATGAGGAAAACAATCCATATAGCCTCGTGCCTGGTGCGCCCCACTGGGGATTGGCCCCAAGACGATGGGATGGTATGGCCTAAGCCACGCCGAGATTGCCCAAAGATTGCTCGACCCCGAAATGAATGGCGGTCGCAGCCACGAAGATCTGTTGCACCACATGAGCGAAGATGCCCTCGTCCTCTGGGCCTGGGAACCGGGCGGTGATCGTACCCCCATCCCGGTTCCTCATGATGAGTTTGTGCAGGCGCTGGAGACGTGGCTGGAGGCTGGCGCGCCGATTCCGGCAGAGTAGATAGATGACAAGGTGATAGGGTGAGGACTATCCCACCCTACAACCTTGCAATTTTTACAAAGGAAAACAATTATGGAATTTAACTTCAAAGTAAATGGCGAGCCGGTAACGGTCGATGTGGATCCGATGATGCCGCTGCTGTGGGTGGTGCGCGATGTACTGGGCCTAAAGGGGACGAAATACGGCTGTGGGCGGGCCATGTGTGGGGCGTGTTCGCTCCATGTCGATGGCGATCTGTTCCGTTCTTGTACCTACCCAGTCAAGTATGCAGAAGGCAAAGAGGTTACAACGCTCGAAGGACTTTCCGGGAGCGAAGAGAATCTACACCCAATCCAGCAGGCGTGGATGGAGGTGAATGTGCCCCAATGTGGTTACTGTCAGCCCGGTTTTATGATGGCCGCTGCCAAGCTGATTGCCGAGATTCCCAACCCGACTGATGACGATATCAAGCAGAACATCAGCAATATCTGTCGTTGTGGTACCCATCCGCGGATCATCAAAGCGATTCATCGGGCAGCAGAGCTAAATCAGGAGGGTTAGGTCTATGGCTACTGAAAATACAACTCCAGTCAATGAGCAACCTGAGAACAATCAAAGCGAGGATCAACCCAAGAAGCGGCGACGGGTCTTCAGCCGACGCAACTTTCTGATTGGCGGCGCAATTGTGCTCGGCGGATCGGCTGCGGCACTCTATTTTGGCCGCACCCCGATCCGCCGCTCTCTGCACCACTTCATGGCCGAAGCCGGTGGTCCTCACGGCATCTCCGGCTTTGAACCCGAAATCGTGTTTGAGATGCAGCCCGACAACACCCTGCAAATCAACTTCGCCAAAGCAGAAATGGGTCAAGGGATCGTCACAGGCATCGCCATGCTGGTGGCTGAAGAACTCGACATCGCCTATGAAAACATTACCGTCAAAATGGCGACCTCTGCCAATGGTCTCATCGATGCATTTGGCACGGGTGCCAGTGCAACGACGCGCAGTATGTACGTGCCAACCCGCGAGTTAGCGGCGACATTCCGCGAAATGCTCAAGACAGCAGCAGCTGCGCAATGGGCCGTAGACGTGTCGCAGGTCAGCACCGCCGACGGCGTGGTCAGTTCCGGCAGCAACAGCGTGACCTACATCAATGTCGTCAACAGCACGACCGAATGGGAGATTCCCGACACACCAGAATTGCGCCCCCGCTCGTCGTTCAAGGTTGTCGGCACGGAGAAGCCGCGCATCGACCTCAAGCCAAAGGTGATGGGCGACGCGATTTTTGGGCTGGATCAGGAAGTGCCCGACATGCTCCATGCCAACGTCCTCAAATGCCCCTTCATTGAAGGCACGCTCCAGAGCATGGACGTGGCCGCGGCGAAGGCGTTCCCCGGCGTGGTCGATGTGGTAGAACTGGATGATTTGGTTGCAGTGGTGGCAGAGAATCGCTATGCAGCCGAGATGGGCAAACGCAAGCTCAACGCGCAGTGGGATGTGCCGAAAGTGTGGCAGCAGGCCGAAATCGACGAGCGGCTCACCGTAGGTAATGAAGATGTTACGCCGGTCAACCTTCTCCGTAACGGTAACGCAGTGCGCACTATCGAGGCGGATGGTGGGACGGTAATCGAAGCCGAGTATCGTGTGCCGATTGGTGTTCATGCCCACATGGAACCGAACAGTGCCATCGTAGACGTGCGCGAGGATTCTGCACTGGTGATTACAGCAACGCAGTCGGCAGGTCTTGCACGGTCAGACGTTGCGAGTGCCACAGGATTGGACACAGACAATGTTGAAGTCCAGACGGCCTATTTAGGTGGTGGTTTTGGCCGCAGATATGCCTTGAATCCGGCGGGCGATGCTGCACGCATTTCCCAGGCAGTGGGGCGACCGGTACAAATCGTCTGGGATCGGGAGACCGAATTTTTGTGTGGTGTTGTGCGCCCTGCCACCCATCACATTCTGCGTGCCAAACTCAACGATGCAGGTGAGTTAATCGCCATGAATCACGAGTTGGCCTCTGGCGATCAGGGATTGGGTCTCTTTCCGTTGCCATTTTCCCTCAAGCCAATTCTCGGTGCCGACATCGTCTCCGCTGGGCACGGCGCGGCATTTTTGTACAACATCGAACATGGCGAGGCGAACATCTGGCACATCGACATGCCTTTCCTCACCAGCATCTGGCGCGGTGTGGGCATGTACCCCAACGGCTTTGCGATTGAGAGCTTCATGGATGAGGTGGCACGCGCCGCCAATCAAGACCCGTTCGATTTACGATTGGCGCATTTGCCGGAAGAGCCAGAGAAACATGAACGCTGGAAAGAGATGTTGCTGCAGCTGCGTGAAGAAAGCGGCTGGGATGAGTCGAAAGCAGACGGCATTGGGCGCGGCATGGCGATCATCGAAGACCGCATCACCGTCGCCGCTGCCGTTGTCGAAGCCAAAATCGTGGACGGCAATATTCGCGTCCACAAGGTCACATCGGCGGTCGATCCCGGCGTGGTCATTAATCCTGACGGTGTGCGGCAGCAGGTTGAAGGTTGTGCGATGATGGGCATTAGTTCTGCGCTCTACGAAGATAACTTCATCGAAGATGGACAGTTCCATGCCACCAACTACCACAAATATCCGCTTGCGATGCTCTCCGATACGCCGCCCGAAATCAACGTGGTGATGATCGAAGGGTCGGAAGTCCCAACAGGCATTGGTGAACCACCGATTGCACCGATTGCCCCTGCCATCGCCAACGCGATTTTTGATGCGACAGGGATCCGTTTACGTCACTTGCCTTTGCAGAAGGAATTCAGCAATATGAGCTAAAAGCTTGTGCTTTGAAAACGTTCGTTGCGACAGAGCGACGGCTACGGCAGTTGTCGTCGCAAAAGGCAATCATGCCTGGTTAGGGCGTATACCTGCGAGAGAGGCGATGTGGGCACCACCAGGAACCATCTATATGTATTACAGTCTTGGTGGCGACTCGCTCAACATTAGCGTGGCAGGCGATGGGCATGTGGTGCTGATCAAAGGCTGTCGGCCTCTGATTGGCGGGCCGTCTGGCCTTGACGCACTCGCCGTGATGCACTCGCTGAATCCTGGAAATCGCGGACCACGCCCCGTCCATAAGCTCCTTGCAGGTCAAGCCCTGCTGGCTCGTGCGCTCAACCTAAAGGTCCCTGACTGGACTGGAAAACAGTTCGATCCAGATATGTTTTTTGTCGAAGATGTCGGGTACCAGCCAGCTTCAATCATAAGATGTCGCAGACTCGGATTACCAGAGGGACGAGACGAGCACATGATGCTTCGGTATGTTGACGAAGCATATGTGAAGTCGGCAACACAAAACCCACTTGGCAAGCGAGCTTGGAAAGAAGGATCCGATTATCAACGGTTAAGTGCTTATCCGTAAAGTTCTGTGACGATGTATTCTTATTCGAGAAGCTGGTTGGACTCACAACCACTTTTCGGATAGGTTCTAAGCTAGGATGAAGGTCTTCTTGATTGCTAAAGTATCTTCGAGCCAGCCCTAACTTCGCTTCCAACCGACGCTTCGCATGGCTGAATCACGAGAGTTCTCCTTTTTTTGGGCTCTAGTTGAAACCTTTGACTATCCCTTCTTTCATGGCCACAACTGCGGCCTGGGTACGGTCGGCAACGCCCAGTTTTTCGATGACGGTACTGACATAGTTGCGCACGGTGCCAGGGGCCAAGTGGAGCCGTTCGGCAATTGCACCATTATTGAGTCCTTGCGCGATCAATCTCAATACATCCCGTTCGCGCTCGGTCAGGCCGGCTAGCGCCACAGCGGGCGTCTGTGGATCAGCTTTCTTCTTGCTGATGTGGCGCATCAATTTCCCAGCAATCGCTGGATCGAGAAAAGATTCGTTGTTCATGGTGCCTTTGATGGCCGCCACCAATTCATCGCGCCGTGAGTCTTTGAGCAGATAGCCCGCGGCGCCGGCGTGGATGGCATCAAAGACCCACTCATCGGCCGAGTAGGTGGTGAGTACAAGCACGGGCAAGGTTGGATGACTTTCGCTCAGAATTTGGGTAGCTTGCACCCCGTTCATGATGGGCATTTGTAGGTCCATCACGATCATATCGGGCTCTAAGGTTTTGACTTGAGCCAGGGCTTCCTCGCCATTGTCCGCCTGACCAACGACTTCTATCTCTGGATCAGTGCCGATAATGGCGGCTAACCCTTCACGAACAACTATCTGATCATCAACGAGCACAATTCGAATCATAACTCTTTCCTTACGCTTACAAAAATCGTCGTTCCTTTGCCCAAGGAGCTTTCTACTTGTAAGTCTCCACCACAAAGTGCTGCCCGTTCGCTCATCCCTTTCAGCCCGTAGTGTCCCGTTTCAAGAGGGGCATCGTCGATATTGAAGCCAATCCCATCATCTGTCACTTCGAGACAAAGTTTTTCCTCTGTTTCCACCAATCGCAGCGTAATGGTTTCGGTGCGAGCGTGGCGCACGATATTCTCCAACGCCTCCTGGGCAATCCGGTAGAGTCCTTGCTCTACATGTGGTTCAAGATTGACACCGATGTGCGAGGACAAGTCAGTTTGCAGGGTTGCACCCGCTCGTTCGGCCGCTTCTGCACCGACTGTCTGTAGTGCCAAACCCAGCCCCAAATCCTGGAGTGGGGTGGCACGCAATGCCTGCAGCGCGCGACGGGCTTCCGTTAATCCTGTTCTGGCCATTTCGTCCGCCCGCAACAGCATCACCTCTGCCGTCTCTGGGTTGCATTTCCAGAGAGCACGCGCCGCTTCGATCTGGACCGTTACGCCACTGAGCGAATGGGCCAAAGTATCGTGAAGTTCCCGTGCCAGCCGATTGCGTTCACGGCTGATGGTCAGTTCTTCCTGTTGAATAGCTTGTTGACGTAACTGGCTGTTAGCTGACTCTACTTGCTGCCACCGAGACTGCAAAAGCTGACTGAAGCGCCAAAAGAAATAACCAATTATGCCCCACGTTACCGATGTGAGGAGAGCAATCATCACCAAGTTTTCGACAAAGCGTATATCTACATGCATTAGGAAGAGTCCCAAAAGCAGAATGGAGAGCCCACTTGCCACGGCTGTCAACACAACTAAGCGCAAGCTATACATCCAACTAGCAGTAAATATGGGCGCGAGCCACAAGATCTGCATAGACGCAATTGTGAGCATGAACGTGCCAAAATCTTCTGTATGTCGATCAAAACCAGAGAGATTTAATACGATTTGTATGATTAATGGACCGACTATAGCAATGCCCATGCCAATCGGTCGCCAGCGCATGCCCAGGCGCCGACGTAGCCACATGGATGACATATAGGCCGACCAAATTGTGGCATGCCCGGTCGCATAAATACGGCGCGTCCATTCTAACCCCTGCGGGTCTGAGACAAACCAATAACTGACGAGCGACACGACCATGAGTGTCAGCCAAATATATGAAAATATGCTTAGCGTACTCGTTTTGTATGATCCGCTAGCCTCAGGATATTGAAACATCCACCTATCATAACATAATCGTGTCATAGGCTGGGAGTGACCCATGTCATAGGTTGATCTGTGACAAAATCTGTGACACCGATCACTTCCGCATCTGACAGACCCGCCTCTAAAGTAGAGCCGCCCCTGAGTGAGCGATGTGTCTGGGAACATTGCACTCGTTCACGAGAGTAACGAGAAATCCGATGATGTTCTATACTCAATATGGAGAAATATATGAAACTAGGGAAAAAGATGAGACTCAGTACCATTATGTTCATCGGTGTGATAATACTGACAGCGTGTGGTGCAACCCTCAGAGAGGAGGCTGCTGAGACCGCTGCAGAGCTTGAAGCGGCTAAAGAAACTGTGGAAGAAGTCATCAAAGAAGAGCTGGCCGAGGAAATTGCTGAAGTAGAAGAAGCCAAAGAAGCTGTGGAAAAAGCACTTACCAAAGAAATGGCCGAAGACGAAGAGTTCGTCAGATTGATTCCCATCGCCGGGACTGAAAATTTTCGGGATTTGGGTGGCTATATGACGACCGATGGTAAAACGGTTAAACCGGGCCTGCTTTATCGATCAGATTCATTGGCCGATCTGGAAAACCCCGAAGACTTGAATGAGTTAGGTCTGGTCACGGTTGTTGATTTTCGTGCCGATGGAGAGATAGCGGAAGGTCCAGATAAGCTGCCAGAAGGCAACAATATCAAGTATGTCAATCTCCCCATTGGGAACCCCGAGAACATAGAAGAATTAATCCCCCCGGAGAAGTTGCAGGGTAAGACAATGGACGAATTCCGATCTGAACTGACCGAACTCTATATGGTCGGAGATTTTGACCAAATCGACAAGATTCTGTCGGACCTAAATATTGATATTGCGGAAGAACGAATCAAACGCTATGTTGAGTTTACGAGTAAACGTACAGACATATTCGGTGGATTATTGAATGAAGTGCTAGCAGCCGATGGAGAACCGCTGCTCTTCCACTGCGAAGGGGGGAAAGATCGAACCGGTGTTGGGGCTGCGCTACTGCTGATGACCTTGGGCGTCCCCCGCGAAACCGTGATGGAAGACTATCTCTTAACAAATGAGTACACGAATGCAGAAGAACTCAGAGCACAGGCACCCCAATCGCTCTACTCCACCATCGGTGCCCACGAAGAACAGATGGCCGCAGCGCTGAATTATATCGACGAAAATTACGAAAGCTTTGATGACTATCGTCGGACAGCTCTCGGTATCTCTGATGAACAAGTAGATCAAATGAAAGACCTTTTGCTGGAATAAGGTTCCGCTAGAAATAGACTTATACTCAAAAAGGAAGTCCGGCTTCAGGCGAACGCCGGACTTCCTTCTTTGCAAAACACGAATCAACTGAGACTGAACCACAACGTTCGTAAATAGCTGCTGGTTGCCCAGAAAGCTACCGCTATTTACACACGCTGAGTCAGTCTGAATCAACTCAGACGGAGGAGACGATGGAACGCTGGTTTTCAAATCACTCAGCTTTACGAGTGTATTGACTAATGCACCTAGCAAAGAGAAGCGACCATAACCATAGGTGTAGTTCGCGTTGCTCTCTTTGGCTCAACCGGATCTCAGGGGGTAGACCCGCTTTGGTTTTGATACGGCTCCGCCGCTCAACCGACGTAGCCATTTTCGAGTTTGTCAACCCCCTGAATTCCTGAAGAGCCCTCTCTTTTTCCGAATAGGACTGAAGAAACCAGGCGATCCCCAATGTTGACACGCCAATTCGCTCATGCTAGAATTTGAATATCTATTCAAAAAATCTAATAAATACTCAGTTTATCTATCAATAATTCATTTGGTTCTAATAGTATGAGCACAATCAAAGAACAATTCAGAATCGCGCGGCGCAATGAGATCTTAGATGCCGCCACCGACCTTTTCGCCGAATTGGGGTACAACAAGACCTCCATTCGCAAAGTCGCCCAGCGTGCGGGCATCGCTGATGGCACGATCTACTATTACTTTAAGAATAAAAATGATCTGCTCATCGGGATTATCGATCGATTGAATCAAACAGGCTTAGACGAATTAGATGTTAAGCAAGAGATCTACAATACAAACCTTGAAGACTATTTGCCAGCGTACCTTGCGCAGTATATGGCAGCTATCTATCGCAATCGTGCGGCCCTACGCGCAATCATCCCTCAGCTCTTGATCGATAAAGCGCTACGTGAGCAGCTGCGCAAGCAAATTCTGGCACCAAACAATAAATTTGCACACGGGTACTTCACCTACCTTGTTGAGGTTGGACAGATTCGTTCAGTTGATCCCATGTTCGCATCCTATGCCATTACATACCTCTTATTTGGGGGCCTGATCCCCCATATCTTTGATGACGAGTTGCACGAAGAAGATTGGGAAGCGCAAGCCCAACAGCTAGTGGACATAATTATGAATGGCCTTAACTTTACTTTCTGGTAAAGGCTTGAGTGACAAAGGGCAAACCGAAAGGGGCGGAAAAAAGAATCCACCCTGAAAAAACGGGATAAAATGTAAAAATAGTGCTCGGCTAGTTTAAGCAGCGGCATTGAGGCGGCGATGAGCGAGAACGCCTTTAGGGAAATGGTGTGAAACCGAGGCCTTTTTCCGAAAGTCAGGGTCGAGTTGGTCAGGAGTTGGAAAAAGAGCACTCGAGAGAACACGGCGCAGCCTGCCGGGAGTGGATTGAGGCTCTCGATCCCAGTAGCCAGTCGGTATGGGAGGAAGAGAAGCGGCTAAATGGGAAAGAAGATTGCCAGCAAGCAGCCCCAGTTCAGGTAAGCGGAAACAAGCCTCATCGGCATGAACAAATTGACGATGTAAGCCAATCATCTGCTTGGAAGCCAAGGGGGGGATGTTCAACAGGCCAGCGTTCCAGGTAGACAAGATAAATGGTTTCAGGCTGCAAAGTCATAACGGTCGCCAAAACCAAAGGTGTGTTGTAGGCCGGATCCTGAATGACGTAAATCGAGTAGGTACGGTTGGCTGTATCCACCTTGGTTGTTCTGGGGACGAGATTGTGCCATGCTTGATAGCAAATCAGGCGACCACTATAGAGAAAGCGACCAGACGAGTCCGGAGTTGTAGCCTCGAGTCGCTTTCCCTTATAGCTGCGAGAGAGCGGTCGCACAATATCACCATATTCAGGTGGTCTGCCTTTTCCTTTTCCTTTGCGTTTGGGGAACTCATTGCGGCGCACTGTGCAGTTAATCGCTTCCCGCAGGACAAATCGGTCTATGCCGCTTTCTAGCATTTCTCTGATTGTAAACCCGGCATCGACCACCGCCACTTCGTCTGACTCCAGTGATTTCTTCGTCTCTGTCAGCAGCTTTTTCCGAAACTCACTTTCCTTTGTTCCAACCGTGCATCTCATGATTGCCTTGAGCAGTGGCACTCGCTTCCCGCCTATCTCCCCCGAGCTTATCATCACTCCAAAGATGAGCGCGGGCAATGCCCGACGAGCCGTTGAGTTATAGAGTCGGTTCACTTTCCCTTGCAGCTTCGGTCGCCAGAACCCTGTGATATCTATGCTTTTCACTCGGTACCCTTCTAACTTTTTTGCCTCCCATTCCCCCTTTCCACTTCTTCTTGCCACGACCCCAGCAGACTTGTGATATCCCATGATCCATATCGAAAGCTCCACCAGCTTCGCCGGAGCTCCTCATCTTCAAACCCGCTTTCTTTCAATGCGCTATGGATTGCTCCTCGACTTTTCAGAAACGACCCATTCAGCATTGCCCACATCAGACGCATTACATTTACGTTTGTTCCCATCGGCGTTACTTGCAATACATTCATCAGTACTGCTATAGTTATTTCTGGCGCGGTTAGCATTCCTTCCTCCTTTTTGGGTTCTCTACCTTTAGGATGAACTGCTAACCGCTTTTTGTCACATTTCTCCCCTCATCTCTTTTCTTTTACCAGAAAGTAAAGCTTAAGGCAGAAAAGTAAAACGATTTGGAGCAATTTAATAGTGAACGAACAAAATGAACTGATTGCACTCATTACCGGTGCAACGGACGGTATCGGCAAAGCGGTCGCTTTAGAACTGGCACGCAACGGCTATACAGTACATGTCTTGGGCAGAAACCCAGAGCGCGGTGCGAATGCGCTGAACGAATTAAACGCCATCTCCCCTGAAAGGGAGCATCAGCTATTTTTGGTCGATTTGGCGATAATTGCGGCCAACAATCAATATTTGGATGAGTATGTGGCCACCTATCAAAAGCTGGATCTGCTGATCTTAAATGCAAACGTATACACCAAAGAAGTTGCGGTGACAGAAGATGGCATCGACAAGATGTTTGCCGTGGGGTATATTTCCAGGTATCTGTTCACCGTCAAGCTCAATCCGCTGCTGGAGCAGGCAGAGAATCCCAGAGTCATGCATGTGGGTGCGCTATCGTTCTCACTCCCTAACATCGACTATGATGCATTCACAAAGCCCTCGTCCGGCACAATCAACGCTTTCAAGGCGACAGCTCGGAGCTATGTAGGTAGTGCATTGTTGACATACTTTATTAGCAAGCGTACTTCAATCAAGGCCAAACATGAATTTATGGATCCAGGGATGGTCAATACGCGTCAGGTGAAAGAGCAGATAGCGATACTCCGGTGGCTTGCGCAATTCTCCGGGTTGATGGAACCGGAAGAGTCGGCACGGCGCATTGTATCCCACATTTTGGAGACGGATTCACTCAAAACCGCGGGTAAGTTCTACAAGCTCGAAAAGGAACATAAGCCAAAGAGGCAGATCGTCAATGGACTGTCGGCGTATAAAGAGCTAATCGAATATAGCGAGCGGGTAACTGGTATCAGCATTGATGAGTTAATAGAATCGTAAGTGGATGGGGGAACAATGCAGAATCAGCTTGCCAGCAATGGCCGGATCCAGAAATGACTCGCCAGCCATAGTCCCTTTGATGGCCGCCACAAACTCCTCTCGGCGTGAATCTTTGAGCAGATATCCTGCTGCGTCGGCATAAATGGCGTCAAAGACCCACTCATCTGCCGAACGGGTGGTTAGTACCAATACAGGTAATTTGGGATACCGCTCACCCAGGATTTGCGTTGTCTGGACACCGTCCATTAGGCGCTAATCCATAAGAATGTCATCCGTCCAACAGTAGCCGCTGTCACCTCTGTGCCTCCGCCATTAGAATTAATGGCAAAAAAATTGGCACCTTCTGCACAATGAAGGATCCAATGACAGCAATCGCTAAAGCAACGGGCAGATACCGGGCTCTAATACGCGATTGAAGTTGTGTTGATGAAAGATAGGTGACCCAAATCCCCGCATGGATAATTGCACTGACACGACGAAGCCATTCCGCATTACTTGTCCCACCAACGAACCAATAGCTCGCCAGGGAAGCCACGGTAAGAACTAGCCAAATATACGAAAAATTGCGCAGGGCCAGAAGGGCATAGGATTCTGTAGAAGTCGATTGCTCAAACATTAACCCACCATAACATAGGTCTGTCATAGATAAAGAGTGACACCTGTCATAAGTTTGTCTATGACAGGTAACTATGACAACGATCACTTCTGGATGTGACACCGCACCGCTATCCTAGTAGTATTAACCGAAATGTAGCAGTGTTGGGCGGCCTGCAAAATCAACGAATATTTTTTAAGGAGAATCAAGATGGCAATTACAATTGGTCAAATCATTATCTGGATAATCGTAGGCGCATTAGCCGGCTCCCTAACGGGAATGGTCATGACGCGCTCACGTGCAGGCTACGGACGTTGGACAAATTTGGGCATCGGCTTGGCTGGCGCGCTCATTGGTGGCTTTCTCTTCAACCTTTTGGGCATTGACTTTGCACTAGGAGAGCTTGCCATAACCTTTGAAGACTTGATCGCTGCCGTTGCTGGCTCGCTAATCCTGCTGGGAATCATTGCGCTGGTTCGCCGTTTTAGAAATCAAGCGAGCGGCACACAATAAGGTCACTGCAGGCATTGGATTCCCTGAACGAAGACGCCTCCTGAGTGTCTTAAAGGCCGCCAAATGAGACTTCGCTATGGAACGCTGGTTTTCAAACTATTCGGGCATGTTGTCATTGATTATTTTCGCAGGGGTCGGTGCCTATACTGTATTGCTCATGTCGTCGGGCAGCAGCGTGCTGATTCCGATCATTGTTTGCGTTGGCTTGCCTTTCTGTTGTGATGGCAGGATATGAATCGGCAAGATGTGGGATTTGATTCACGCTACCGTTGCCGACGGCGCAAACCCAAAGTGGCGCTTATATTCGCGGCTGAATTGGGCCGGACTGTTGTAGCCAACCATGTATCCCGCTTCGCTGGCATTTTTCCCTTCCCTGATGAGTCTTTGCGCCCGATAGAGTTTCATCGACTTGGCATACTGTAGCGGTGAGACGTGCATCACCTCTCGGAAATTCTCGTGGAAGCTGGTTCTGCTCATGTGAACCATTTCCGCCAGTTCTTCTACCGACACCGGTTCCGCAAGATGTTGCTCGATATATTGTACTGCTTTTGAAATCCGCTGGATTTGCCCCCGCTGCTGCAAGAAGGTTCGCAAATCGCCCCCTCGCTCATCGCATAAGATGCGATAGTAGATCTCATCCACAATCAATTCACCCAAAATAGCCGCATCCGTGGGGTTGGCCAGCGACTCAATGAGCCGGATCGTTGGGTCAAGTAAGTGGTCATTCAACGGGGCCGAAAAGATACCCGACGGATCGGTGGCTGCTGGCTTGGTTGTAGCACCTTCTACGCGCTCAATCTTTAGCAAAACGTCGGCCAGCCGTCCTAAGTCCATTCGAACACCTGCGGCCAAAAATGGCTTTCCAGGCGTCGCTTCAATGATTTCTACTTGCAATGGCATGGGCAAAAACAGCATCAGATAATCACCACCACCATACTCATAAGTCTTGTTGCCCACATAACAACGTTTTTTCCCCTGCCCCACAATCACAATCGCCGGTTCGTAATAATCGGGACTTCTCACCTGAGTGGTAGACGCTTTAAAGGTGCCAAGGTTGTCAAGGCCAGTTTTGCCCACACCTTCATGTGGAGTGTGCTGCGCTAAAAGCGTAACGAGCTTTTCAAGTTTGTCGGTTTGAACAGTCATTTTCGAACTCCTAGATTTACCATTCAGTTAACGCAAAAGGCGCTTACACGGTATTCGGTACGTCAGTATTCAGGACGGGTCACACCAAATACCGACCTACTGAATGCTGAATACCCATTTTTTAAGTTGGTTTTGCTGTCGCTGTACTATTATAGTCACAACTGCCTTGCCAAACAAGCATATTGTCGGACTTCCGTACAATTGTGCAAGTTTTGTGGACATTTATGTATTCATTTTTGCGAATACGGGAACTACAATGGTGGTGACTATAAACACCACAGTCGATTTACCATGTAGTTCATTGACGCATGACATTTCACTCGCTCATAGATGGCAGTGAAGAGGAGAGGAGAACAAGATCATGACAAAGCGAATTTTGATTACGGGTGCTGCTTCCGGTTTTGGCAAGGGAACGGCGATAGAGTGGGTGTTGTACAAGGATTGGCTGGTCACCATCATCTTTCCTGGCGAGCGGGTGGTGCCGCCATTTTGGGGATGTTGATCGCCATCGGCATGTGGTGGGTCTACTTTGACTTTGTCTCGCATCGCCAACCACGCGTCAACCAGATTGCAACCATGAGTTGGATCTATCTGCATCTGCCCCTCACCATTAGCATTGCTGCGGTTGGAGCAGCCGTGCTGAACATGGTGGAACATGCTGGCGAAGCACTACCTGGCGACGTTCGCTGGCTGTTGACAGGTGCCATCACGGTGGCCTTTGTGACCATTGCCCTGCTGATTCAGACAATTCAGAGTAATGAGGCAATGCGGTCAGTTCTGCGGACGGGGAGTATTGTCGTCCTTGTGGCCGGCGTTCTAATCGGGGTCTTGGGGGCGTCTACCTTGGAGACGCTCCCGCTCTTGCTGAGTACAATTGTGTTGATGTTGGCACCAGCTGTCGTCGGGCTGTGGGTCTGGATTAAGCGAGTGGTGATAGTCGAAAATGCTTTACCGGAACCAGAGCATTAACGCCAGCCATTGCCCTGGTGGCTTAACTTACAGTCGTTTTTCGAACCAATGGTTGGTCGTCACGTTAGGCTCGTTTGAATGCGATAACGGCCAATGTCCATGAATCGAGCAGTAAATACTACTTATTTTCATCAAATTCGACATACCAGTGAGAGCCATCACAAAAGGGTTTGTTCTTGGATTCACCGCAACGGCACATCGTAAAATGTTCGTTCGAGGCATCTTCAGAGATGGGGGCATCAATAAGATCCGGGCTGCCGGTCACTACGTAAGGTCCGTTTGGGACAACAAAAATAGCTGGTTCGCCGTCTCGGTCTCGATACTCAACATCGTCGATTGAGTAACTTAGGGCACCTGATGGACACTGCTGAATCGTGGCGATAATCTCATCAACAGGAGCCGCATCTGGGTCAATCCATGGCTCTTCTTTCAACCGGAAAACCGCTGCAAGCCCGTCGGTGCATCGACCGGCGTGGGCGCAGATGCCTCGATTGTCATGAATTGTAATTTTTTTGCCCACATAGTTTTCCCATTTATCTTCAACCCGCCCTTCTACTTTCTCAGATGAAAATCCAACTTTGGCATGGGTGCCATCGCAAAACGGCTTGTTCGCCGACTGACCACATCGGCAGAGCGCCATCGTCTTTTTGGTCTCGATGGGTCCTGTTTTATCAGCAAAGTTCTCGAGATTCTTTACCAAGTATGGACCATTCGGGGTGGGGACAATATTGGGTTTATTGTCTGAATTCATCACTCCTCCTATATTCATTTAGAATAGTATAGATCGGTCTACTCAACTTGAAAAGGTAGAATAACCATTTCTCTATCCAGCAACGTTAATTGTTCCTCTAGCGGGATGTCGAATAGACCGTGCAGATTGTTGCCAGCAATATCCTCTAGCCGCGTGTTGACGGTGAGTTCATATGTGCCAGCTTGCCAGGGTTCTTCTGGCCTAAATCGCCATATCGTCTCGTGACTGTCCAATGCGATCTCCCCCTGAACAACCTTGCCCTCTTCACGCTGCACGCGCACAAACTCAGCCAGCAGCCCATGATCCAAGGGCGCGGGAAAGTGGATCTCTAGCGGTTCGGTCGTGCTTCCACTTGGGCTAATTATCTGCCAATTATCGATATCGGGCGGTGTCAGATCAGCCTCGGTCACGGTAAAGGCTTTTTCATGTGAATGGGCCAAGGGGTTGCCATACGCATCCATCAACCCTTCGCCAATGACCAGAACATATGATTCGCCAGGGATCAAGGCGCGACCCAATTGTTCATGGGCACGCAGCCCCGTCTTCACCCGCCCGGGATCAAAGAGGAGCGTCAACCGTCGCATGGACGGATCCCACAGTTCGAAGATCGAGTCAAAGAAGACGCCTTCTACTTTCTGGCCCTGTAGATCAACAAGCTGAATATGTCCGAGTACACCGCCTTCGCGCATGGGGGCCGAAAAGTAGACATAGAAACGCAGCAGGTTTTCCGGCAGTTGATCCGCAGTGGGATAGATAGCTGTCACTTCGGTGGCGGCCATATCCGAGCTTGGCAGCCAGAACTCCTCGACAACACGCTGCTGATGTCTTTCCGTTGGAATGATCTCTGCCAGCATGGGTACGTGTGCGATCATGGCACCAAATGACAACGTGGCTCGATAGTGCTGTCCGGACAGGAGAGGGAAGCTTGGCACAAATCGGATGGCTCCTGCTTCGACGCTGTATGTCCCTAGCATCGGCTGCACCTGTGATGCACTCAGCTTCTCATCAACCAGGGCAACAGCATAAATTTGTCGCCATTCGATGGCTGAAAAATCTTGTGCTTTCAACTGCCGTAAGAGCGTGAGTGAAAGACCAAGGAGATCAAAGGTGGCTGAGGCTGCGCTATCGCTCTCGCTCGTCAAGACTACCGTTACTTCACCAAATCCGTTTTGCTCAAAAGCTAGAAGTCCCTGTGAGTCCAGATAGCTGTGGAACATGCCGACAAAGAGCAAGCCAACCCCAATGACGGATACAATGAGTAGACGCGCCATAGTTTTGTTCATTTTGATCGCCTCATTATTGAGTTCGTGGCTGTGGATTAAGAACCTATCTGAAAAGTGGTTGTGAGTCCAGAGTGCAACTCGAGCGAGAAGGCGTCGTCACAGAACTTTTCGGATAAGCACTAAGTGACGGGTTTCGTATGGATGCGTCGCCTGAGAATCCTACACCGTTGGCGATAATATCGACACACCCTTGTTGACGTCAACGAGTGAGCGCCTATCACTTACCGGACAGCCACTCTCTTTTGCAATCGCTCATCTTCCATAAGCAGACATAGAATGGTCGGCCGGAGAATCTCCCAAACGTGGGCAAGCACGTTTGGGAGATCAGCGTTTTGCTTGCCTGGATGATCCGTTACGGAACAACGCGATCTGGGTAGCCTTCATCCATGCGCAACATATTCTGAAAACCCTTCGCAAAGTCCTGCGACCCATCAGCAGGATACTCATAGCCAACAGAGTCATACTCACTTATGAAATCACTCAAGCGGAAGTAAACGCCTTTTATCGTAGAAACCAGATCAAGATTATCCGTATCTTTGTTGGTGCGTAACATGAGAAGATGCATGGGATCCTGATCGCTGATCTGGAGTACGCCTGTCAAAGGTGCGATAAATGGTTCAGGACCAGCCGTCATCCCTATACCAACAGGTTCAACCAAACCTTCGGCCTCGTGGCTGGTGAGAAGTTGCTCTACGCCAAAGATCATGGCGCTGTAATCGGTATTGGTGAGAATTACCATATCCTGTACACTTCCATCCTGGCCCTGCGCCTGAAAGCGGATAATGTCTATCGGCGTGTTGCCATAGCCAACTTCGGCAATGGTTTTCGCAGTGATATGAGCGCCATCTTCTAGGGCGGAGAGAGGCGTGGTGACCAAGGGCGTGCAGGTATAGGCCGCCAACAGAATGGGGCCATCTTCCGCTTCTAAGATAGTCTGCGTGCGGACCGGTGCCCGTGTCTCATTTTGATTATGTACTGTATGGTACATCTCGACGCTGGTGATGCGTGCGGTGCCGTCGAGAGGGTAGGGGATGCGGCGCAAGGTGGAGGCAAAGTCACCAGTGGAAAGGCCAGCCACGTAGAGTGCTCCCTCGTAGTAATCGATGTCGGTGATGCTCAAAGTTCGGGCAGAAATCTTCTTCCAAAAGATCACTTCCTCGTCAGGCAAATTGTCAAGAGTTGTCGAGGTGTATTCCAGTGCAGCCAGGTCCAGCGGCTCGATATTGCCATCATGATCAACGGTGAGAACGACGGGAATGGCTGCATCTCCATGACCACGCATCACCGAAAGATAGGCGACGCTGCTCACCGGATGAACGGCCATGTCGTTGATGGTGATCTGGTCGATTGTGGCACCAAGCGCAGCCGCAATTTGGAGGTCAATATCATAGAGATTGTAGGCGCGCGGCTGCTCTAGTGGCTCGCCGGCCTCCAAATTGAAAGCAAAAATTGTGCCGCTCTTCGAGTCGCCTACAAACAGCTCATTGTTGGGGCCAAAGTGCAAAACACCAGCCGACATCATCTCTGGTACAGCGCTTTCTGTCAAGGCTGCATTTGATGCTTCGTTCGATCCTTCTGCAATGGGTTGAATCACACAGGCCACCAATAGCAAACTGGTTACCAGCAAAAAGGTGACGGTATGGAACCATCTTTGTCGATTCATCGCAAAATTCATCTGAAAGTTCTCCTGAATAGATGGCCAGAAACATTTGTCCTCTCTTTTCTGGATTTCCAGGGTGGATTAGAATAAAAGTCGAGACAAATTTTTTCTGGCGAAGTCATAGGAATATCGTTATTGCAATAGCTCTTTCTATACTGTTCGTTGCGGAAAAACCTCAAAAAAATCCTAATCTAACACTGAGAGAGTCAAATTGGCTACTGTAGTCAACAGTTGTCGCTCTGGATTTATCTTGGCTTGCACCCGGATTCCGTAAACAGCATTGACTAGAAACTGAGCTAAGTCGCGCAGGTCGCGTGTCGCGTTCAGCTCCCCGTTTTTCTGGGCTTGAACCAATAGCGCATAGAAATCATCTTCCATCCGCTGCATGGCTTCCCTCACCCGAACGGCAACCGCGTCATCATGTCTGGCTAGCTCAACCGCAGAATTGACGACAAAACAACCGCATCGGTCCTGATCGTTGACTGCTTCTTCAATGATCAACTCAAAAATCCGGCGAATAAGCACTTTTGGGGATGCTTGCAGCTCTTTGTTCATTGCAGTTGACAAATTGTTAGTCATCTGGCGATACCGATCAAGCGCAGCGATAAACAGGTCATGTTTACTCTTGAAGGTATCATAAAGGCTACGACGACCTATGCCGAGATGATCGACCAAGTCTTGAATCGAGGTCGCCTCATAGCCTTTTTGCCAAAAGAGTCTCATGGCTCTGTCGAGTGCTTTCTCTTGATCAAATTCCTTTTGTCGCGCCATGTACAGATTGCTACTTAAATCAATACCATTTTCCGCACCGAATGGTGCAATATTATCATGAATCTTATATGGTGTCAAGTGACGATAAAACGAATGCTGCTGTATAATGTCTTAACGATCTGTCGAAATTGTGTCACATTTCACCTCTACACTTAAAGCACGAGGGATGTTCCCTCGGATAGTTAGCAAGAAGTTTAGATAGACTAAACAAATGAGGTGATAACATGACAGAACGAAGAATGAAGTTAACGCCAACCACTTTGGCACTCGTGGGGGCATTGACGGTTTCACTTGTGGGCGCCGGTTGGCTGCAGGTCGGCGCACAGCCCCTATCTGCTCAAGGAACACAGACATCATCTATTGAGATGGGCTCGCCCATGACCTTTGAGGTCGACTCCAACGAGGTCGATCCGTTTCAGATCGCAGCACAGACGATTGGTATTGACGAAGAGATCCTCTGGACCGAACTGGAAGCGGGTCAAACTGTTGCTCAGGTGAGCCAGGCCAACGGTGTTGATCCACAAGTGGTTATCGATGCCGTACTCGCCGCCGAGATTGCTCTGATTGATCAAGAGCTGGCTGACGGTCACATCACCGAGGCAGAGGCTCAGGAGTGGCGGGCCGAGGCCCAGGAATTTATTCCCAACGCCATCAACAAGACACTTGATGAACTTGAAGCTGAGTTTGATGAAGGCGAGTTCGAGGATGGTGATTTTGTTGAGGATGAGTTCATGGCCGATTACCTAGAGCCGATTGCCGCCTTCCTCGGAATCGATGTCGGTACGCTAGAGGCAGAATTGGAGAGCGGCAAGTCGCTGGCGCAGATTGCCCAAGCCAACGGCAAGTATCCGCAGGCACTGATTAACCACATGGTGACGCAGGAGCAGGCATTGATCGATGAGATGGTGAAGGCGGGCGAAATTACTGCCGAGGAAGCCGCAGAATGGTCTGCCGATCTGGTCAAGACTATCACATTTGAGGTGAATCACGTTGAGGCTGATCTCTTTGATGTTGCTGCCCAAACCATTGGCATTACCGCCGATGAGTTGTGGAGCGAACTGGAAGCCGGTAAGACCGTTGCTCAAGTGAGTCAAGCCAAAGGTGTCGATCCACAGGCGGTTGTTAACGCTGTCTTGGCATCGGAGAATGCCCTGATTGACCAGTATTTGGCGGCTGGCCTCATCACAGAAGAGGAGGCCCAAGAATGGCGTGCGGAAACGATGGAGTTTGTGAATGATGCCATCAACAAGACACTTGATGAACTTGAAGCTGAGTTTGATGAAGGCGAGTTCGAGGATGGTGATTTTGTTGAGGATGAGTTCATGGCCGATTACCTGGAGCCGATTGCCGCCTTCCTCGGAATCGATGTCGGTACGCTAGAGGCAGAATTGGAGAGCGGCAAGTCGCTGGCGCAGATTGCCCAAGCCAACGGCAAGGATCCGCAGGCACTGATCAATCACATGGTGACGCAGGAGCAAGCATTGATCGATGAGATGGTAAAGGCGGGCGAAATTACTGCCGAGGAAGCCGCAGAATGGTCTGCCGATCTGGTCAAGACTATCACGTTTGAGGTAAATCACGTTGAGGCTGATCCCTTTGATGTTGCTGCCCAAACCATCGGCATCACCGCAGATGCGCTGTGGAGCGAACTGGAAGCCGGCAAGACCGTTGCACTAGTGAGCCAAGAGAAAGGAGTTGATCCACAGACGGTTGTTAACGCTGTGCTGGCATCGGAGAATGCTCAGATTGACCAGTATTTGGCGGCTGGCCTCATCACAGAAGAGGAGGCCCAGGAATGGCGTGCAGAGATTGCCGAGGTTGTGAACTATGCCATTAACAAGACACTTGACGAGCTTGAGATGGAGTTCGATGAAGAAGACTTCAGCGAGGACGACGGTCTGAATGATGAAGCTGGTGACGCTGGACAAGAGAGCGTCCAAGCCACCGGGCAGCGCAGTGCAAATAATCTGGCGCTCTACTTGCCGGTCCTATCGCGATAGACACGAAGTAAAATCAATCAACTCAACCGATGTATAATGGTGGACGCAATGCCCGTGATGGGCATTGCGTCTATGGATCAACAAGTAAGATGAATGCAACAATTTTGATTATTGAAGATGAAGCCAAAATTGCCCACTGGCTGCAAAAATACCTTGAGCGAGAAGGATTTGCGACGGAAGTTGCATATGATGGATCATCGGGGCTCACCCAGGCTCGTACGCTGTTGCCCGATCTGATTGTGCTCGACCTCATGTTGCCGGGCCTGGATGGGATGGAGATCTGTGAACGTTTGCGCATAGAATCCGACGTCCCTATCATTATGCTAACCGCCAAAGGCGCTCAACCAGATCGCAATAATGGGCTGGAAGTAGGGGCCGATGATTACATCGTCAAGCCCTTTGATCCCAAAGAAGTAGTGCTACGGGTCAAAGCAGTTTTACGCCGAGTGCAGAACAAAGTGCAGCAATCCCTAACTCGTGGCGGAATCACTCTTGACGAAGCCACCCAACAGGTAACAATCGGCAACGAGCGCGTCAACCTGAGTGTCGCCCAGTTTGCCCTGCTTGCCACATTCATGCGCCATCCCCATCAGATCCTGACCCGTGAACAGTTGATTGCCCATGCATTTGATGGCGACTATGATGGATATGACCGCTCCATCGACGCCCACATTCGCCGCTTGCGCAAACAGGTGATCATCAATGGCTACCAACCAATTCAGACTGTCTATGGTGCAGGCTACAAGTTCGTGCCGGAGGGGCAATAATGTCTCTACATTGGCGTATCCTGGGCGCCTTGATCTTTGTCATCGTGCTGACGATTCTGATTAGCATTGGTGTTGCGTATTGGACGTCGCAAACGGAATTAGCCGAACTGACCACCGATATCACCAGAGACGAGGCAAATGCGTTGGCGCGAGAATTGAGCCATGAGTACACGCGGTCAGGAAGTTGGGAGATGGTGGCAGAGTTGCAACTGGAGGAGGGGCCTTTTGATTATGAGGAATTGACATCGGAGGAGTTGGCGCAATTAGCGATAGAAGAATCATTCATCGAGGAACTCACCCTGGAAGAATTTGCCATCGAGTCCATGCGCTTTGTGGTCGTCGATGTGGATGGTTGTATCTTGTATGATACGGATCTCGACTTTGAGGAGGGTGAGTGCCCGGTGGACTTGCCGCAACAGCGATCTGCGGTTGTCGATTTTCGTACCGGTGCAGAAGTTGGCTACGTCTACGCTGACCCATATACCGATTTTTGGATTGCCGAGTCTGAGGCATTTCTTGCGCGAATGCTCTCAAGCAGTGCCCTTGGTGGTTTGTTGACGGCGCTGATTACCGTGGTAATTGCGGCCTGGCTTTCGCGTCGCATTACAGCCCCTGTGACGGCTCTTACCAAAGCAACTCAGGCTATCGTCACCACTGGGAATGCGACCCAACTGCCTGTAGCCACATCCGATGAGCTTGGCCAAATGAGTACCGCCTTTAACCAAATGGCGGCCGACCTGGCAACCCAACGCACACTGCGCAAACGACTCGTTGACGACATTGCCCACGAACTCAACACCCCGTTGAGCGTTATCCAGTTGGAGGCAACTGGACTAAACGACGGCACAAATCATCCAAGAGGTGGAGATGCTGCGCACGCTGGTCTACGACTTGAACTGGCTGGCCGAAGCTGATTTGGAAGAACTGCACCTCACGCTGGAACCTTGCTCGCTGAGCGAACTGCTCACGCGTGAAGTCGAGCGTTGGCAACCTCACGCCCAGGCCCAACAGACCCAATTATCCTTGCAACCCTTGCCCAATTTACCCATGTTGACCGTCGACAAGACTCGTTTGAGCCAAGCACTGGGGAATGTATTCCGCAACGCTCTGCAACATACGAATTCTGATGGACAAATCACGATTGCGGCAACCTTGGGAACGAAGCCAGACGCAGAGAATGGCACCGTGGTAATCATCATTAACGATGACGGTGCTGGGATCGATGTCGCCGACCTCCCCCACATCTTTGATCGTTTCTATCGAACTGACAAGTCGCGTAGCCGCAAATCTGGAGGAATGGGGCTAGGGCTGGCCATTACGCGCAAGATAATCGAAGGCCATGATGGAACGATTTCAGTTTCCAGTGATGGGCCGGGGCAGGGGACAACCGTCCGGTTAGAATTACCTGCATCAAATCAATTCGACAATGTCTAGTTGCCCCCTCCAATAATGAGAAGCTTACAAAGCTGACGCTCTGTCTCATCCAGTTCTTAAAACGCTACTGATTGAGAGGGTGCAACCCCAAACTGACGCTTATATTCGCGGCTGAACTGGGCGGGACTGTTGTAGCCCACCAAATATCCCGCTTCGTTGACATTCTTGCCTGCTTTGAGCAGCTTTTGGGCTTCAAATAGCTTCACAGATTTGGCATATTGCAATGGCGACATGTGCATCACGTTTCTAAAGTTCTCATAAAAGCTTGTTTGCCCCATGTGAACCATCTCGGCCAAGTGTTCAATGGATATTGACTTATCCAAATTTTGGTGGATGTAGTCCACTGCTTTTGATATGCGCCGGATTTCACCCCGTTGCCCCAGCAGAAAGCGCAATGCGCCGCCCCGCTCGTTGCTTAGCAGTCGATAGTAAATCTCGTCCACAATCGATTCGCCCAACATCGCGGCATCTCTGGGATGGGCGAGCAATTTAAGCATTCGCAGGAAGGGTTCGAGTATATTTTCGGTCAACGGAATCGAAAAGATGCTAGATGGATCCATCGAAGTGGGTTTGGCTGCGGCACCATCGATCCGATCAATCCGCGCCACCACATCCGCCAGTCGGTCCAGGTCTATTCCCACCCCAACTGCCAGAAAAGGTTCATCGGCACTAGCTTTGACAATCTCCGCTTCCACAGAGACAGGGTAAAGCAAAACCAACACATTTCCAGGGTGGTAATCGTAGCGTTGATTTCCCACAAAACAGTTCTTCTCCCCCTGTACGACGATGAACATACTCGGCTGGTCGACAGCCGAATGTTTACTATGGGTTGTGGATGACTTGAAGGTGCCAAACCCCTGAACGCTGGTGAAGTTTACCCCCTCTTCCGGGGAATGCTGGTCCGCAAGGCGAACGAGCTTTTCGAATTCATTTTGTTGGTAGGTCATACGCGTTATCCTGATTTCATCACGGGAACTTATGTACAATCTAGATCTCGCTCAAAGGTGACCTGCCGTCTGCAACCGTGCGTAACTCCTCGTCACATCAGTTTCACACCTAGTAATCTGGCAGGGTGATGGATTCATAATACGATCACCATTGTACTAAAATCCGACCCACACATCAATCAGCGGCGAAGGTTGCCGAAGGATTGTGCAAGCATTGCTGAGAAATATGTATTCATTTCTTCGGTCCCATGCAATATGATGATTGACACAATAAGTGTTCAATTCATATAAAAGCAGTATCGTGTCGAGAAACCGGAGAATTGTGCAAGCTTTCCGGACTTTTGTGTATTCCCATTTGCGGATAAGGGCGGTATAATTAAGGCCATAACATGAACGTTCATTCGGTGTGTAGGAAGGAGCTAGTGATTGAAATGGAGTATGTCGAAGATAAACGGCAGGCAATTCTAGACGCCACATTACAACTCATTTCAGAAAATGGCTTTCATGGCACAGCCATGTCAAAAGTCGCCAAAGTAGCTGGTGTCAGCACGGGGATTATCTATCACTACTTTTCCAGCAAAGATGAGTTGATCGATGAGCTCTATAAAGATATCAAGTTAAAATCTGTGCCGTTCATCGCCGATGACTTTGACGAGACGCAGCCTGTCCGAACGCAAATCCGGCAGTTGTTAGGGAATATGATTCGTTACGCGGTCGGGCATCCACAAGAGACTGCCTTTGCTGAGCAATATGTTCGTTCACCCTACTACCACCCGGATGTCGACGCCGTGGTTGGTGAGGTCTATCGACCCTTCTTGACCTGTTTTGCCAAGGCCAAAGAGCAAAAAATCATCAAAGATCTGCCGGACGTTGTCATTCGCGCATTTACAATGGATGTGGCAACTTCGCTGGCTCAAAGACAGGCTAGTGAGTTGATAGAACTGACACCACGGCTGATCGAGCAGGTCATCGATGCTTCTTGGGAGGCGATACGGCAATAATTTTTTTGCCAATTGAGTTGAATGAATGTTCGATATGTTTGGGTGAAAATTGGACAGTGGCGTCCGTCAACTACATGAGATCCGAATGAGCTTTTTTGACAACAAATAACTTCGAAGAGAAAAAGGAGCAACTACGATGAGCAATCAAAAATGGACAGCCAACGACATACCTGACCTGACCGACAAAGTAGTTGTTGTAACAGGTGCCAACAGCGGATTGGGGCTTGAATCGGCAAAGGCTTTTGCCCGGAAGAACGCAACGGTGGTCATGGCCGTGCGCAACCTGGAAAAAGGAGAGAAAGCAAAGGCAGAGATCTTGGCCAGCCAACCAAATGCGTCGCTTAATCTGATGAAGCTGGACAACGCGGATCTAAATTCCGTGCATGATTTTGCCGTTGCATTCAAGGAGAAATATGACCGTCTTGACATCCTGCTCAATAATGCCGGCGTAATGGCGATTCCCCGTCAAGAGACTGTGGATGGTTTCGAGATGCAGTTGGGGGTCAATCACCTGGGTCACTTTGCCCTGACCGGACTATTGCTAAACGTGATCACCAAGACACCCCATGCACGCATCCATAACACATCCAGCAGCGCCAACTACAACGGCAACATCAACTTTGATGATTTGATGGGTGAGAAGGAATATAGTCGCTGGTCTGCCTATGGTCAGAGCAAGCTGGCCAATATCTTTTTTACCTACGAGCTAAATAAGCGTTTGGCAGCGGCTGGACGCGATACGATTAGCAACACATCTCACCCTGGCGTGGTGATGACCAACCTGCAGGCAAATAGCCTTGAACAATCGGGTAACAGTCTGATTGAGCGAGTGCTATACGGAGTTGCGGGGCCATTGTTGACACAAGATGTAAGCATGGGCGTGTTGCCACAGCTCTACGGTAGTGCTGCAACTGATGCCAGGGGTGGCGTCTTTTACGGTCCAAAGACGATGAACATGCGCGGCTATCCCGCGGAGAAGAATGCCAACAAAGCCGCCAACGATGCAGCAGCACTCAAACGCTTCTGGGAAGTATCTGAGGAGTTAACAGGCGTGACCTACTCATTTTAAATATAGGAGTAGCCAGTCAGCCACCAGCTAGTCAGCCATCTGTCTATGGAGTAGAGAGCTGATAGCTGATAAGATGACGACTGACTGGCTCAAAACAGATAATTGTTATGGTCGCCTGAATAGTTACCACAGGAGAGATAGAAAAATGTCTAAAAACAAAACGGCGCTGATCACCGGCGCATCAAGCGGGATCGGGAAAGAGCTTGCACACATTCTTGCAGAACGTGGTGGGAATTTGGTGATTGTGGCCCGAAGCAAAGACAAATTAAACGCGCTAATAGCTGAACTGGAAAACAAGATGGACGTCATCTCTGGCGCGATGTTCCCCCAAAAGATGATGATTTCTGCCATCCCCGTCTTGCCTAAATCAATGATGTTGAAGCAGATCCGCCGGATGCGGGAGGTGTAGAGCCATGAGCACGAAGCAAAAAGTTACGTTAGTCACAGGTGCATCTGCAGGTATCGGTAAAGAAACCGCAAAACAATTGCTGGAAGATGGCTTAACTGTCTATGTCGCGGCGCGGCGTACAGAAAAGATGGCAGATCTCGCTGAGCTCGGTGCCCACGTACTCAAAATGGATGTGACCATTGAAGAGGATATGATCAACGGTATTGCCGCAATCAACGAGGCCCACGGTGGCGTTGATGTCTTGGTCAATAATGCTGGCTATGCCATCTATGGTGCTGTGGAAGAGACAACCATCGACGACGCCCGTCGCCAATTTGAGGTCAACATTTTTGGTCTCGCTCGGCTCACTCAACTGGTACTGCCCCACATGCGGGAACAGAAATCGGGGACTATTATCAATATTTCATCGGTTGGGGGCAAAATTTACACGCCGCTTGGAGCCTGGTACCACGCTACCAAACATGCGTTGGAGGGCTGGTCCGACAGTTTGCGCCTGGAGGGAACACCCTTTGGCATCGACGTGGTGATTGTCGAACCAGGTGGAATCAAAACTGAGTTTGCCGATGTAATGACTGGGCCAATGATGGAGCGTTCCGGTGAGGGACCATACCGTGACCTTGCCCAGAGCCTCTCCAATTCCATGACGCAGATGGAAAGCCGCATGTCAGAACCGTCGGTCATTGCCGATGTCGTCTCGCAGGCTGTCAAAGCACGCCGACCCAAAACCCGCTATGCTGCGGGTGCAATGGCAAAACAGGTGCTGTTTATGCGCAGTTGGCTCCCAGATCGCGCGTTTGACTGGGTCGTTACGAGAATGGTCTAACGAAAAAAAGCTTTCAGCTAATCAGCCGTCAGCTAGGTCGAAGCGACCACTTCGTGTTTGGTTACAGATGCGTAGCATCCACAGCCAGAATCTGGTTCCACCTATTGGCTAATTTTATACTTTCCTATACGATAGAACAATGAAGAATTCTTACGACAAATACAATCAATATCGAGAACAAGGGCCCGTCATTGTACAAGATGGCTTTAACGGCGCCACTGCTTACGTGATTGGGCATGAAGAAGCCAAGGAGGTTCTGGGCGATCAGAAGCGCTTCGTTAAGGATCCAAATTCGTTGTTGCCAGCATCGCAACGTCATCGCAACAATGGGAGCTCCGATGTGTTTCAGCTTGTCTATGACAATATGTTGGGCACTGATCCGCCCGATCACACGCGGTTACGGGCGCTGATCAGCAAAGCGTTTACAAACAAGCGAGTGCAAGCATTGGCTCCGCGCATTCAGGAGCTTGCGGATCAACTCATTGATGGTTTTGAGAGCAAGGGCCGTGTCGATCTCATCGACGCCTTTGCGTTTCCACTACCCATCATCGTGATCTGCGAGCTGCTGGGCGTCCCCACGGAAGACCGCGACAAATTTCGCACCTGGTCCCATGCTTTTCTGGGCGTTGCCGATGATCACAGCTCATACACCCAATTAATCTCCGACTTTGTGCAATACATTGGTGAGATGATTGCGCTGCGCCGTGAAGAACCACGTGATGATCTCATCTCGGCCCTTGTCCATGCCGAGGAAGAGGGCAACCAACTCAACGAGCAGGAACTTTACAGCATGATTGCGCTCTTGATTGTGGCAGGTCACGAAACCACAGTCAACCTCATCGGGAACGGCATGGCCGCACTCCTTCAGCATCCAGAACAGGCCGATCTGCTGCGCCGAGAGCCTGAACGAATCGATGCCGCAATCGAGGAATTTATCCGATATGAAGGTCCGGTTGAAATGGCGACCACTCGCTATGCCGCAGAAGACGTTACCATTGGCGGGACGTTTCTCAAGCGCGGAACCCCCATCACCGTCATCCTAGCGGCGGCCAATCGCGATCCAGACGTTTATGCCAAAGCGGACAAGCTGGATTTGACACGAAAGGTTGGTCAGCACATGGGCTTTGGCTACGGCATTCACTACTGTGTTGGCGCGCCGCTGGCCCGGTTAGAAGGGAAGATTGCCTTCAACACTCTGCTTCAGCGGCTACCTGAACTCAGACTTGATGGGAACCCGGCTAATTTAGCATATAGCAACGCATCAGTCGTGCATGGTTTGACTCGTCTGCCTGTACGCTGGAATCAACAGGAGCGTGTCCCAAAGTATGTAAATGCAACCGATTTTCTAACTGGACGCCGTTCGTTTACAGACTTTGTGATACACACTCGAAACAAAAAAAGGAACGACACAATGAGCAAACACTGGACAACTGAGAACGTCCCAGATTTAACGGGCAAAACCATTATCGTGACGGGCGGAAACAGTGGCATCGGCTTTGAAGCAGCCAAAGAATTTGCACATCAGGGTGCACAGACGATTCTGGCCTGCCGCAATCCAGAAAAAGCGTCAGCCGCACTTGCCCAACTTCAAACAGAAATACCCAATGCTGAAGTCGAGGTCATGCCGCTCGATCTCTCTAGCCTTGCGTCCGTAAGAGCCTTTGCCGACGCGTTTTCTACCAGGCATGATCGACTGGACGTGCTGGTCAACAACGCCGGCATCATGATGATCCCCTACGGGACAACTGAGGACGGATTTGAATTGCAGGTAGGGACCAACCACTTGGGGCATTTTGCCCTGACGGGGTTGCTCTTCGACCTGCTGCTCAAGACGCCCGAGTCGCGGGTGGTCACCGTCAGCAGCACTGGTCACACCATGGGTGATATGGATTTTGATAACTTGCTCTACGCAGATGGTAAGGACTATTCGCCAACGCGCGCCTACGGACGCTCTAAGTTGGCCAATCTGCTCTTTACCTATGAGCTTCAGCGTCGACTCGAAGCGGCAAAATCGAGCACAACGGCCGTGGCTGTTCATCCAGGTGGCTCAAGCACCAACTTGGGGAATCACCTGGCCGAGCAAGGCCCCCATATGTGGCTGCTTTTGAAAGTGGGGACGCTGCTCGCCCAAAGCCCCGCCATGGGTGCGCTGCCCACCATTCGTGCCGCCGTGGCTCCAGATGTGAAGGGCGGCGACTATTACGGCCCTGGTGGTTTTATGGAATTTCGCGGTTATCCAGTTCAGGTAACGTCCAACGATGCATCGCATAACGTTGAGGACGCACGCCGTCTTTGGCAAGTTTCGGAAGAGTTGACGGGCGTCCGCTATGGCGAACTCGTCTACAGCTAAATACAGCGAATAGGATTGTTCTATTACATCGACACCTCGGGAAATCGGTTACATCGCGACTACCTGCACAGGCTGTTTCAGAGAGCCACAGGCCAAATTGGGGGCGCGATGTAACCGAACAGTGCAGGTGTCGATGGGGGGGGTGCTATCGGACCCACCAGCTATGGTCCTGCGCAGGGCAGCAGTCCCTACGGGCAGGCGGCATTTTACGTGAAAGATAGTGGTGGCTTCCTCATGATCATCGTAACCGTTGACAAGTATTTTCCTTTTGACATATGAATTTTCCTAACATATACTCATGACTCTGGTTAGAAGTCGCCAACTGATGGCTTCTTAGCAGTGGACTTGGGAAATTGGATCGGAAATCAAGGAAAAGTAGATGAGCACAACCTCGACAACTTTAAAGTCTTCCACAATACGGGAGAATCTACAGATCAATGGACGTTCATCTGTGGATTGGTTGGATGACCCAGAAGAAGCGATGGCGCGCGAACGCGGGCCATACACAATCGAAAATGCGGAATGTTATCTGGACGAAGAACCGGTTGAACTCTACAATGGTTGGTTAGTGTGGCAAGAAATGACGGACGCAGCAGAACGTACACTGATTGGAACGATTCAAGATGCTTTGAGCCTATCCGCACGGAAAGCAGGGTTTGGACAAGTATTGCCCGACCAGTTGGAATGTCTACTTGCAGATGGATCCACTGTGAAACCGGATGCCTGTTTGATCTCGTGGCAACGCTTGCGTGAACATGTCCAACCGTATGGACCCAGAGATCGGCCTACCTTGATGATGTGTCCAGAGTTAGTCATTGAGGTGCGTTCCCCATCAAATCGGCGGACCCAAGAAGCAAGAAAGCGCGCACTATATTTTGCTCAAGGTACTCAAATTGTGTGGGATGTAGATGAAAAGAACCGGGTTATCTACGTCTATCGAACGGAATCACCGGATCAGCCCACCAGCTACGGCATCGAAGATGAAATCGATTGTCAGCCCCTCTTGCCCAACTGGCAGCGGCGCGTAGCAGACATCTTCGCAAAGGAAGCATCTGCCGAAACGGTAGCGGGTGAATTGGTCGATGAATGGCGAGAAGAAGGAAGAGAGGAAGGAATCGAGATTGGACGAAGTGAGATTGCGCGTACGATGTTACGCGATGATATGGACCTAGCGCTGATTGTTCGCTTGACTGGATTGACGATGGAACAAGTCTTATCGATTCAAAAGGAATTGGCTGAATAGATGAAACCGCACCTGTTCGGTTTGATTCTCCACACCTAAACCCTTGCGTTCAATTATACCGAATCCGTGGATCCACCGCAGCATAAAGCAGATCAACCACCAGATTGACCAGCACATAAATCAGCGCAACAACGAGCACTACGCCTTGGGCTACCGGAAAATCTCGTGCGCGCAGAGCATCGACTGCCACGCGGCCCAGCCCTTGACGAGCAAAGACCGTCTCGATAATGACCGTACCGCTGAGAAGGGAGCCAAATTGTAATCCAACTATGGTCAAGACTGGAATCAGGGCATTGCGTAGGGCATGGCGCACAATGACAAGACGGGTGGCTAGTCCCTTGGCACGGGCTGTGCGGATATAATCCCGACCCAGCACCTCCAGCAGTTCGGAGCGCGTCATGCGAGCGATGAGCGCCGAGGCCCCAAATCCAAGCGCCAGCGCGGGCAGCACCAGGCTCTTCCACGAGCCCTGTCCGACCACGGGGAACCAGCGTAGATTGACCGCAAAGGCCAAGATCAGCAACAGCCCCAGCCAAAAGCTGGGCATGGAGACGCCTGCCAGTGCAATCACCATCGTCATGTTATCGAGCCAGCGGTTATGGTTGAGGGCCGCTACAATTCCCAGCGCCAGTCCCAGGATAATCGCCACACCCATACCAGCTAGAGTCAGCCGAATGGTTGCAGGCATGGCTTCCAAGATCATCTCCGTCACTGAACGCTCACCCCAGAGCGATTTCCCCAGATCCCCACGCAGCGCATTACCCAAAAAGCGCAGATACTGCACTGGCAGTGGGTCATTTAGCCCCAGACGCTCGCGCACTTCTTCTACCTGACGACCGGAAGCCCCAGTCTCGGCAAACATCGCCATAATCGGGTCACCAGGGACCAGGTGAAGCATTGAAAAAACAGCCACCGAGACGCCAAGTAGGACTGGAATGGTGAGCAGTATGCGGTTGAGGACGTATTTGGACATAGGTTTATAAGAGGTGGCATGGTTGCAAAGTTGCAGAGGTGGCAGGGTACTACTTTGCAACCATGCCACCATGCAACCATGCCCCTTTGTTACTTCTGAATCCAAGTGTCGTACAAATAAGGAAAGCCAATCTCGTTGAAGAAGGGATCTTGAACGCTTGCCTTCATGCCGTAGGGGTAGTAGAGCTCCATTACGTTGACGGCAGCGGCTTCTTCGTTGATGATACGCATAGCCTCTTTCACGTGGTCAAAACGTGCCGCTTGGTCGAGGGTTGTGCCGCTGAGGGCCAATGCCTCATCCAGCGCGTCATTCTGGAGCTTGGTAAAGGCGTAGGGGCCATCCGACTTGAAAAAGTTGGAGAGCAGACTGGGACCGTCGTAGCCACTGTCGCTCATGGTCATGAGATGAAACTCGCCAGTGGTTCCCGCTTCGATCCAGGCATTGAAGTCCCCGGACTGAATCTGCATATCAATGCCCACTTCGCGCAACATAGCCTGTGCTGGCTGAACAAAGAGCAGATCGTTCTGTGGAATAACCATAGTCACCTGCAGCGGTTCACCATTGCGCTCAAGAATGCCATCTCCATCTCCATCCGCCCAACCGGCTTCTGCCAAAAGTGACCTTGCTTTGTCCGGGTCAAAACTGCGGACGGAAGCCGAAAACTCATCGACCCCTCCAGGGACCATGTTGGACGGAAGGGCAGCGAGACCGATATTGCCAATACCTGAAAAACGGGGCGAGTCGATAATAGCCTGACGATCGATGGCACAAATGATGGCTTCACGCACGGCTAGCTCATTGGTGGGGGCCCGCTCGGTATTCATGAGGTAGTAGCGGGTTGTGCCAGCTTTGGGAATTAGCTCCACTTTGAAACCATCTAAATCCTGGAAGGTCGCCACATCCTGCTCACCAAAGCGTACCAGATCGATCTCGCCCGCCTCTAGTGCAGCCGAACGGGTCGCCAGTTCAGGGATGCCCTGCATGATGATCTTTTCCAGATAGGGTGGCCCTTCGTGGTTGTAGAATTCAGGTGCCCAATCATAATCTTCGTTGCGTTCTAATGTAACATGGCTGTTCTGCACCCATTCCACAAACTTGAACGGCCCCGTGCCAACCAAATGTTTGACCCCGTAGTCGTCGCCAAATTCCTCAATCGCGGTTGGTGAATCGATGCCTGTTGCCCCGTCGCTGAGGTAAGTAAAGAGAGCAGCGTATGGCTCGCTGTAGACGAGTTTGACCGTATACTCATCCACGACGATGGTCTCGCTATATTTGTCACCTCCCATGTACTGCCAGGCTGCCTTGGGAGTCAGGCTCATGGTGCGATCAAAGTTGAACTGAACCGCCTCAGCGTTGAAGGGTGTACCGTCGTGGAATGTGACCCCCTCGCGTAGTTGGAAGGTAATCTCCAGCCCATCCTCCGATACTTCCCAGGAGATCGCCAACCCCGGATGGATGTCTCCGGTCGCCGGATCGACAATGACTAGCGTCTCCAATACGTGGCGCGCAATCATGCGCGATTGAGTGTGATTGCTTTTGTCTTGATCCAGCGAATCGTTGACTGCGTCTTGATCAGACCAGACGAGCGTGCCGCCATACCGATCATCTGCTGCCGCCTCACCTGCAGACGAAGCATCGCCGGTTGCGGCAGGTTGTGGGGCGCAGGCCACCAGCAGAAGCAATACGATCAGTGTACTAAACAACATGAAAGATTTTCTTGACATTCCTTTCTCCTTTTGGGCTACTATTACAGTTGGGTGTAAATACTACGACAGAAACATACAAGTGTTTTCTCTGGTAGAAACTGTCCGATTATTTCTGCTGGGATTTACTATTACCATAAGCTTGATATATTGTCGTAGGCACTGCTTTGAGCCGCACAAGCCTCATGTACACCGTTAGTTTCAAAAGATGCAAATGGATTTTCGCAGATCGTGCGATTGCAAACCGTGTTTACGTCTAGTTGATGCTCAGCTACGTGCGTAAACGGGGATCGAGCGCATCACGCAGCCCATCTCCCAGCAAGTTTATGCCCAACACCGTGATCATAATCGCCAACCCGGGAAAGGTTGTGACCCACCAGGCTTGACGGATAAACTGACGACCCATCGTGAGCATGGCACCCCATTCCGGCGTTGGCGGCTGTGCCCCCAGGCCAATAAAGCTTAGGGCTGCCGCGGTGAGAATGGCGCTGGCAACGCCCAACGTGGACAGAACAATAATGGCAGGTAGGACATTTGGCAGGATGTGGCGTCGCATAATCTGAAAGCCACGACAGCCAATTGCTCGCGCACCCAAGACGTACTCCATTTCGCGCAACGAGAGCACAGAACCGCGGGTTACTCGTACATAAGTTGGCGTGGCCGAAAGCCCCACCGCGATCATCACGTTGAAGAGACTTGGTCCCAACACGGCGATAATGGCCAACGCCAGCAGAATGCCAGGAAAAGCGAGCCAAATGTCCATCAAGCGCAGAATAAAATTATCGACATGGCCGCCATAGTATCCTGCGATCAACCCCAGCAGCACCCCAAGCACACAACCAATCCCCACCGAAATCAGCCCGACCCGTAATGAGATGCTTGTGCCGTGCAGAATGCGGCTCAAAATGTCGCGCCCCACCTCGTCCGTCCCCAGCAGATATTTGCTGGAGGGTGCTTGCAGCGCATCATAAATTGTCTGCTCGATTGGGTCATATGGCGCAATATAAGGAGCAAAGAGCGCAATCAAAATCTCAAGCACGACGATGACAGCACCCACAAGCGCGGCGCGGTTGCGCAACAGCTGACGCACGACAATCGAGAGTTGACCGCGCGGTTTGGCGTTTATGATGGCTCGTTGTTGTGATTGAAGCGCGGCGACTTGCTGGGCCATATGATTTCGATCCGTTAAGATGGGCCGTTTGGAGGAATGAATAGAGAAATCGAGCCAACCTATAGATGTTCAGGTAATGTTTTTCCACGCAAAACAGTAGCTTGTCAGCATTTCAGCCGGTCAGCTCGTCAGCTCTCTGGCTGGCTGGCTGCAATGCCATCAATGACAAGAAAATCTTTTCCTGAAAGGCTATAGTGTTTTGTCAGATAAGTTATAATACGGTAAACTCTGCCAGAAAGTGACTAAAAAAACGAGGAGGCAGAGAGAAATGAAGCAAGTATATAAAGTTAAACTAAGTGATAAAGACAGAAATGAATTAAGGCGAATAACGGCAAAAGGAAAAGAGAACGTAAGAAAGATAAGAAGGGCACATATTCTGCTCTTGTCAGATGGAGGAAAAACAGACAGAGAAATCATGGAACGAGTGGGAGTGACGCGAGCAACGGTGGTGCGAATCCGCAAAAGATATGTGACGGAAGGGCTAACCAAAGCCCTAGAAGAGAGGCCAAGAAGCGGACGACCAGTCGAGATTAGTAACGAAGCCAGAGCCAAAATCACGGCACTAGCGTGTACGAAAGGACCAGATGGGCGAAGCCGATGGACTTTAAGGCTGCTAGCAACCACAGCGGTTGAGTTAAAGTTTGTGGAAGACATTTCGCATGAAACCGTGAGTGAAATTCTGAAAAAAAACGAACTGAAACCCCATTTGAAGGTGCAGTGGTGTATCGGAAAGTTAACACCTACATACTTGTGGCACATGGAACAAATCTTGGACCTCTATGCACAGCCCTATGACCCCAAGAATCCTCTCTGGTGGGTGTTACGATGAAAAACCTTGTCAGCTCTTGGGCGATACAATCGTGCCGATTGAGATGAAACCAGGCAAGAAATGGCGCTATGATCATCACTATGAACGCAAGGGCATCTGTTACATCTTGATTGCTTACCAGCCACACACTGGACAGCGGGTTGTTCAGATTACCGAACGGCGCAGAGGCCAAGAGTATGCTCGCTTCATGCATGATCTCAAAACGAAACACAATCCTGATGCCGATTCATTACAGATTGTTCAGGATAATCTCAACATTCATTCACCCAGTTCCTTCTACACCATCTTTTCGCCTGAGGAAGCTTTCGCTCTGGCTCAGCACTTTCAGATGGTTTATACCCCCCGTCAACGGGAGTTGGCTTAATATGGTTGAAATTGAACTCTCGGTTATCACTCGCCAAGTTCTTGATCGCCGCATTGATTCCAAAGAGCTTCTTGAGACTGTTGTCCTTGCTCTTGTCAACGAGCGCAATGAACAATCCGCTACCATTCAATGGCAATTTACCCCCGCTCTCGCTCGCCAGAAGTTCCAGCGTTTCTATCCTGTTTTGGATACCGATTCTGATGACCAACCTGTATCATAACTTATCTGACAAAACACTAGTAAATCTCGACAGAAATAATTAGACAGTTTCTACCAGAGAAAAAACAGCCTAATTTCTGTCGTGGTATTCACGCCCAATTATACTGGCGAAACTGCGCCTCAAACCGACAAATGGTCGTCCAGGACGGATAGTTGATAGTGGTCACACAAGCCACTATCAACTATCCACCATCCACGGTCTACAAATTTGACTCATTTGTACGGATTTTCCTATATGAAGATAGGGGTGGTTCATTTTAGCTGGATAGATAGGTTTACACTTTTAGAAACAGAAAGAACGTTTATATTCTCTGATTTCGCCGGTTCTCAGAGAGAAAACGGTCTCATATAGATTTTTGTCTATATATCAAAAGTGTAAACCTAATTTTGAACCACCCCTGAAGATACCTAGTTTAAGGGTAGTATACCTTTACTTTCTGGTAAAAGAAAAGAGATGAGGTGAGAAATGTGACAAAAAGCGGTTAGCGTTTCATCCTAAAGGTAGAGAACCCAAAAAGGAGGAAGGAATGCTAACCGCGCCAGAAATAACTATAGCAGTACTGATGAATGTATTGCAAGTAACGCCGGTGGGAACAAACGTAAATGTAATGCGTCTGATGTGGGCGATGATGAATGGGTCGTTTCTGAAAAGTCGAGGAGCAATCCATAGTGGATTGAGTGAAAGCGGGTTTGAAGATGAGGAGCTCCGGCGAAGCTGGTGGAGCTTTCGATATGGATCATGGGATATTGCAAGCCTGCTCTCATCGTGGCAAGAAGAAGTGGAGTGGAAAGGGGAATGGGAGGCAAAAAAGTTAGAAGGATACCGAGTGAAAAGCATAGATATCACAGGGTTCTGGCGACCGAAGCTGCAAGGGAAAGTGAACCGACTCTATAACTCAACGGCTCGTCGGGCATGGCCCGCGCTCATCTTTGGAGTGATGATAAGCTCGGGGGAGATAGGCGGGAAACGAGTGCCACTGCTCAAGGCAATCATGAGATGCGAGGTAGGCACAAAGGAAAGTGAGTTTCGGAAAAAGCTGCTGAAAGAGACGAAGAAATCACTGGAGTCAGACGAAGTGGCGGTGGTCGATGCCGGGTTTACAATCAGAGAAATGCTAGAAAGCGACGTCGACCGATTTGTCCTTCGGGAAGCGATTAACTGCACAGCGCGCCGCAATGAGTTACCCGAACGTAAGGAAAAAGGCAGACCACCCGAATATGGTGATATTGTGCGTCCGCTCTCTCGATGCTATAGGGGAAAGCGACTCGAGGCCACAACTCCAGACTCGTTTGGTCAATTTGTCTATAGTGGTCGCCTGATTCGCTATCAAGCATGGCACAATCTCGTCCCCAGGACAACCAAGGTGGATACAGCCAACCGCACCTATTCGATTTACGTCTTTCAGGATCCTGCTTATCACACACCTTTGGTTCTGGCGACCGTCATGGCTTTACAAGCTGAAACCATTTATCTTTTCTATCTGGAGCGCTGGCCTGTTGAACATCCCCCCTTGGCTTCCAAGCAGATGATTGGCTTACATCGTCAATTTGTTCATGCCGATGAGGCTTGCTTCCGCTTACCTGAACTGGGGCTGCTGGCTGGCAATCTTCTTTCCCATTTAGCCGCTTCTCTTCCTCCCATACCGACTGGCTACTGGGATCGAGAGCCTCAAGCCACTCCCGGCAGGCTGCGCCGCGTTCTCTCGAGTGCTCTTTTTCCAACTCCCGACCAACTCGACCCTGACTTTCGGAAAAAGGCCTCGGTTTCACACCATTTACCTAAAGGCGTTCTCGCTCATCGCCGCCTCAATGCCGCTGCTTAAACTAGCCGAGCACTATTTTTACATTTTATCCCGTTTTTTCAGGGTGGATTCTTTTTTCCGCCCCTTTCGGTTTGCCCTTTGTCACTCAAGCCTTTACCAGAAAGTAAAGTATAACACAAATTGTGTAATTCACCGATCATAGTCAGAGAAAAATCGAATTTGCACACAATTTAACATACTACCTTTAAGCCAGCGTGTCAAACAGGTGGTAAAATAGGGCATCTTTACAGAAGGGGTGCGAATCTACATGAATGAATTGCACAATCTACGAAAAGTACTTGTCAAGCCTGACATACTATCGATTTGTCTGGTCGTCTTTTGCGCAGATATTGTCATGGGCATGATTGTCCCCACCTTCTCGCTTTTTGCCACAGGTCTGGGTGCTTCGCTAGCGTTGGTGGGTGCACTCACTGGCATGATGGGGCTGACGTCGATCTTTGCCTCTGTCCCGGTGGGTGTTCTGTCCGACCTTCAGGGTCGGAAAAAGATCATTGTGGCGGGCATGTTGCTCTTTGCCCTGTCCTCTTTCTTGTACACGGTCGTGCCTAACCCCCTGTTGCTTTTTCCCGTCCGGATTCTGGCCAGTTTGGGCGCAGCCGCCGTCTTCATGGTGGGCGTTGCCTATGTGGGCGATGTTGTGCCACGCCCAGAACGCGGGCCAGCCTTGGGTCTCTATTCAACGGCCATGGCGCTGGGCTTTACGATCGGCCCCGCTATTGGTGGCCTGGTGGCAGAAAGATATGGCTATGGAGCGAGCTATCGGGTCGCCGCGGGAATTGCTCTGATTGGGTTGTGGGCGGCGATGCATGGCTTAGCCAGCGATTCGTCATCACAACCAGCACACAGACAAGATGCCGTAAGCACAACGAAGACAACGCTCGCCGCAAAGTTACATCTGCTGGTACGCGATCCGGGGATGTTGGCGGCCAGCCTGGCCAATTTGGGCAACAACATTGCCTTTACCACGATCTTTAGCTTTCTACCCCTTTATGCAGCATCACTGTCCATCGGCGATGCGATGCTGGGCAGTATGTTTGCGTCCAGAGGGTTTGCCTCGACCTGTTCGCGGATTCCCACTGGGTTACTCACCCTACGGACATCGGGCCGCACGCTCATGATAGCGGGGCTGTCGTTGGCAGCGCTGCTTTTGCTGGTTCTGGCGTACACGACATCCCCATTTGTACTTGCCCTGCTCTTGATTGGGGACGGTATTGCTTATGGTCTCTTTCTCACTGCTGGGCAAGCCCACGTAACCAAACTCGCCGCAGAGGAGGATCGTGGGCGCGCAATGGGCGTTTACACCATGGCTGGAAGCATTGGGGCCGCGGCTGGTCCTCTTGTCATGGGGTCGCTTGCGGAATGGTTTGGGTTGAGGATCGTCTTCCTGTTTGCGGCCAGTTTTGCGATTCTAGCCGCCGTGACGCTGTGGGCTGTGCGTGGTGCTGGACAATTGTGCCTTACCGATTCTGCAGCTTTGGGTCCAGCGCATCGCACACCGCATTTCCCAAAAAGTTGAAGGCCAACATGGTTAGAGAAAGCTTTCGCGAATTTACTTGGCCAATAGATAAGTACTTGGCGCGTTTGGCAAAACATGGCATACTCAATGTATCCATAGCGAGCAGCGTTTGGCAAAATTCAACGGGGAGAAAAGAACATGACACAGTTACGCCGTGATGAGGATCTGGGTGGCATTACGCTGCGCCAGTTGCTGGCACTGCAGCCAACAGCGGGACCAGAGCCACCAGTGTGGCTACCTGATGGCTCTGCCGTGCTCGTGAAATCTTCAGGGGGCGGTACATCGGCAATTTACCGCGTCAACGTGCAAAGTGGTGAGAGCGAGGAACTAGCAAGGAGTATGGGGGCGCTGCCCTTCCTCAGCACATCGTTGATGGCTTGTTCGCCCAATGGTCAGTGGATTGCCTACACCAGCGACAAAGGGGCGGCTGACGAGCGCGAACGCTCGAGTCGGGTGGAAATCTGGCTACAACCTGCCGATGGTGGCCCTGAAGTCCAGTTAACCCACATTCACGCCAACATCAATGCCTATGCCTGGTCGCCGGATAGTAGCGCAATTATCTTTTCTGCCAACCGACACGGACGCTATGATATTTTTTCCGTGAGCGTGCCCAACGGGGAAACAGCGCGCCTGACGAATGATGCCCGGTACGAAGTCTATCCAGTCTTTTCGCCGGATGGCACGCAGATCTATTTTGTCCGCTTGAATGAAACTTGGGCCGATCATACGATTTTGGCGATGACTGTGGATGGGAAGGATACCCAGGTCATTGCCGAAGACAGTGACTTTTTTGACTATCACTACGGACGCACTTTTGGTTCCCCTTTGGTTTCAGGCACAAGACAGAGCGTTCTCTTCCCTTCACATCGCAGTGGCTGGATCAACTACTGGCGAACATCCCTAAATGGCGGTGAAGTTGAACAGGTATACGCAGAAGAATCTGATCAGACACAGGCACAGCTTTCCCCAGATGGTCGTCAGCTCGCTTTTGTTTCCAACACGAATGGCACGATGCGCTTGACTGTGGCATCTCTCGACGGAAGAGGCGTGGCGCGGGTTTTGGTGGCACCAGAGGTGGGGGTTGTCTCAGGACCAGCTTGGTCACCGGATGGAACGCAGATTGCCTATCTGTATGGTACACCTACCTGTCCGTCAGATCTCTGGCTGGTCGACGTGGTGAGCGGTGTAACGCGCCAGCTCACAGCGTCACCCACATTGCCGTCTTTACAAGACAAGCTGGTGATGCCAGAAAAAGTTTCATATCGCAGCTTTGATGGTTTAGAAATCGCAGCCTATCTCTATGCTCCACCCGAACACAAGCCTGGCGTAAAATATCCCGCTCTAGTTCTCGTACACGGCGGTCCCACGAGCCAGTTCGACGACATCTACCGCGAAGATGTGCAATACTTTGTGCGCAAAGGCTATGTGGTGCTGCTGCCCAACATTCGTGGTAGTTCCGGCTATGGGAAGGCGTTTGAGGATGCCAATAACCAAGACTGGGGGCATGGCGACCTGCGCGATGTGTTGGCCGGCGTCGATCTGTTGAAGTCGTTGGACTACGTTGATGGGAACAAGATGGCCATTCACGGGACGAGCTATGGTGGCTGCATGAGCATGGCGGCGGTCGGTTTTGCGCCTGGTGTCTTTCAAGCATCCATCCCCCATGCCGGATATGGTGACTGGCTGGACTTCGAGGGTGAACAGGAGCTGCGCCACCGGCAACTGTTGCGCTACGAATTTGGCGATGTCAAGGAGAACCGCCACGTCTATCGGCGCTGTTCACCCATATATCACCTGGCCGAAGCCACCACGCCGGTCTTTCTGGTGCATGGCGAAGGGCGCTATCCTCGCTCTGACGCCTCCTATAAATTTGCTCGTGCGCTAGAGCAAGAGTACAAAACATACGAATATAAAATTTACCCCAACGAATGTTACTATGTACGCTCGGCGGAAAATCTGGGTGAAATGTATCCAGACATTGTTGATTTTATGGATCGTTATTTGAATGGATAATATGAGCGACAAATCCCCCGACATTGATGCGGATACGCTGATTCAGTTTGCGCTGATTCGCGAGATTGATGCGATCTTCAGGCGGGTCGACTTACCATTTTGGCTCCGGGGCGGCTGGGCCATTGACTTTCTGTTGGGGCAGATTACCCGCTCTCACAGCGATATCGATCTTGTCACCTGGAAGCGCCATTCATCTCAGGTCCGCGACTTGCTCACTTTGGCAGATTTTGCATTCGATAGTGATATTGGCATCCAGATGGATTTTACCAAAACGGGTCAGGAAATCAGTATCATCTTTATCGGAAAAAATGTGAGCGGACAGATATTCACACCAGATGTACCTGAATGGATCTGGTTGCCCAATGCGCTCTCGTTGCCAGCTTGCCAACTGTGCGATCTATGGTGCCCTGTTCTTTCACCCGAGCAAATGGTGGATGAGAAAAAAAGCTATAAAGAGGGGACCGGCAGGCCACCGCGTCCAAAAGATTTGCGCAGTCTAGAAATCCTGAGACGATATATGGCCACGCGGGGTGCTACATAAGCGATTGAGTTGCAAGCCAGTAAGGAGCTTCAGCACGGATTGATACGCACCAGAATCCATATAAAGATCTCTCAAATCGAATTGTAAGCTTTGTACTCATCCACACCATTCGTGAATGCTTCCTTTGAGTGCTCACTGTTGCGCTTAATCAGCGACCGGCAATTTGAATGTTAGGGATGTCATCCTCCGGTATTCAGGTCTTTGGTAAACACATACGAACTATGCTCGACTTTGTATCCTGTGTTCGCATAGAGCAGGATCGCGCGACTATTCCTTTCGTCTGTGCCAAGTAAGGTATGTTTGTACCCTATCTTCTGTGCTTCCCAAAGCGCTCTAAGCAATAAGTAGCGTCCCCAGCCTTGCCCCCGAAAATTACGCTGCACGCCCAACCAATTGATAAATATCTGATCTTGCGCATGCTCTGAACGCTGCAAGTATCCCATAGAATATGCGTAACACTCTCCCAATGCACTCGTATCTTGAGACCCATTCGTCACACGTGCCTCGATCATGATGTTCGGTAATTCACCAATTTCAATCGGGTGGGATACGTTAATTTGAACCCCTTTTTCGGGCAACGCAGGCTCTGAAACCACAAAATCTCGCCAAGACATGTTCACGGTGCGTTGGGATATCGTGCAATCATTCATCCCCAAGAGTGCATTGATATGCCCATGTCGCTCACTGCACCCGCCATCGGGAGAACAGAAGTGATACATGTGCCCCTTTGGAAACGCCTCGATTGTCTGAAGATTCTTCTCTCGGAAATAGCCCTCAGCTTCGTCCAATAGCGCTTGGCCAATTGCTCGATAACCAGGCGGATAGCACAGGAATTTAATGAGACCTCTTGTTGATTTGCTTTCATGCTTCTTCTGGGCGATGGCAACATGTGCGAAGCTGAGCACTTGCCTCATTTCGCACCAAGCAATGAATTTTTCAGCATGTAGATCATCATCCGAAGGACCGTAAAAATAGGGGAGTCCGCGCTGAATGTTCCAAGCAAAATCATCAGGCAAAACGGGATAGCAGTAGGGAAGACTGCTGTTTTGTTGATTATAGCACTCGGCTAAAGCCTCTGCTGCATCCAGATCCCAATATGATATGCTCATCGCCTCCTCCACAAACAGATACCCAGGAAATTTACTGTATCAACAGATGCAGGTTCTATCGTCGCTTAACTTTCATTCCTCTGTATTGCAGTTATGATGAGAACATGGTTTGACCCTGTCTAGTAGAACTGAGGCAAAATCATGTTCTCATACAGAGCTAAGTATAACGGAGCCGTTAAAGGCTAGCGGGGTGACACAGAATATATGCTCCCCAATGGCTATATGACTCAGAGGAGGTACTTCGTGACAGCTCACGTCGCAACTACGTTTGTGTTAATGCTGCCTTGCCGAATCGCTAATTCGAGTTGTTCAATCTCTCTATTCGTCATCTTCATCTTATGTTCGCCTTGCTTGCGAGCTGAGTTGTCTTGATTGGTGCCATCAGATGAATTGTGGCTTGTGCGGAGCGCCGCATGATTCTCGTTGGTTCGATAAAACAAACTGCCCAAGTCATCATACTCATCATCTAGCTCATGCTTATCCATCCCACCATCGTCAAACATTTGCCTGTCTGTAGGCGTCAGTTTGGCATTATCCATGGTTTGAAATTGAGCTGCGGGCACATTGGCGCTGCCTTGTCGAATTGCCAACTCTAGTTGCTCGATATCCTGGGCTGTGGTCGTCGGTTTCCTCGCTTTTTCCTCCTGAATGGGCTGTATATCTTTTTCAAATTTCGCCGTGCGAGGTCGCTTACGATTCGCAAAGTGAAGGAGCCTCATCTTTCGAGATGCATCTGGTGCACCATGATTTGCAACCGTCGTCGCCAGACTGCTGGCAACTGTAAGACTTTGCTCTATATTTGAATGACGAGTTGTTTTGGTGGTAGTCAACATTTGGATTCTCCTTGTGATTGGCCTTGATACCTATCCGAAATGTGGTTGTGAGTCCGACCAGCTTTTCGAGTGAGAATGCATCGTCACAGAACTTTTCGGATAAGCATTAATGTCCTTCAACATAAATCTTGCGTTATCTAGAATTAGTATAAGGGGTAATTTGGGGGGATGTCATCCCCAATCTTGGGGTAACTGTTGGGGTATCTTAGGGACAAATATCCCCAGCGTATCTACCCAATTGCAGTAGATAGGCTGGGGGATTGAGGGAGATGTCTATTCTGGTTACAATCGATCTGAAGCTATCGCCTTTTCCATCATTCGTCCATACATATTCACACCAATTTTGCGAGACATGATGTGCTTGCCCATGAAGGCCATGATGTTATTCATCTTTCCAGGCACCACCGATGGCTGGCGTCCAAGTGCCTGAAGGCCTACGGCTGCTGTCGATTCAGGATCCATAGACGTCATTGGCATCTTGGACCAATCAATCCCCGTGCCCGCCGCCATTGGTGTATTGGTTAATCCAGGAGAGAGAACGGAGACATCTACGCCCTTCTTCTTTAACTCATAGTAGAGAGATTCACCCAGCGTCAAAATATAAGCCTTCGAGGCTGCATAGTTGGCCAGATAAGGACCGGCACTATATCCAGCCATGCTGGAGACAAAGAGAATACCACCTTTACCCCGTTCGCTCATTTGGCCGCCAAAATGGTGGGCCAACTGCATGGGGGCAATTGTATTGAGCTGTAGTAGCTTATTTTCTCTTTCCAGATCGTTTTTGATAAACGATCCATTCGTTTCCACCGCGGCATTGGGAATTAGTAAGCCAACATCAAGGTCAGAGGTTGCTTCAATAATCGTATCGACCGCGGCCGGGTCGCTGAGATCGGTCGGAATTGTTTGGACCTGAACTCCATATTGACGTTCCAAGTCTGCTGCCGTTTGGTCGAGCAATGGCTTTCTGCGGGCCACTAACACGATGTTGAGTCCGCTTTCAGCAAGTTGTTCGGCAAACGCTTTACCAATGCCCGATGTACCACCCGTAATCAAAGCCCAAGGGCCATACTTTTCTTTGAAGTTTCCATTAAGATTTGTCATGATTTTGCTCCGAATTGTTTAGCTGAACTGTTTAACTGCTTAATTATCTTTCGTTGAAAAAGTGGGCCATAGTCACGAATTTGTCCAAAAAGTGACAGTCACTTAGCACACAAGCGAGTCGCAAATTAGTCGAGTTCGGCACGCATCTACGTGAAGTGACAGTCACTTAGCCGAAACGATGACCAAGACCAAAAAGTGCATATTCTTTTTTGTCTATGTCCAACCTCCTATCCTGGGTCGATCCATTGGACAGAGCAGAGAGGCAGGCCGAGGTCTCGAATGAGATTCAACTGCCCATGCAGCGCCGCCTGGTCGGCAACCGATCCAGAGAGCGTCGTGGTGCCCAGATCAGAATCCGTCGTGTAGGATAGCCCCTCGAACATTTCCATACATCTTGCTGTCAGGAGCCCCTGCACTGTAATTGCGTAGGTTGCCGGTCGGCTTAGCGTTAACTTTGATAATGGTTTTGTCTTCTTCATCTTGCTGTTCCTATAGATGTTCAGATAATGTTTTTCCACGCAAAACAGTAGCTTGTCAGCATTTCAGCCAGCTGGTCAGCCAGAGAGCTGACTGGCTGGCTGAAATGCCATCAACGACAGGAAAAGATTTTCCTGAAAGGCTATACTCAGTAGATCCAAATTTGGCGTTTTTGGCTATTTTCAGTCGAGATTGCAGGGATTTTGGAGTCATTTATTCAGATTTCGGTTACAGAAAACAACCTATTTCATATCTGAAAATCGCCCAAATCTAACGCAAAAACTAGATATCGACCGGCAAATTTGTATTTATGTCAACTGTTTAGCCAGAATTCTCTCTCAAAACCTGAAATTTGGATCTACTGATACTAGAAAACCCTGACAGAATTTCATGGTGGCTGTCCGGTAAGTGACGAAACATGTGCGAACGTTAATCTGTTTACGATATTGTATTTTCCGGCTTGCCAACAGTATAAGGGCCGGTTTGGGTAGATGTCATCCTTAATTTTGGGATGATTGTCGGGTGTCCTAGAAGCAGAAATCCCCAAGCACTTCTACCGCGATTGGGTAGATGCACTTGGAGATTGAGGAAAAGGTCAAGGATTGAATGGAATAACATATAGGTGCCGCTTCCTTTGGCTGCAAGCCATTCGCCCAGCGTAAAGCCCAGCGCTTCGCCTTTGGGAAAGGGACCGAGTGGATTCTCGCCCAGTTCGAAGGGATAGTGGCCCAGATCATCGGCTGCTGTGTAAGCAATTTGCGCCAGGTTTGCCATGTCCCTGGCGACATCGCCTCTAAAGAAGCGAGTATCTTCATAGATAGAAATCTTAACCAGTATTGCTTCTCAACGCTCATCTTTCTGCATCTGACGGGTTAGAAAATCTGCCAGTGAATCCCAGTCTCGAAAGTAACGTGCCTCGCCGCTGAGTACGTGTTGCACCTTGCCTCGCATCTCGAAATGCTCATTCCCCAACGGTTCAAGCCATAGGCGTATGGTAAAAAGCTGAGAATGGTTGACGACTGGTCTCTGTTTGTCGTTCATACGAATCCTAGTGCATTAAGAATTCCCTGGCTTGAATAGAGCATAGCAGTTGAGGCGTTGCCAAAGCGTTGCCCAGGGCAGCAACGCAAGCAGTAAGGCGTTCCCAACGCCGTTGCTTGGAAGAAATTACAAAGGTGATACGTGCTGTAAACAAAAAGACCAGGGGAATTCCCCTGGCCACGAATGGTGAAGTGGATTTGCTGGCAGATCTGCAAGGCTATCGTTGACGATATGCTTCTAACACCTCCTGATGTTCTGCCATCTTCCAGAATAACTCTTTCTGTTCGTTGGTCTGAAGCGAGGCGGCTCGATGCTGAAGCTGCTCGTGAGCTATTTCTAATACCTGTGAAGCTCGGGCATCCTGGATCATGCACAATACTCGATAGCAGGTCAAATAGACCTGAAACGCATCCTCGGTATGGTTGAGATTATGGACGAATATGTAAGCCAGAATCTCTTCCGCAAGTCTCTGTGCTTCTTCCAAATCATTGGAAATGTAGGCGAGCTGCGCAAGACCGGCAAGCGGTTCCATAAAGATTTATTTCAAGGATGCTCATCATTCAAACGGACGCCGAATTCTCGCCAAATCCCATTTAAAAAAAGCAGGAGCAAACTGATCAACATGGGCATTTGGATTGAACCTGGTTGTCTTCACAACAATCCCAGTTCCTTGGCCTTGTGGATAGCTTCTACACGGCTATGGACATCCAATTTGCTATAGATATATTTTGTGTATGTGCGTACAGTGTTAACCGACACGATCATTTCATTGGCAATTTCCCTTGGAGATAGGTCAGTTGCCAATAGACGCAATGCCTGAAGTTCACGCTCAGTCAGCGGTTCATGAGCAGGCGTAGCGACAGGTGCCGCTGCTGATGAAAATGCAACGAGTTTGTCTTTGGCTTTTGCCTGTGGACTGATTGGTTTCCTCGGCAAGTCAATGTAAAATGCTGCCAATAACGTGTCGATATAGAGGGGTGGTTCAGAATTAGGTTTACACTTTTGATACATAGATAAAAATCTATATGAGGTCATTTCTGCCTGAGCATGGCTCAAAGTAGAAAATATAAACATCTTTTCTCTTTGCAAAAATGTAAACCTAATTGTCCGCCTAAAATGAACCACCCCGATATAGAGCGGTGCAATCCCACGAGATGCAGCCTGCTTCAGCAATCCAGACATTGCTTCTCCTTCATCGACAAAAATGCGCACAAACCCCTCTGGTTCCGCCAAGGAGAGCGCCTCTTCCAGAACCACAATGGCTTGCGCAACCGCATCTTGCGCCTGGTAGGCAAGTGCTTGCACTATCTTGATTTCGATTACCCGTGCCCTCGTTCACCAGCCTGGGCTTCTTGGTGCAAACGTTCCCAGAAAAGCCAACGCCTCATCTGGCCGACCTTGCGCCATGAGGGACGCGCCAGGGTTAGATGGTCAATCTCGTGCAAATAAGTGAGCTCGTCGTCTATATCCAGACCGCTCGTTTTGGCCCAGTGCGCGGCTGCCACAACATGGCCTGCCGCCAGCCACAGGCGAGCCTGTGATGCCGCGACTCTAGCCGTTGGCCAGGGTATCTTCTCATCAGCAGCTAGCTCATCCATATCCCGAAACAAGGCCAGCACGCCCTCCGCATCTCCTTGGGCTTGCTTGATCCAGGCCAGACTGATGAGACCCTTTAGTGCAACGACGAGTTTCAAAGGCATGGTCGACCCTTTGGTCAAATAGCTTGTCGCTGCCTCCAATTGATTCCACTCGCGCAGCACCTCGCCGATGCAGACATGCAGGCCATGCCTGCCGCTGGGCCCTGGCGTATTTCTCTGGATTCTGTCATTTCCTGAAAGACGCTATGTGCTCGACGTAGCTGACCTTGCACCGACAGCGCCTCGATCAACCGGTCCGAGAGGACCATCACATAATCATCGTCGATTGTGCGGCTCAGTGCAATACTCTCTGCATAGATTCGCGACTCACCCATGCTGCCGATGCTGTCGTAGGTGGCGGCTAGCACATAGTTTATTGCCCCGCGCAAAGATCGCTGCTCTGCCGAAGTTCGCGTCAATGCTCGTTGACAGAGCGTAATTGCTTGGGTGGCATCGCCGCGGCGGCGGGCGAGGTTGGCGCGTAACAGATCGATCTTAGACAGAATATCTTGGGCTTCAAAAACATCGGCACCAGATCGATCTTTATCGATAGGCGACTCCGAGCTTGAGCAAACTCCTTTATCAGACAGGAACGTTTCAACAGTTTGTAGCCAATCTTCAATGGCCTCCGCGCGGTCGGCGGCGAGTTCAAAGAGCAACCAGGCGCGAGTAAGCGATAGATGTGGATTGGCGCGGACCATCTTTTCGGGTAAGGCATCTAACCAACCTGCCAGCGTGCCCATCTCCCACCCTTGCCACATGATTGTGTCTGCATGCTGAGCAATTAAGGACGCGACCCGCTCAAAATCCTCCGCAACCAGCGCATATTGCACCGCTTCGCCCACTAGATCAGTGGCCTCGCACCACTCGCTGGCTCGTCGCAAGCAACGAGATGGTCGAACTGTTCCTGGCGCAGGCGTGTCCGCAACAGATCGGCAAATAGGTGGTGATAGCGATACCACTGGCGTTTGTGATCGAGCGAGACGACAAACAGGTTGTCGTGCTTAAGCATTTCCAACATCGTCTGACTATCATTGAGTCCGGTCACCGCGTCGCACAGCGCGCCCGTCAATCGGTCGAGAATTGACGTCTGCAGCAAGAATGTTCTGGTTGTCTCAGGCTGTTGGTCGAGCACCTCTTCAAGCAGATAGTCCACAATATAATCATCATCACCCGTAAATGTGGCAATGAATTGGGAGGCATTGGTCGTGCCCTGCATAGAAAGTGCCGCCAACTGTAACCGCTGCCCACCCCTCGGTCCGATCACCCAATGCAGCGATATGCTCTTCTGTCAGGCTCAACCCAGCCACGGCATTCAGAAAGGTCGCTGTCTCTGCGTTCGTAAAGCGCAACGCTTCGGCGCGCACTTCACTCATTTGCCCGCGGGCGCGCAAGCGAGACAAATGCAATGGCGGATCGGACCGGCTGGCTATGAATAGGTGCATTTGGGGCGGCAGATGGTCTAACAAAAAGATCAGCGAATCATGGATTGATTGGCTCGCAATGACGTGGTAATCGTCAAGCACCAGGACAAACTCGGTAGAGAGGGCGACAATATCATTGATGAGGGATGGTAGCAAAGACTCAACGGGCGGTGGTTGGGGTGATTGCAGCAGTTCTTGCGCACTTCGGCTGATTGTCGGATCAATCGTCTGGAGCGCGGCAAAGATGTAGCTGAGAAAGCGAATCGGCTCGTTGTCATTTTGGTCCAAAGAGAGCCATGCAACGGGCAGATCCATCTGCTGTAACCACTCACTAAGCAGCGTGGTCTTGCCAAAACCAGCGGGTGCGCAAATGAGTGTGAGTTTAATACTCAACCCCTCGTTCAATTTGGGGATCAGACGTGGGCGCGGGACAAGTGACGGTCGTAATGGTGGGATAAAGAGTTTGGTCTGTAAAAGTATATCGGCCATATGCCAATTATAGGCGAATACAAGCCTTAACGCCATGAATGGTCGAGCCTGGTACTAATTCCTGATCATGAATTGACTGGTCACAAAGTGGTCACGAGTTGAGGACGAGCGCCCGCTATCCTGTGATCAACAGGTTCAAACAGCCTGCTTTACCGGGCGGTACAGCAAATACGTCAATAGCGTGGCGAATGTGCTTGCCTTAACGAGTCGGCGTCGGAAACAAGACAGAGTCTCCACCTTTGAACCAGCCATCGCCAGCTGATTACATTCGTGGTCCCTTTTATCTACAAACAATCAGTAGATAAACATGCGGTGAGCCAACACAACAGGGGATGAAAAATGTGTTAAAGTGTGGTGGCAGCCGCCGAACAGAAATCGGGAAAGGTCCGTGGTCAAGTAAAGAACGCTCAGTAGCTAGATTGGTGTACACCGACGCACCACGGGATGTGGACGTTCCTCGGGACGAAACACGCAGGGCAGACTGTGCTCACAATCGGGTACACAAGCGGCTGCGAAAGGAAAGGAAGATGGAAGTGATGTTTCCGAAGTGCAGCGGCCTGGATGTTCACAAGCGGATGGTAGTGGCGTGTGGTAGATGAATCAGGAGGATGGAGCAGGTGCGCAAGCGATTTGGGACAACGACGGTCGAGTTGGAGGGGTTGAGGTCGTGGCTGTCGTCGTATGGGATCACGCATGTGGCGATGGAGAGTACGGGAGTGTATTGGAAACCGATCTACAATGTGTTGCATGAGCATTTTGAGGTCTGGATTGTGAATGCCCGCCATCTGGCACAGGTGCCTGGTCGCAAGACGGATGAGAGCGATGCGGCCTGGATCACGAAACTGATGAGTTATGGACTGCTGGAGCGCAGTTTCATTCCAGATGTGGAGCAAAGGGACTTGCGAGACCTGACGCGCTATCGGACGCGTCTCTTGCAAGAGAAGAGTGCGGCAGTCAATCGCCTGCATAAGGTGTTGGAAGATGCCAACGTCAAGTTGGGATCGGTGGTCACGAGCATCCAAGGTGTATCGGCACGCCAGATGATCGAGGCCCTGATTGCAGATGAGATGGACCCAGAAGCCATGGCTGACTTGGCACAAAAGCGGCTGCGGGCCAAGATTCCCCAGTTGGTTGATGCGTTGACGGGACTGGTCCGTCCTCATCATCGTTTTATGCTGCAAGAAGTTCTGCATCATCTCGATCACCTGAATGTACGCATTGATGCCCTCAATCAACAGATTGGGGTCCCATGGCTCCGCATGCTGACCTCATCGCACGCCTAGATGCCATTCCCGGTGTGGGCGAGTCGTCGCCGAGATAATTCTGGCGGAGATCGGTCCTCGGTCGAAAGCTGGCCCTCAGCTAAGAAACTGGCCTCCTGGGCTTGTGTCTGTCCTGGCAACAACGAATCGGCGGGCAAACGCAAGAGTGGTCGCCGACGAAAGGGCCAGAAATGGTTAGTCACCGCCCTCGTTGAAGCGGCTTGGGCCGCCTCTCGCACCAAGGACACCTATCTCGCCGCACAGTTCCACCGTCTCAAGGCACGACGCGGAGCCAAGCGGGCAGCTATTGCCGTGGCCCATTCCATCTTGACCATCGTCTATCATCTCATCGACAAGCCCGATGCCGTCTTTGAAGAACTCGGCGGCGACTTCTTTCTCAAACGACGCAAGGAGCATGCACAAGCCGGCGCACTCAAAACCCTCGAGTCCCTCGGCTTCAAGGTTTTCTTGGCACCGACCGCCTAAGTACGGTGCTCACTACAACTGATTTGCGTTGGGCACAGGCAACGACGCCACCCACTCTGGCGGGTCAACTTGGACCCGCTTCTTATTCAACGCGGCCTTTAACCCCTCTCTCTCTTCTCTTGCTGCCCTTTTTTTCAGGGCAGACATAATAGGGATTGAAAATAGGACACGGATTTTCAGGATGAACACGGATTATCTCAGGGCAAATCCGTGAACTCCGTGTTCATCCATGTCCCAAATTCGAGTGTGTACCACAAAGTGTGTAAATGAACACTGCTCAGTCAGAGAACCGCTGCATTTACACACTTTGGGACACACTCCCCATATTCTGAATCCTTATAATCTCTTCAAAGACAACTTCTTCGACCGCCTTTTGACTTGCTTCCACCGCATCTTGGGCCACATCCCGTACAAAGGCCGCCACCAGCCGATGCATACGCAGAACGTCATTCTCTTCCGTTTCAATCATACCCAGCTCAATCAGCCGTTCAAAGGCATCGTTGGCCTGCCGCGCGTCGGTAGACTGGCCAGGGTCCAGTCCCAACGTCTTGACCAGCAAGGTATACCAGATCGGTTCGCCAGGGGCAAAGTGTACGGTGTGGACCAGCAGCGTATGCGCCAGCGCATCTCGTTCATCATCCAGGTGCAGCCGATCATAGCTCAAGGCAAAGGTACGCCCCACGTGCTGCACATGGCCCGTTGGGGAGAGGTCACCCGAGGTGAGGGAAGGATGCTCCAAGAGTTTTGGATCACGTAATTCGTCTAGGTACCGCTCTGGCGATACCGAGCGACGATAGCGGTAGAGATAGCTCCCGGCCAGATGCAGGGCCAACGGCAGATCGCCCACCTCTTCAGCGATGGCAAAGAGTGTGTCAGCATTCGCATCGGGGCAATGTTTGCGCAGCAGGTCGATGCTTTCGCCGCGGGTGAGCACGCCCAGCGCCAGCATGGTAACGCCCAGCGTCAACTCCCAGTCGCCCCGCCGACTTGTCACCAGAACACGACAGCCGCCCGTTGTTGGCCGCCACTGCTCCAACAGGGCCGGGTCTTCACAATTGTCAAAGACGAGCAGCCGCGGCGTGGGCATTTGCCATGCCCGCTGCACCAAACGCACCTGCTCATCCAGCCCGCGACTGCCAAAGTCGGGACGCAGTTCCAGTGCCCCAGCATCACCACACGCGGCGATCTCGGCTGGCACGGCCTCAGCATTGTCAAAGCTCATCCAAAAGACGCCACCGGGGAAGAACTGCCCATAGCGATGGACAAATTCACAGGCGAGTTGCGTCTTGCCGATACCGCCTAACCCCGTAGCTGCCGCGGTTTCAATCTGGCTGACGGCCGCGGCCCCGCCAGCATCCAAGGCACTTGCCAGCGCGCGCAAGTCTGCATCCCGCCCCACAAAGTGAGGGTTCCGGCGCAGCGGCATCAACAATCCGGCAGGCAAGACGCCATGGGGTGGTAGTTCTGCAGTGGGGAGTGTCGGTGGAATGGATGTAGTTTCTGGAGGGACTTCGTCACATGCCGAGGGATGTTCACCGATCGGCGTTGCCGACGCGGCATTGGCGACGGGCGTCAGCTCACCATCAAGAATGCGCTTGTAGAGCAATTCCGTCTCATCATCTGGCGCTACACCCAATTCTTGCTGCAACGCATCATAGCAGCGATCATACTGTGTCAGCGCTTCGGCCCGCTGCCCTTGCCGAGCCAATGCCCGCATCAAGCGGCGATGAGCCGGTTCATGCCACGGATTGAATGCCAATTGGCGATGGGCCAGATCAACTACTTGCGCATATTGCTCGGCTTCTTCTGCTAAGTCGGCAACATGGGTGATGGCAGAGAGTAGTTGCTGATGGAGATATTCACGCGTGGTGGCAACCCAGTGATCAAACTCTGGGGCGTCGGTGACGGCAAAGCCGGTCAGAAAGTCACCCTGATAGCAGTTGAGGGCCGTCTGCAACTGGTCGGAGGCTGTCGTGAGATCACTGTGGCGCAACGCTTGATCGATCTCCTCTTGGAATTCCTGCACGTCTACTGCATAATCACTGTCGGGATTCCACTGTACCGTCTGCCGCGTGATTTGCAGAAAGGGCGGCTCTGCTTCCTGATTGCCAATCACCTTTTGCAGGCGGCTCAAAGTCTTGCGAAAGTTGGCGTTGGCCTCTTTAGGTGGTTGTTCGGACCAGAGTAGGCCGACAAGAGAGTCGCGCTGATGGACGCGCCCAGTTTCCACGGCCAAGTAGGCCAGCAAGGCTTGGACCCTGACCGAGCGGAATGTTGTAATCGCTGCGTCCTGGCGTGAGGCTGTGTAGGTTCCCAGTAGCGTTACAGTTAGGTAGGGCATGAAGAAACGGCACGGTATATTAAGGTGTCCATTGGCCTGAATCCGCTTTGATCCTTTGAACTTCGGCATCGATTTCTTGGTGATAGAGGTCGCGTAGCCGTTGGGTCATGGGACCGAATTCACCTGAGCCAATGACACGGCCATCAACTTCGATGACTGGCGTCAGGCCACCAAAGGTCCCCGTAACGAAAGCTTCATCGGCATCGTAGACATCGGTGAGAGAGAAGTTCTTCTGTGCATAGGCAATGTTATATTTGCGACAGACCTGCAAGACTTTCCTGCGGGTAATACCGTTCATGCAGTATTGACCTGTTGAGGTCCAGACTTCATCTCTGCGCACAATGAAGAAGTTGGTCGCATTGCAAGTGCTCACGAAGCCATGAATATCGAGCATGAGGGCTTCATCGGCACCGGCTTGGAGCGCTTGGACAAGCGCAACAACCTCATGCAACTTACTGTGACAATTGAGGCGCGGGTCTAGATAGTCGGGCGAGCCGCGTCGCACAGTTGACGTAAAGAGTCGAACGCCAGCATTGGTGGTGGTGGGGTCGGCTTGTTTGTGCTCTGCAATGATGACGATAGTGGGTGGACCGATGGTAAGGCGGGGATCTTGTGAGGGCGTTTTCTTAATGCCGCGCGTAATCATCAGTCGTGCGTGGACACCTTCATCCATCTTGTTGGCGCGTACGGTCTGGTAGAGCGCATCGGTCAGCTCAGCGCGCGTCATGCCGATATCAAGCGCAATGGCACTGGCACCCTGAAATAGCCGATCCAAATGCTCATCCAAATAGACAAAGACCCCATGATGAAGGCGGATCCCTTCCCAGACGCCATCACCAATCAAGTAGCCGCTGTCAAAAACAGAGATTTTTGCTTCATGCCGCGGAACAAGATCGCCATTGATGTAGATCAGGACGTGTTCGTTGCGGTCATCGGGGAGAGCATCGTGGGTGCCGCGTTTATTCGTCATAGAGATAACAAGCCGCTTCGTGGTCGATTGGCAAGCGCGAGCTGCTATCGCCGTTGTTGCTGGCCTTGGCAATGGTATAAAGAGGTGGGATCGATTGCAAACAGCGATCCATACGTTGGGAACAGCGAGGGTAGAAACGGCAACCACTCTCGGCACTGATCCGCATCTCCTCATCATCGATGCTTAGAACCTCTTCGCCACCCCAGCGGATGTTGGGATCGGGAACCGGAATTGAGTCGATTAGAAGCTGTACGTAAGGATGCTTGGGTTTTTCAATCACATCCACAGTATCGCCCCGTTCAGCCACCGAGCCTTGATAGAGAAGATAAATGCGGTCGCCAATCTGATAGGCAGTGCTCAAGTCGTGGGTAATATAGAGAAAGGAGATATCAAATTCATCTCGCAAGCGCAACATGATATCCAGAATCATGGCACGTAATGAAGCATCGACCATGGAAACTGGTTCATCAGCCACGATCAATTTGGGCTTGAGGAGAAAGGCGCGACCAACCATCATACGTTGACGCTGCCCACCACTCAGCTGATGGGGATATTTCTCTAAAACCTCTTCACCACGTAAGCCAACAACATTGAGTGCTTCTTCGACCATGTCGCGCGCTTCGCTTTTAGAGAATGCCAACTTAAAGTTGTTGACCACCATATCGAAGATGTGTTTCACGCGGTAGAACGGATTGTAGACGGCATAGGGATCTTGAAAGATAGCCTGAACTTGACGTCGATACTCCATTCGTTGTTGACTCGTTGCCGTCGCCAAGTCCGTGCCGCGGAACAGGATTTGTCCAGAGGTCAATTTGACAAAACCCAGGACGAGATTGGCCAGAGTCGTCTTTCCGCTACCACTTTCACCAGCAATGGTTGTGATGCTGGCTGGTTTGTCAGCAATATTAAGATTAAAGTTCTGCAAAGCAACCGTTACGGGACCGCTACTGAGGAAACCGCCTCCATAGATTTTGGTGGCGTCTTGAATTTCTAAGAGAGGGATGTCGGACATAGATGATCCTTAAATGGTTCAGGCAAGTGTTGCGTGATTCATGATTCGTAGGTCATGGGTATGGTATCGGAACATGGAAGTAAGGTGGTATGACGAGGTAAGCAGGGCGCTCTTCGCTTATGCGTTTTGTTGTTCGCTCCTTGCTATTCACCAAACAGCCTGTATCCACGAATCACGCTCCGCAAATCACTCATCGTACAAATGACAAGCCACCAGCTGCCGTGGCTTCCGTTCCAACATTGGTGGGCGCACAGAGCGACAAACATCCATCACGTGGACACAACGTTCTTGGAAGATGCATCCTGGTGGTGGGTTACGCAAATCGTGGGTCAATCCTTCGGTGAGCTATCGTCTAGAGGCAAGGTACCCATTTCTTCAACCAAGGCGCTATAGGCATCGGCATTTTCCCCACTCCAGCGCCAGCGATTCAGGCTGGCACGTTCGCCCACCGGTTTCAGATGGCGAGTACTCATGGTATCCATAGAGGCCCAAGGCTCATTAATCGAACCACAAGTCTGCCAGCCCATGCGTGCGTCAAACGTACCCATTGCGTGATTGTCGCCCCATGCACTCCCAGCTTCATTCAGATGGACAGCATCAATGCCATTGGCTTGGAACTGTTCGACCAATACTTGAGCAATACGCTGCTTCTCGATAAAGGACTCGTGCGTCGTGATCTGCATCGTGAGAACTTCACCATCTTTTTCCCAGAAGCCGTCATCATTCTTGGCCCAACCCTGACCTTCCAGCAGTGCATCGGCTTTTGCCGGATCTGTGATCTGCATTTCTTGGAAGAGCGGATTGTCACGGATCAGGTCTACATAGCGATTCAGCGGCGGATAGGCTACAAAGAAGTGCTCAGACTTGATGGTCGTATTCTCATAGGCAATGTCAATGATCTGGTCACGATCGATATAGTAGTTGAGCGCCCAGCGCATATCTGGCTCGGCCCAATGACCTTCTGACAGATTCATCTCAAAGGTGCGTGAGCAAGGATCGAGCCATGCGAAAGGTGGGCCGTCAACCCAAGAGACAAAGGCGTTGTTGGTCTTGGCCTGTAAAGCCTGAAATGCACCTAATGTGATATCCTGTACGCTGTCCATTTCTCCTTCAGCCGCCACGGCCACCCGTGTTTCCTCAGGACCATATGCGGTCCAGACCAACTGTTTGGGTGCGGGCAGTTCTTTCCAACCAATTTTGGCACCCCACCAACTGTCTCGGCGCTGGTAGACCCACTCAACCTCAGAGGTTGATACCAATTCATATGGACCTGTTGCAACGGGCCAACCCTGCTCAGGATCATAGAACTTAAAGGTGAGCGGATCCTTATCGGCCCAAATATGCTCGGGCACAAAGTTGACGCGGCTACTTCCAATTTTGACGGCGAAATGGTCCAATACGAAGCGGGGATTTGGCTCTTTCAGGTTGAACTGCACAGTCAAATCATCGATCTTCTCGACGTTATCCACCCATTGATCCATTTCAGTCGATCCACGAAGCTCAGGAGCATTCTCCAGCAGCATGTTTATCGTAAAGACGATATCATCGGCGTTATATGCCTCGCCGTCACTCCACTCAATCCCTTCGCGCAAGGTGAGGGTCCATACGTCCAAGGTGTCATTGGATTCAAAGGACGTGGCCAACCATTCTTCCATTTCACCGGACTCATAGTTAAGAATAAAGAGTGGCTCCACCATCGCTTGGAAGTATCCATTCGAGGTTCGTCCGCCTGGAATGTACCAGTTCCACAGTTCCGGATCCTGCGGGCGAGCTGACTCATCGATAAAGACAGTCTCGGCACGCGTGATTTCACCGCTATCCATTGCTGCGCCATCGGAATCTGACATGCCTTCGCCGTCATCAGATGCTGGTGGTGCACCAGGAGCTGGCGCACCACAGGCTGCCAGGACCATCGCTCCGATCACCAAAAGGACAACAAAAAAGTAGATCCGCTTCGTTCGATACATGTGCTTGTATTCTCCTTATACCTTTAGTGCTTATCCGATAAGTTCTGTGACGAGCCATTCTCGCTCGAGAAACTGGTCGGACTCACCACCACTTTTCGGATAGGTTCTTAGGCTCTGTAAATATCATGAATGTTTGTCTCTTTTCGTCTAGAAACGCATTCATGGTCCCCACAATTGCAATTGGTATTACATACCCATCCGCCCACCCATGCAAATTGTAGGTAAAAGTAAGCCAAGATAAGTGGGTTGCGTTTTGAGGTGGTATCCCAAATTGTGTGAATTCGCTTTTTCTCTGAGAGGCTAAGTAACTTTACAGAATTTGGGATATACCACCTGTTTCGATGAGAGATGTTTGTGTAATCTTTACTGAGCTGATTCAATCTCATGCAGCATCTTGTGGACGCTCTGCCACCAGTTCGGTGGATGCATGTAGTTGTTCTCCGCAGTTGGCCAGTTGGTCCAGTAGGTTTCGTCAAACGGGATCAACTTGCGGGCTTGAGAGATCGGAATCACTGGCAGATCTTGCAGCCAATGGTCCATGGCCTCGATGAAGAGTTCGTCGACGCGTGGATCATCCAACGGTAGCGTCCCCATCTCTTCAACTAATGCACTATACGCGTCGGCATTTTCCCCACTCCAACGCCAACGATTGGCGGAAGCACGCTCACCAACTGGCGTCAACCAACGAGTGCTCATGGTGTCCATAGAGGCCCATGGCTCGTTAATCGAACCACACGTCTGCCATCCCATGCGGGTATCGAAGGTACCCATCGCATGATTGTCACCCCAAGTTGAACCAGCCTCATTCAGGTGGACAGCGTCAATGCCATTGGCTTGGAATTGCTCAACCATAACCTGAGCAATGCGTTGCTTTTCAATGAACGCTTCGTGCGTGGTGATCTGCATACTCAAGACTTCGCCATCTTTCTCCCAGAAGCCATCATCATTCTTGGCCCAGCCTTGACCTTCTAGCAACGCATCGGCTTTCGCAGGATCGTGAAGCTGCATCTCTTGGAAGAGCTCGTGGTCGCGAATCAGATCGACGTAGCGATTCAACGGTGGGTAGGCAACGAAGAAGTGCTCTGACCTGATGGTCGTATTTTCGTAGGCAATGTCAATGATCTGATCTCGATCGATGTAGTAGTTGAGAGCCCAACGCATCTCTGGTACGGCCCAGTGCCCCTCAGCCAGATTCATCTCAAACGTGCGGGAACATGGATCGAGCCAAGCATAGGGAGGACCATCAACCCAAGCGGCAAATGCATCGCCCGTCTTGGCTTGAAGTGCTTGGAAAGCACCTAATGTAATATCCTGCAGGCTATCCATTTCGCCATCTGAAGCCACTGCCGTGCGGGTTTCTTCTGGGCCATATGCTGTCCAAACGAGTCGGCGCGGTGCAGGCAGCTCTTTCCAACCGGTTGCAGCACCCCACCAATCATCATTGCGCACATAGGTCCACTCTGTTTCGGTGGTGCTTTCATACATCCAGGCACCGGTTCCAACTGGCGGGAAGAATTTGAAGGTTAGAGGATCCTCGCCCTCCCAGATATGTTGGGGAACGATGTTGATGCCGCCCCAGATTTTGACCGAAAAGAAATCCAAAAGGAAGCGGGGATTTGGCTCTGTCAGATTAAACTGAACAGTCAGGTTGTCGATCATTTCAACGCTGTCAATCCATTGGTCAATCTGAGAGGAGTTGTGGAGTTCAGGGGCGTTCTCTTTGAGCATGTTGATTGTAAAAACAACGTCTTCAGCATTGAAGGCTTCGCCATCGGCCCATGTTACACCATCTCGCAGGCTCAGGGTCCAAACATCCAGTGTATCATTGGATGTCATCTCCGTGCCCAACCATGGCTCAATTTCGCCGCTCTCATAGTTGAGAATGAAGAGTGGCTCAGAGACAGACTGGTGGTAACCGCGGGAACGTTTGTCGCCAGGAACAAATGGGTTCCAGAGTTCTGGATCTTCCACGCGGGCACTGGCATCTAGGAAGAGTGTCTCCGCACGGGTGATTTCACCGCTATCCATTGCTTCGCCATCGGAGTCCGACATTGCTTCTCCATCATCAGCCGCTGGCGCAGCACCGGGCGCTGGTGCACCACAAGCCGCAAGAACCATTGCACCAATCACCAAGAGGGCGATCAAAAGGTGCATTCGCTTTGTTTGATACATGTGACTGTATTCTCCTTTGAACTGAGAACCTATCCAAAAAGTGGGCGTGAATCCGACCGGCTTCTCGAGAGAGAATGTATCATCACAGAACTTTTCGGATAAGCACGAATATGAATGAAGAGCTTTTCACAACGTGGTTGTACGTCAAGAGTTCTCTGCTTAGAATGATTCAGCGCTAAACCAGCTGCAGAAGCTCAACATAATTTCTCTGTCATATTCACTCCGAAAGCTCTGTTTCGTCTCTTCTCTGAACGAAAGGACTTGAAACTTTTTTAGGAATGAAACATCAGAGAAAATGATAAATATGACAAAGACCTCGTTACGTCATGGCATTCTATCGACGTTTTGTTCTAGACGCCCAAAAACTCGCCTAAACCAAATTGCCAGTCTAGGCTGGGTTAGAAAACAGTTTCAATCGTTGGGTTTAGCCAGGTGTTCTTTGAGATCCTTAGACAACAAGAAATACGCTCGGGAAGCGATTAACAATTAGGAGTGTGTACCATAAATGTATCATTGGAAAAGGCGAAATCTAAAACGCTCGCACACATTTTTGAACACACAGGAATACGACATCGGGTTTTTGCACGACTTCTGAGGGAATCTGCTGGGTAAGTCGTCATTGGGGATATCTTATATATGAACGAATAGTTTGTCAAACTTTGCTTTGGATTAGGTGGCGAACGTGACGGTTACAGCATGATGAATGGCACATCTTGATGGTCAAATCTTACACACTTTGTGGTACACACCCAGCTATGTTATAGTATAGCGTAAATATAAAATACTTTATGTTATCGCTCAGTTTAAAAAGAGAATGGCTCATCTGTGAAAAGAATGCGAACGGATTTTGTACAGCCAAAGAAATCACTGATTTGCACACTTTCGTCTGATGAGCGAAAGAGGATATGTATGGACAAAGTTATGCAAACCGCACCGATCAGCGACGTACATCTTAATCAGAAGACTCTTCTAAAACGATTGATCGACAATCCTATAGTTCTTATGTCACGGTCGCAACCCGCAGCAGTGCTTGTCAGCGTCGAAGAGTGGAACCGAACAGCAATGGCGATGGAAATCATGCTAGAGCTGATACAGAATGAACGACCCTGGTTCACTTTACCTCTTTACACATTAGAAGACATACGCCATGAGAAGGAGAATGTAGATGCGGCCCTGGCGATGGATAATCAACAAACTGTATAGACAAATGATCCATCAGTCTCTTCAAAACGGCGATGGGTTATTTGATTCTTTGGATCGTTTGGAGCAGACAGCAGACGGATATCCAAAGGAAGGACAATATACGATTGAGAATCAGGATGGCAATATCGTTCGTTGGGATGTTGCTGGATACGAAGTACTGTATGAACGATTGACCAAAAACAGATACCTTCTTATGGCTGCACTGAAGCGCAATAGGTGAGCGAGTTGTTCCCAATTAATGTTTTAGTACCGATGGCCGCATTCCGGGAATGCTCAGCCTGTTGATTTAGGGACAACTCTAATGTACAACAACACCGGGGTGACGAGGAGTGCCTTTGGGTTTGGAGTGAGATGGGATCCATATCGCCCCCAAAGTGAAATAAACCCGATTGCAAACGTTCATTTGACTTCTTTAAGTGCGTAGAGCCCCCCAAACGCAAGCAAAGCCAATGCACCCCAAAAGAGAAACGGTAGAGATGGGTTGATCGCGACCAAACTGTTGCCCAAGGGTGGCGAAAAAGTACGTCCAAAACTCATGCACATGATGACTAAGCCAGTTGCTGTACCCGCAAAGGTAGCACCGATGCCCTTGAGTTCGACGATGACTGTCATGAAGAGCGCCATAAATGCATCGCGGATCACCCCGGCCAGAATGACCCCCACCCAGACTCCAGGTCCAACAACGACAGAGAGCAAACCTGTCCCGGATGCCATCATGAGCGCAGCGATCATCAAAAAGATTCGCCGGAAGCCAAGTCGATCTGAAAGCAAAGCAATGGGGATCGTCGCGAGGAGACTGGCGGCGTGAAAGGTGCCGACAGCATTCCCTGCTGCCGCGTCTGACCATCCGATTTGTGTCAAATGGGTTGGTAGATATCCCAATGTTCCCTGAACACAAGCGTTAAAACCCATCCCGGCCAGCGCGACGAACCAAATGGAGCGTAGACCAGCAATATGAACAATTGCATCCTTCATCGACGTCTGTTTCCCCGATTTATCTCCCAGGTTCACTTCGTTCGGCGACGTCTGCGTGAAAAACCAAAGAATTCCGATGATGGCCGAAATTGCTCCATAGAGGAACAGAACATTGCGCCATCCGCCTAATAGTGGGGAAAGAATTGAGGCGCTTAGCACAGATGCCACCATGAATCCGAACGCCATCCCCGCTGAGACAATGCCATTGGCCATTCCCAAACGATTACCTGGAAACCAGATCGCACAGACTTTATGAACATTCATTGGCAGAAAAGATGGAATCAGACCAAAGAGAAAAGATGTAAGTGCGAGCGTAATGAACCCGGACGAGCCCCCCCGCAATGCCCCCAAAGCGCCAGCGACCAAGCAACAAATGGTCAACATACGGCGTGTCCCAAAGCGATCACCCAACACGCCCCCGATCAAGCCGATCAAAATCCCCATAAAAGATGATGCCCCCCAGACCCAACCAACTTCGACGATGGTCAAGCCCAGTTCAGCCGAAATTTCGGGAAAGAGGACGGGCATAGACATTGTGGGAATTGCCATGCCGAAAGTAAAGGTCGACGCGGCAAGCGCCAAGATATACCATTTATAATTCGAGTCAGCGATACTATCTGAGGAATTTTTTTGCGATGGGAGTGCAATGTTCAACTTTGATTCTCGCTATTGCAATGTCAGTTTCAGTGTTAAGTCCTTCGAAAACCAGTAGATCGCAATCGTTAGATTCTTCGCTTCGCTCGAGAATGAGACGATTGCGGTCTACTAAAAATCGTAAATCTCCATTATCCTTTAATCCCTGTCAGTGTGATCCCTTGTACAAACGTCTTTTGGAGAAAGAAGAAAAGAAGAACAATCGGTAGCGTGATCAAGACCGATGCGGCCATTAGCAGACCCCATTCCGCGCCATATTGGGATTGATACTCATAGATTCCAAGCGAAAGGACATAGAGCTTTTGATCACTCAAATAAATGAGTGGTCCAATATAGTCGCGCCAGCGGGCGATAAACTCGAAGATGGCGACTGTTGCGAGGGCTGGTTTCGAAAGTGGGAGGACGATGCGACTATAGATCCGTAGCTCGCTTGCTCCGTCGATGCGCGCGGCCTCTGATAACTCCATTGGAATTGTCATAAAGAATTGACGTAGTAGAAAGATGTAGAGCGCGCCGCCAAACCAATGGGGAACGATTAAGGGAAGAAATGAGTTGACCCAGCCCAAATTCTTGAAAATCAGAAAGAGTGGGATCATTGTCACCTGGAAAGGTAACATTAACGTTGCGACAGTGAGAATGAAGAGTAGATTTCGTCCAGGCCAAGGAATGCGAGCCAGACTGTAGGCAACCAGTGAGGATGAGATCAGGACACCGATCGTTGCCAAGGCTGCAATAATCAATGTGTTGCGTAAATAGAGGAAGAAGGTAATATAGGTGACTGCGGTAGGATAATTGGACCACTGCAAGGGACTGGGAATCCAAATCGGTGGGTAGGAGTAAAATTGGGTATCAGGCTTCAAAGAAGTCGAGAGCATCCACAAAAAAGGCAACATAAAAACAGCCGCAGCTGGAATTAAACTCGCGTGGATCAAGATGCTACGAATAATGCCGCGCACCTGCTTTTTGGTGATGAAAGCGCCGCGTCTAGTTGCTGGCAGCGCCGATGCTGCTTTTTGGGTATCAACTGTCATTATTATCCTTACGCGTCTCCTCCTGCATAGAAGACCCACAGACGGGCCGAGCGGAAGATCAGTAACGTGACGGCCAATGTAAACATAAATAATAGCCAGGCCATTGCCGAGGCATATCCCATTGTCAAGTAATGAAAAGCGCTTTTGTAGAGATAAATTGAATAAAAGAGCGTACTATTCGCGGGAAATCCAGTTCCACCGGTCATAATGAAGGGAATTGCAAAAAAGTTGAGTGCCCCGATCACAGATGTAACCAAATGAAAAAAGACGACCGGCGTCATAATGGGGACGGTGACATGACGAAACTTATGCCAAAAACTTGCACCATCCACATCAGCCGCATCGTAGAGATCCTGCGGGACATCTTGCAAGCCAGCTAAATAAAGGACAATCTGCTGACCAATAATCCAAAGCGCTAAAAGGACCAATGTTGGTCTTGCCCACTGCTCGCACGTCAACCAACAAGGCCCGCGCACACCAAAAAAGCGAAATGGGGTTTCGATTAGTCCTATGCGGGGCGTGAAGATGAGAACCCAAACCAATGCCAACGCAACCTCTGGAACAAGGGTCGGCAGAAAATAGATTGTGCGATAGACGACCTGGCCGCGAATCTTGGCGTTGAGCATCATGGCTAAACCAAAAGCAAAGAAGATCGCCAGCGGAATCGAAACAATGGCAAAGTATACTGTGTTGTAGATGGCAGCGTTGAAGTCGGTGTCATCTGTAAACAGCTCAATGTAATTCTTCAACCCGATCCACTGAGGGTCCATCACCCCATTAAATTTGGTGAAGCTATAGTAAGCTGAGGCCAACGTTGGATAAATCCAAAATGCCAATAAGCCAATGATCCAAGGAGAAGCAAAAAGAAGGCCATTGATCGTATTGCGCGTTTTTGGAGAAAGACCTTTACGCCGGGGAATGTTGGGCGCAGGGGTAGCTGTCGCAACTGTGCTTGCCATCTATTCAATCCTGTCCATATACAGTATCCAAAAACTTTCTGGGGTTTGCTTAACACGTAGAAAGGCGAGAAAGCGACGAATTACGATTTCTCGCCTTTCTTTGGCAATCGATCAATGTAGAATTTACATCGACAACAGACTCACGACCAAACCGACTTACGAGAAGAAACCCATCTCCTCAAGCCCCTCGTTGATCTCTTCATCAATATCGAGCAATGCCTGTTCCGGAGTCTTGAGTCCATGCGGAATCTCGTCACGGAATGCTTTCACTTGCAGGTCCCAAAGCTTGCTACCCAATGGGATCGGCGGGCGGGCATGAGAGACAGGCAGCAGATCCATAAAGACGGCATGCAGCGGATCTTCATAGAAGAATGGATCTTCGGCTGCGGATTTGATCGTCGGAATGTGGAAGGTGTCTTTATTGTACTTCAACTGTCCTTCGTCACCGCATAGGAAGAAGCAGGCATCAAAGGCAGATTCGACATCTGCAAAGCCCATTGGGACAGCCCAACTCCAACCGCCGGCCCAACTTGCATGAGGTGCAGGACCATCCGGACCTGGGAATGGAACAACGCCATAGTTGACCTCTGGCTTATATCGATGGTGCTGAGCAACCTTCCAGTTTCCGCTACAGGTCATGGCCGATTGTCCAGTCCAGAAGTAATCATTCTCACCACGGCAGTTACCACCGGCACAGGCTGCCAACATGGCGTCAATATCTTCCACTCCAATCTCATCTACAAAGGATTTGACGAACTCCATCGCTGCAATATTGTTCTCATGTGCAAAGGTGATACGCCGGTCGCTATCTTGGAACTCGCCCCCAAAACCAAAACCCCAAGTATAGAGCCACGCTTGGTCGTAAATCGGATTGAACCCGTAACGCTCGACTGCCCCTGTGCTGTCACGAATTGTCAATGCCTCTGTTGCGGCGCGTAATTCGTCCAGATTCGTGGGGGGTGATTCGGGATCGACACCTGCTTCAGCCATGATGTCTTTGTTGTACCAGAGGGCACGGGTATCGGTATCGAATGACAGCGCATAGACCCCGCCTTTGTAGACCGTCTCTTCCCAAGCAAAATCGAAATAGAGCTCTTTGGTCACGCCAGCGGCTTCGGCAAAGTCAGAGATATTGGTGAAGAAGCCTTCGGCTGCAAACTGGGGAACCGTGAAGCGATCTGCATAATGCAAAGCAGGTGGCGTGCCGCCGGCCACGGCAGTCAACAGTTTCTCATCTGCTTGGCTACCTTGCGTCTGTGCAATGTAAACAAATTCAACCTCAATCCCCTTCTCATTTTTGTCGTTATAGATGTCGATAATTTCTTTGATCGACTCTTGGGCCAAGTCGGTCATGCGTGACCAAGCTTCCAGCTTCTTGACCTCCATTGCCCCGTCGCCATCACCACTTGGAGCAGAAGTTTGTGATGGTGCTGGGCAGGCAGCGAGTAGAGCTGCGCTAGCCGCCAAACCAGTATATTGCAAAAATTGGCGACGACTGAAGCGATGCTGTCTAGCGGTTTTCATATCGGTTGTCTCCTGTGAGTTACATATTTTTAGGAAAAAGTACATTTGTACAATTTCATCCTATGAACAGAGTGTGTACCACAAAGTGTGTAAATGAACACTGTTCAGTCAGAGAACCACTGCATTTACACACTTTGGGACACACTCCCGATGAGCAATAGAATTTCGGGTCGTCCACATTTGTTGGCATAGGCACTTGCCGTGGGTGATGTGCACCTGTGACCAAGCACATGGTGGTCCACAACCAACACACGATCAGCGCCAAACATAACAACTCTCTCAGAGAAATGACCACTCATTAAGAACAAACCTCTGAAGGGTGGATACTCTTTAGGTGTGAAATGTCAACCGAGCTTAAAGAGTGACGGGAAGTAATAGGCTTGACTTTTCGTTAGGCAGGGCGTGACAATCACAAACGAATAGAATGAACGATAAGGGATGAAACATATCTGGAATCAAGATGCTTCGAATCCAACCAGATGTCGACTCAATTCCTATCGCTGACCATTGACCTATTACGAATAAAGGTGTTCTGGGATGATCATAACTGGATGTGTAACTACTGTCAAATCGATCGGGTTGGTTGGGACCCATCAAATCTGGACGCATTTCACATCTAAAATTCAGATATGCTATGATTATTTGAGCAAAGGCTGAAGAGTGGCTACAGATGGAGGAGAGGATGGAAGTGACTGATGGTTCTTCTACCCAACCCGTTTTAGATTATCATGCGACCTCGTTTTCTCAGGGACGCATGAATTTTGCATGGGAAGAGTTGAATGAGGAAGAATATCAACAAGCCTATATGGATTGGGCTGCCGGAAAGGGATTGATTGGTGGCGACCCGCGACGGATTCCTCATGCGCAGTTTCTTCCTGGTTGGGCGTTGAAAGGGCACTTTTTTCGGGCTTTGGCCCTACACGATTCGCGCAATCCATGGAATGACCAGCTTCAGACTGAATTAGAATCACAACGACCCTTGGAGATCGAGATTGGGTTTGGGCGTGGCGATTTTTTATTGAATCGAGCACAGAATTGTTCTAAGAGACTGTTTCTGGGCTATGAAGTAAAGACCAAAGCTGCTCGGCTTTGTCTTGCTCGAGTGGAGAGAATGGGATTGGAGAACCTTTGGATCAGCGATGACGATGTACGCTTTAGTCTTCCTCGAGTGATTTCAGATGGACGGGTGGATATCGTTCATGTGCTCTTTCCCGATCCCTGGTGGAAGGAACAGCATCGGGTCAAGCGGCTCTTTTCACCACCCTTCGTCGATCTACTGGCAGCCAAAATTCGCGTTGGTGGACTTCTCTATTTCAAAAGTGATGTAGAAGAATATGGAGAACTGGTTCGATACCTTGTTGGACAACATGCAGATTTCGGTGCACATGATCCTGTCTTGGCGTCTCGTATCGGTTCATTTGCCTTGACGCATCGCGAATTCTGGTGCCTGGAGAACGACCGCCCAATTTATCATTATTATTTTGAGCGGCTCTAAGATCACGTGGAGTGGTCAAGAACATGATAAAATACTCATGATCTGGAGATAGTGGAATGACCTTTCGGTTGTTAAGCCACAAATTTGATGCAATATGACAACTACACCTATTCTCACCGTCCTCGAAGAGGACAGACATGCTTGGTTTGCCGGTCGAACGCGTGCAATCATCAAATATCTAGATGCTGAAATGCCAACGCAATCTGCAGGCGATGAGCATCTTGTCTTAGATGTGGGTGGGGGCGCAGGGAACATGGCGCATCATTTGGCTCATTATGGTCATGTGATTGGATTGGATAACAATCTGCGTCCGCTTGATGTGGCCGTTCAACGAGGGCTGGATGTTTGTCTGGCAACCGGTGTCGGCATGCCCTTTGGTGACAACACGTTTAACTTAGTTGCGTTGCTAGATACTGTCGAACATATCCCCGATGAACTTAGCGTATTGGAGGAGTGTCTACGCGTGCTAAAGCCCGGTGGCAAACTGGTGGTAACCGTACCTGCGTTTATGTGGCTTTGGAGTTATAACGATGTGATTAATGCCCACGAGCGGCGTTATACCGCGCCGGAACTGGCGGAGAAGCTGTCTCGCATTGGATTTCGCGTCAAGCGCATTAGCTATAACAACTTTTTTCTTTTTCCCCTTATTGCTGGAATCCGTCTGCTCCGTTCCGATGAACCAGAGTTAGAAAGCCCTCATTTAACTGAAGAAGAGGATGTCTATCAGGTCGAAATGGAACCAATTCCTGAACCTGCCAACATGATTCTGCATGGGGTCGGTTGGTTGGAGGCAGAACTTGTGCAACGGATGTCCCTACCGTTTGGCACGAGTGTCCTTGCCATTGCGGAGAAGCTCACGAGCTGACTGCATCTTCTCAAATACTTTCTTTATGTTCAACCCCACACACCCTTCTCTCCGCCTCATCTCCAACAGAAGTGTACAATTGCCGTTGTTCAAACTATCAGAGCCACGCCTCAAATCTACGAGTGGTCATCAATCACTGGTCATTTGTTATTTGACATGAGACACACAATGACAAGGGACAAATAACGGCTGCACAAAACTTGACTCATTGGTACAGATTTCTCTATATGAAAATTCCAGGTCAAATCATTTTATACTCATTGGGGAGATGAGCATGTCTCTTTTCCGGATCCACATATCTATTCTTGGTCTATTTGTGCTGCTCAGCCTGATTCTGAGTTGGCCACTTGCCGCACATCTAACGACGCATGTACCCGGCGTCGCACAATGGGCTTTTGACGAATCGACCTTTATTTGGAACGCTTGGTATTTTAAGCAGGCTCTGGTCGATAATCTACAGAATCCTCTCCACACCGAACTCATCTACTACCCGTTGGGTATTGACCTGATTCTCCACACCTACAATTTTTTTCATGCTCTTGTGGCTCAACCTCTTTTTCTGGCCGTCAATTTGCCTTTTGGCAGCAATGTTGCGCTCCTCTTCAGTACGATTTTGAGTGGATACGGAACGTTTTTGCTTGTACGATATCTGTTGGGACGCGAAGAGGATTTACGATTTAGAAAGCAGCCTACGTCTTGGCGTGGCCTGAATGTCTATGTGGCGGCGGTGATCGGCGGAATAGTTTATGCATTTGCCAGTAATCGTGCGATCTATGCTGCACTGGGTCATTATGACATGGTCACAACTCAATGGATCCCGTTTTATGCTTTGATGCTCCTTCGTAGCTTTGATGGAACCTTGTTGGTAGGTCAACGTCGCAGATCAGCGATACTGGCTGGTATATTTTTCGCCTTCAACGGTCTGGCTGAGATGATTACGGCTCTCTTTTTGGCAATCTTTACCCTCATTGTTGTGAACATCTACCTTGGCCAATATCTTTCTCACGCCAGACAAAAACAGGCTGCAGCCAGCGAACACATCGTTCCCCGAGAAGAAAATCACAATCATCTTGTCACCATGTCATCTTCTCACCCCCTCACTCTCATCAGTTCACTTCTCCTCATCGGTATCACAGCCTTCATTCTCTGGGCACCAGTCTTGTTGCCTATCTTAAATCAGTTTCTGACTGATGATTTTTCGCTCAAAGGGTGGGGGGAGGCCATTCCCTTAAGTACAGATTTACTTGGCTGGTTTACGCCAACGATCCTCCATCCGCTGTGGGGTGGTGATCTGGTGACTGAGTTGCGACGCGTACAGCTACGGGCATTGGAAGAGGGGGTCACTGGCTTTCGCGACGTCAATACGGTCTTTTTGGGCTGGAGTAGTCTGATTTTGGCAACCATCGGGGGATTGTTCTTTTGGCGGCGTATGCGAATTTGGGTATGGACGACCGTCATCTTTGGTCTACTGACATTAGGGCCGTTTTTGCAAATTAATGGCCGATTTCACTTCGACCTGGATGGCGTAGAAGCAACGTTTCCCATGCCCTATACGCTTTTACACTATCTCCCAATCATCAAAGCCAATCGCGCGCCCAATCGAAATAGCGTAATCCTGATGCTGGGTTTGGCTGTATTAGTGGCATACGGTGTTTATTTGGTCTTGGGATTTCTCTCCCGGAGACCGAGGAAAAGCAAGAATCTCTCTAAGGGGAAAGCTCTTGCCGGTTGGCGTGCTTTTTCTTATCTTGTGACGATCATTTTGACCAGTCTGATTCTTTTTGAACATCTTGCATTGCCAGCACCCTTATCTGACGCGCGAGTCCCCGAGGTCTATGAGAGAATTGCTCAAGATCCGGCGCCTGTAGCCGTTATGCATTTACCTTTGGGATGGCGAGACGGTTTCGGTACATGGGGACCGGAGCGCACTCGTTTACAATATTTTCAGGCAATTCACGGGAAACCGATGCTGGGTGGCAACATCAGCCGTGCACCTGATTTTAAGATGGACTATTTCAAGCGAATCCCTCTGTTTCAGGCGCTGCGCAACATCCAAAGTGATGCGGGGTCTGTTGCACCAGAGTTAGAAGCCGCTGCTCGGGAACAAGCCTCAGAGCTAATCTATCTCTACAATGTGGGCTATCTGCTCTTGATGCCGCCCATTCCCCAGCGCTTTCCCTATGCCGATCATTGGCGGGCATCCTGGGAATTTGCCCACAAGGTGTTGCCAATCGAGCTAGAGCCCTTTTGGCAAGGTCAAGGGATCGAGGCATATCGTCTGATTCAGCCAGAGGGTCAAGATGATTTTCGAATCGATCTAGGCGTGGCTGGGACCTATCCATATCGTGGTCGTGGCTGGGATGAAGTCGAGATCGATATGCCCTATGAGACAAGTGCGATTTGGGCAACTGCCGAATCGAGCCATCTCTTTGTTCCTTTGCGGCAGATTGAACCCACAAGAGAGTATGCAATCCGTCTACGTGTGCATCCCTTTATAGACCCCCAATCAGTTGCTCTATGGGTAAATGGCGTTGAACTAGCCGACCAGGCTTTGGACGTGGGGTGGACAATCTTGGAATGGAAGATTTCAGGTGACAAGCTAGTCAATAGTCTAAATCGATTTGTGTTGTTGTGGGCACAGACGGCCATTCCGCGCCAGGTGATTCCTGGAAACCGCCAAATTGGAAATAGCGGCATAGAGATGCCAATCGATGTAGAGCTGAATGGGTTCGCTGAAGGTGGTTTTATTGCTTTGTTTGATGAGAATGGTGTACAAACTGATGGTTCTGCGGGACGTAATGGTGTCAATGCAACAGTTTTGGATCCAGATTCTGGTCAAGTGTTGAACAAACAGGGTTTCGATACGACGGCGAATCAATATGAGAGTCAGGCGCTTGCTGACTTTCTGCGCACGATTCCAACTGGGCAGATTGTGCTGATTACGAGTCGAGGAGACGCCACAAATGAGTTGACCCAAGAGGCTGTAGAAGGTTTTCGGCATCTCGGAGCGGATCTCACACTCGATTCAGTGCGAGGCAATTATTTTTCAATCATTGGTTTGCAGGGTAGAGAACCGGGGAGTGCGGCGACTGTGCTACATCCTGACGGTGCCTATTTGCGCATTGGTCTAAACTCAGATCGACGCACACTTGCTGCGGCGGTTGATTGGGTCGAGATTCTACCACTCGATCGTTAATTATTGAATCAATGGTAATCTGGCCATTTGTTCACGGTCAATAATGATTACTTCTGTAGAGACCCAACCTTCTCGGCCATCTGCCAACTGAATCCGTAGCCAGTCATCATTTTTTGTGCGGCCTATGGCTGGTGCGATTGTGCCGCTGGGTAGCTCTCCGAGAATGGCAGCGTCCGCGGAAGTTGTTGCGTGTGCATTTACGCTATATGTGTCCGGTACAATCATAAAAACCTTTGGAAGCTGTGGTGAAGCGTCCACCTCTGGGGATAGATTCGTTGATTGTGCGGTTGACAAGATGAAAGGCGTAGGGGGCAGGGCGATTGGCACTGGTGAATTTGTCGCGGCTGGCATGGCAGATAGGAGCGACTTCGGTAGGTTGGCTATTGCCGTAGATGGCGTTAATGTGGAAGTGCTTGTCGGTGCGGTTGCTTGTGGGGTAAAGGCAAGAGTTGAATTTTGGTTGATAGACGGGGAACGAGATAATTCTGGCTGCGAAAACTCAGCTGGGATTTGTGATGGCAGGGTCAAGAGTGGATTTTGATAGAGGTTGGGAACTGCAAAGAAGAGTGCATGGGACGCGCTTGTTCCCAAAAAGAAACCCGCTATAATGAGTAGAGCCATCAGACCAACTGATATACGAGATAAGGCATAGATAAAAGGAATTCGTACAAGAACTGCCACACGAGTCACAGCATTGTCCGTCATGAGGTTGATCCAGGTAGAATGGATGCGCCCCCGACGGAGGGATGATGTGTCGATTGTGACTGTGAGTGCAACGGGAAATGGACTATTTGGATCAATCCGCTGTTCATTGGTCACAGTAAGCTATTCACTTTTTTGATCACAAACAATCTCTACGCTTTTGGCTTTCTCTCCGGCATGAATGACATACAGTGTTTGATCTTGTTTCTCGTTATGCGGAACGATGCCATAATCGAGTTTAGCCGGAAAGGCAATCAATTGTGACAACAACTTCCGCTTCTTGAGATGAAACGCATTCGAGGGCTTGTTGGCTGCTATAACTGATGAGGAGTTCACCGATACATTTGACGGTGCTTGTAAAATTGTGTGGTATGCGCCAACAATTTCCTGTAGTCGTCGTTCTGCAAACTCTTTATCTGTACTGTCGGTAAAATTATCTGGATGAAAGATTCGTACCAATTGTCGATAGCGGGCCTTGATTTCCGGTGCAGGTGTTCCTTCTGGAACGTCCAGTATCTTGTAGTACTTTTGGAGATCCATTGTTTTCTTGTCGTATCCGAAAAACTATGTACTTCACCTCTTGATACAGAAACGAGACAAAACATTTCAGAGTGTGTACCACAAAGTGTGTAAATAAATATTGCTCAGTCAGAGAACTGCTGCACTTACACACTTTAGGACACACTCCCAGATTTCAGGATGGGGATGTCTACTCACCCAGAAAAGCTTTGTCCGATCTCTGCTCTGAGAGACATCGTACAAAACTTTTCTGGGGGTCTACAATGTGTATGATACTCCGTCCCTAGGATCAGTGAAGGTTCTAAGCGTAAGAGATGGACGTGTTGGGTTCAATGGATGGGAGCGGACAAGTAATATGCAGGGGAAATCATGTGATTTGTATAATCTATACTTTGCTCTGTATGAAAACCGTAGTTTGGTCTCTCTGATAGAGCTTTCGAAAACTACGGTTTTCATCACAACCGCAGTATACTATCACTATTGATCACCAAAATCCTGCGTTTCTATAAACTTCGCAACTGCACAACGGCCCGCTTTTATAGAAGTAACAAGGGCTACGCTATGGCAGTGTTCAGTACATTATTGTATGCTTTTGTTGTGGGATGTCTATAGGCCAAATGAGTAGGTGGTTAGATATGCTTTAGTCTGCTGGCGCGTCTGCGCTGGACAAATGAGTCCAAATGCTTCCAAGGTAAGCCACTCGTGCGTAAGCGGATTAAAGTATAGAACGCTCGTAAAATTTCCCATTGGCTAATCTTGCTGGCTCCCTCTGTACGGTTGACAAATGTAATCGGTCGTTCACCAATGCGAAAATCCGCCCGCTGGCAATAAAAAGCGGTTTCAATCAAAAAACTATAGCCACTGCTGAAAATCGCAGTCAAATCGATCGTCTCTAGAACGTGGCGTCGATAGCAACGAAAACCTGCCGTACAATCACGTACTGTGACATTGAGAACAAAATGTGCCAGGAGATTCGCTCCGTAGCTCAAGAATGTTCGATATCGAGGCCAACCGACGACCTGTCCACCGGACACATAGCGACTGCCAATGACTAAATCGAAACCAGCATCAGCTTGATCGATGAGATCGGGTATCTGATCTGGATCGTGACTGAAATCCGCATCCATGGTACAGATGAAACGATAGCCGTATGTGAGACCAAAGGAAAAGCCGGCCTTATACGCTGTACCAAGTCCAAGTTTGCCTGGACGGTGAAGTACATGAACACGTTTGTCAATCGCTGCTTGCTCATCAGCAATAAAACCTGTCCCATCGGGCGAATGATCGTCCACGATGAGGATGTGGAGATTGCCTCGCGCGGCACGAAGACGTGTAATCAGACGTTCAATATTTTCGCGTTCATTGTAGGTTGGCACAATGATCAGTGCTTGATCCGACCAGCTATTTGACATATATCCTTTCCCCTCTGGTGTCACGTCAAGAATGCATCGATTGGCTCGGTGACTTATTCGATCTTGCTTGACAGACAATTCATAGGGATGATGAGTATCGGAGATTATCAACCAAATAGTATTCACGGTCAAATCTAGAGTGTGTTCCAAAGGATGTCTAATCTGCCTAATCAAAACAAACTTCACCCCCTGTCATTCCCCAGAAAAGCTTCATCACGCGTCTCTCCAAACAGAGAGGAGGCCAAATGTCTCTGAGCCGACATGCGCCAGCTGGCCCTAAGAATGTGACGGATCGAACCATTGCGCTCTTGATTGGTGCGCTTACTTTAGGACTTTATTTACGAACTGTTGCACCAGGACTTCTGGCCGGAGATCCAGGAGAATTCCAGGTTGCGGCTTGGCGGCTCGGACTCTCTCATCCAACTGGTTATCCTTTCTATATGCTCATTGGTACTGTGTGGCAGCACCTTCTGGTCTTGATGGGTATCACACCTGCAGCGGCCCTCAATATGCTCAATGTGTTTTTGGGCGCTTGTGCGGGAATGGCGCTCTATTTTCTGATGTTGAGATGGTTAACAGGCTCCACATCCATCATTGCTCGATCGGCTGCTCTTTTTAGTGCAATGCTACTCATTACCAATCCCACCTTCTGGAATCAGAGTCTAATCGCAGAAGTCTATACTCTGCACACTCTATTTATGATTTTAATCTTTCTCGTATTGTCTAAAATGGAGAATGAAGAGTTCAGAGTTCGGAGTTCGGAGTTGAAAGATCCATCGCTGAGCCCGGTTGAAATCTCACACATTCACCTTGTCACCTTGTCATTTACCACAGGTCTTGCACTCACCCATCACGCAATGACACTCTTCCTTCTACCGGGCCTTGTCCTCTATCTACTTTCGATGAACCGATCGTGGTGGCGTTCATCACGAGCCGTGAGTCTTTGCCTGATTACCGGATTGACCCCACTTCTGCTTTATCTTTACATTCCGCTGCGCAGCGGTCCCATCGCCACGCCTTGGTATCACCAGATTCTAGGCACAACCGAATTGGTGCTCTACACGAACACATTGCAGTCGTTTTTGGAATTCATGACTGGACAATCAATATCGGTTGGATTTCGAAACGTGAACGATGCAGCAGTGCAGCTTGCTTTTGCGTGGACTCAGTGGCGTCTTCATATGACGTGGGTTGGCCTATTGTTGATGGCCATTGGTGTCTTTGCACTCTATCGGCAGCGCAAGTGGCCCCTTCTCGCACTGCTCCTGCTGACACTTTGTCTACACCAACTCTTCAATCTCGTTTATGCTATCGGTGATATCCATGTTTATTACATTCCTCTTTACCTGGTTGGCACCATTCTTGCAGGATTTGGCGCGGCCTATCTTTGTCAAATCCTCACACGTCGCGTTTCTTCGAGCCGCCATCTATCTGCCCAAGAGATGATTCCTGTAGAAATCAATGAGGAGGAAATCGGTGAACCAAAACGAATCGACTCTCAATCTATCCTACCAAACTCACGAATCACGAATCACGAATCACGAATCACATCCATCACCCCTGTTCTCCTTGCTGTTATCCTCTTGTTTGTCCTCCCCTATCGTCAGGCCGTCACTTACTATGACCTGATCGATCAATCTTCCAACGATGCGACACGTTTGGCCTGGGAGCAGATTTTAAACGCGTCACCTCCAGATAATGCCGTTTTGATTAGCAACGATCGCAATGAGATTGTTCCGCTCTTCTATTTGCAATATGTCGAGGGACGTATGACTGATTTACGCGGGCTTTTTCCACTCATTGCCCCGGATGCACGCTTTACCGATATTGGCGCCACAATCGATACGGCTATCTCTCTAGCTGGCGAACGCCCTGTCTATCTCATCAAGCCGATGCCAGGATTAGATGTGAAATATGAGCTGGCAGCACGCACACCACCACTGGTGGAGATAATAGGTCCAGCCGCCCTGAGCAAACCGGATTATCCGGTCAATGAATCGTATGGACCGCTGAAGTTGCTTGGATATAATTGGGATACACTAGACGCACGCAACCAATTGACCCTTTTCTGGCAAGTAGAAAAAGCGCTGAAAAATGATTACACCACCACAGTGCAGATCTTTGATGCCGATCAACAGAAAATCACCCAGCGCGATGCACCAGCAGGCGGGGTCTACTACCCAACCTCGCTCTGGAAAGTAGACGAAGTATTGGTTGAGCATCACGCGTTTGTGATCGAAGAAGGTGAATCGACTGAATTATTGGTGGGGATGTATCGAGGGCCAGACCTTGAGATGTTGTCCACTCCGCTTATGGTTGCGTTACCGTCTGAACATCCATAATCCGAATCTCCGTTTCGATTAGGCCCTCGCGGCCGTCTTGATATCGAACAGGAGACTGAACGCTGACCTTCACTTTGTTGTTATACATGGCTTCGATAATCTCGGCGTAGCGATCCGTCAGAAGGCCGCGGCGTAACTTGCGGGTCCGCGTCATCTCGGCTTCGTCGGCATCAAACTCTTTGTGCATGAGCACGAATCGCTGCACTCGGCCATCGGGCGGCAAGCTCTCATTAACTTCCACAACTGCCTCTTGAACCAACTGATAAATTTCTGGCTTCTGTGACAGATCCGCAAATGTCGTAAAGCCAATGTTGCGACGCTCGGCCCACTGACCGCTGTTTTCATAATCAATGATGACGAGCGCGGTGACGGTTTGACGCGTCTCGCCCCCAATTGCCATGACGTCTTGGATATAGGGGTTGAACTTAAGACGACCTTCGATAATAAGGCAGAGAATTGAGGGTTATGTTAAGTCGTGAGCCAAATCACATCATTCTCCTCTGAGAAAGAGCATAAAGCATGTTTTTATGTTTCGAATGGGCGTAAAAAAATAGAGTTCATTGAAAAAGAAGTCAAAAAGGAGAAAAAGTGTGGATGTAAGGGAAAAAGAGGTGCAGGGGCATCTAGCCAACTGACGTAGCGTCACTCGGAACAGATGTTCTGTGCGGTTGTCGATTGACCAGTGGTTGCTTCTGGCTCCGGATGCCGTTGTCGGTGCTCTGCTCTGAGGGTGTGCCAAACTTCCCCCGTGCGCCGCCAAGCTAGAAAAATGAAAGCGAATTAGTCAGAGTGAGCAGGAGCGGAGAAGCTACTGGTCAGCGAGAGACGCCTTGTGAGCGTTGACCCGCTGGAGAGCACGCAGATTGAGAAGGATATAAATGAGCGTGTTCTGGTTGGTGATAGAGCGCTGGTTGCGCAGCTTGGGTCGCTCGATGCCAAGTTCTTTGGCAAGCGAGTTGATGCGTTCGGTGGCAGAGCGCTGGTTGTAAAGAGCTTTGTAGGCATCACTCTCTCGGTCGAGTTGATAGCGAAGGCGAGCGCCTGTGCCAGAGGCAATTTCAGTCTTGCAACCACCTTTGGCCCAGTTGGCATGGGCAATGGGACAGCATTGCCCAGTGGCTTCTGGGTGAAGAAGGGGAGAGGCATATCGTTCAAAGGTGTGAGGAACAAGAGCGTTTTTCTGCTTGAAGTAGGTGCTTTTGAGAGAGAAAGGGAGGTCCGCCTCACAGAGAGGAGCGCCTTGTTCATCGAAGGTGCGAGTATAGTTGGGCTTGCGCAAAGGAACAGCGGCAAAGCCACCAGCCTGATGAAAGTAGTCGTGAACATAGTAAGCATCAAAAGCGGCATTGAGAGCACCAAAGCGGGGTTTGTGTCCCAGACTCGCTTCGGTGCGTTCCACCAAGGGATGAAAGTAAGTGGCATCGCCTCGATTGAAGGTCTGGGTCATCTCAGCCAGGACAAACTCGCCCCACTCAGGCACTTTGGTGGCGATGAGGCCAGAGGCATAGCCCCAGTAGAATTCACCCGATGGGACGTGACTGGCAGCCATGCCCTCTTGAGTGGGAGTCTGGTCTGAGCCATCATGGGTCTTGGTTTGCTTTGCCTTGGCGTGCTGATTTTTGCGCTCTTTGCAACCCAGCTTGCAATCTGGATCGCCCTTGGGTTGATTCTCTTTGACATAGCGGTCGCTCATGCGATGCTTGGAATTGTTCTCGACCACCCAAGCGATGATGTGCTTGGTATCCAGAGAAATCTCGTCTCCAAAGGTGATGTCTGAGGGCAATGCATCTCGCAGCAAGTGGACTGTGCCAGTGAGCAGAAACTGCAACTGGGCATTCTCCATCTCGCGCAGCACTCGACTGAAATGCTTGGCTGTGCAGAGGCTCACTTCCACATCAAAGCCCCATGAGTATTCATCCGATGGCACCAGGGGAAAGCCCAACAGCCAGACCAACGCTGGATTCTCGCTCAGATACTCCCACAATTTGGGCATCGATGCGATCTCTTTGTTCAACTTCACCAGATAGGCTGCCGCAAAACAGGCTCTTGGCACCGGCTCACTTCCTGGCCATGCTCGATTCTTCGCTCGTTCTGGGAAGTGACTCCACTCCAGTGGTCCCAGCAGTTCGAGTATCGTCATGGCTGCTTTCGATTCTTGCACAAAGCTTGGCAGGAGGCTCTTGTCGCCCCGCCACAGGCTATGCAGGTCTGGACGCTCGAGACTATATGCTTCTTGTTGGTCCTCTGTCTCGTCCAACAATGGTCCCACCACTTGCTTGGCTGCTTCCTCTCTTGGTTCTGTCGGGTTGAGCCAGGGACAGATCGGCGCCAGGTGCGTTCGAATATCTAGATTCCATTGTGGTATCATGATGGTTGCTCCTTTTGGCGGCTCGGGGGATGGTTTTGGCGACTTATACTCTAATGCCAAAGGGAGCTCTTGCCAACCTGTCAAAATGGCTCCCATCTTATGTTCAGTTCCGTTTCAACATTCTCTCTGGAACTCGTTCGTCGATTGGGGGCCGCTTATCGGAACTTAATATAACTTATGCTCCGTTTCGACCAGTCTTTCGGAACCCTTTCTGCCTTCTCGTTCCGCTCAACCGCACGCATCTTATGTTATGTCCTATCCTCATCAGTAAAGATTCCAACTTGGGCGGCACCTATGGATTGGAGGCCAATATATGCCCACAGGTATTGACGATCATTATCTCCAATCGCACAGATATGATCACCCCGCTTCACACCTAATGCCGACAGGCCGAGAGCAAAGGTTTGTACTTGTGTAAAAGAGTCTTGCCAGGTGAACTCACGCCAGATGCCAAGCTCTTTTTGCCGCAGCGCAACTTTGTCGCGACGATATTTGTCGTGACTATAGTGGCGAACTCGCTCCAGGAAGTATTGAGGGATTGTCTCCGGTTTGCTCATACCTGTCCCAAATACGCTTGTATGACTTGCTCGTCATTCTTAATTTCGTCTGGTGAACCATCCCCAATCTTAACGCCGAAGTCGAGGACAACAACGCGATCAGATATATCCATAACGAGTCCCATATCGTGCTCAATCAACACAATGGTTATCTTCCTTCGTCCGTGAATGTCTAAGACAAAGCGGGCCATATCCTCTTTTTCTTCTGTGTTCATTCCTGCCATTGGCTCATCAAGCAGCAAAAGCGTCGGCTCCAGGCAAAGTGCTCGTCCGAGTTCGACTCGCTTTCGTAGACCATATGGCAATGTGCCGACAATCGCTTTGCGAATATGAGCGATTTCCAAAAAATCAATAATTTCCTCGACAAACTCGCGATGGACAACTTCTTCACGCTGAGCCGGCCCCCAGTAGAGCATGCTCGCTATTGTGTTCTGGCGCATGTGGATATGACGAGCCGCCATCAAGTTATCCAATGTACTAAGACCTGTATAAAGCGCAATGTTTTGAAAGGTACGCGCAATCCCCAAACCAGCGATTTTGTGTGTGGGCATTCGAGTCAGATCATATGGTTTGTCGTCTGATTCTGCATACGCCTTCGTATTCCGTTGATGCTGATCGGGTCCAAAGCGTATGTGTCCTTCTTGTGGACGATAAAACCCACTAATGCAATTGAGCATAGAGGTTTTGCCCGCTCCATTTGGCCCAATGATGGCACGTATCTCATGAGCGCGGACGTCAAAACTGACTTTGTCTAGAATCGTTGTATTGCCAAACTGCAATGATAAGTTGTCAATTTGTAACAGCATAGTAGATTCTTGTTGCAACGTTGAAGAGTTAGGGACATATGTCAATCACCTTGCCGCTTTGACCCCTGCAACCTTGCGACTTTCATTAGCGTAAATCAATCCCCAACTCGCTACCGCTTGCAATCCGCTTGCGCTTGCCAAAGACCTCTGCTTGACTACGTGGGTGGACAATGACATTGCGTCCAAGTGTAGCGCCTTCTGGAATTAGACAGTTCTGCCCAATCAAAGTAATTCCCGTATTCAACTGCTCTGGCATGGAGACATTGGGCGTGCTGTCATCACCGTGACCGACTTTAACCTTTTTGCCAATACGTGTGCCGCGATCAATTATCGCACGGTCAACCACTGCGTCAGATTCGATCACCGTATCGCGTAATAGAACACTGTCTTGAACCACCGCCCCTTCGGCAACATAGACTCCCGGCGATAGAACTGACCGCTGTACCGTTCCATTGATGCGACAACCATTCGAGAGTAGGTTGCCCCCAACTTGAGCGTTTGGACCCATTTTGACTGGGGCACGCTCAAGACTGCGGGTATGGACGACCCAATCAGAATTGTACAGATCCAACGCAGGATCTTCTGCGAGCAAACTCATATTGGCCTCCCAATAAGCTTGAACTGTTCCTACATTGGCCCAATATCCAAGAAAATAATAGGCGCGCAGATCGACCCCATTTTTTAAGAGTGCTGGCAGCACATCGCGTCCAAAATCAACATAGCCATTGCGCTGAAGACTCTCTATCAATACTTCTTTGCGGAAAATATAGATGCCCATTGAGGCCAACGTTGCCCGCGCGCGGCGCGGCTTTTCCTCAAATTCCACAATGCGCTCGCTGGATCCGACAGAAATAATGCCATATCGATGGGTCTCATGTCGATTGATGCGGTGAACCGCTACTGTGACATCTGCTTGGCGTTCGAGATGTTGCTGCAACATAGGTCGATAATCCATCAGATAAATATGATTTCCGGCCAAAATCAGCACATGTTCTTCGCTTTGTGCCTCGACATGATCCAGGTTACGCCGAACAGCATCAGCATTTCCTTGCTGCCAATCCCCATAGACACCACCGCGATAGGGCTGAAGCAGGCGCAAACCGCCACTCGCTCGGTCTAAATCCCAAGGTTTTCCAACACCAATATGCTCATTTAAACTATGTGGTTTATATTGAGTGAGAACGGCAACATTCGAGATACCACTATTGATACAGTTACTCAGCGGAAAGTCGATCAGTCTGAACTTCCCACCAAAAGGAACAGCCGGTTCTGCACGAATCTCAGTCAAGACACTTAGACTCTCGCTCGAACCGCCAGCCATGATCATTGCAAAAAGACGGGACATTGGGTCGCTCTCCAAATATTAGTGATGACAAGATGATAAACCGACTGAGACTGGTGGACTGACTTCCTTTTCAATCCCGTAAATCCTGTCGATCTGTGGATGATTAATTTTTTGGAATCACCCATCGTGATCACAAACCAAAGATGAAAGATTTTTATATAGTCTGACCATCAGCAACAATCCTGTTTTCCGGATAGTCGCTCTCTTGACGTTCACTATTGATGAGGACATTCCGTCCAATGCGTGCGCCGTTTGGGATAGTTGCACCCTTCCCCACAACGGTAATACCGCGATTGAGTTTGTCGGGCATTTGTTCGTTTGCAACAGTTTCATCACCCGGACCAATGACAGCGCCCGGACCAATAACAACTTGTTTGTCAATTACAACTTTTTCCAGATACACCCCTGGACCGATCCAAGTATCATTCATGATAACACTATCACGAACAACTGCACCAGGACTGACATAGACACCGGGGCTCAATATACTATTGTGAACCAACCCCCGAATGATACAGCCATTACAAAGCATACTTTGGACAACTTTGGCTTGTGGATCAAGTTTCACTGCGGGCAATTCTTCGGATCTGGTATAAATTGGCCAATTATCTGTATAAAGATTCAGAGCAGATTCAGGTCGTAGAAGGTCAAGATTTGTTTCCCAATATGAGTCGAGCGTGCCGACATCAACCCAATATCCATCGAACTGATAGGCAAAAACTCGATCATTTGCCCCAAGCATTGCGGGAATAACATCTTTGCCAAAGTCGATGCGTGATTTGCTGGACTCATTATCAACTAATCGTTTTTCTAAAATATCCATATTAAAGATGTAGATACCCATAGAGGCCAAATTGCTCGTGGGCTCTTTGGGTTTTTCGGCAAACTCGACAATACGATGATCGTCATCGACTTTCATGATTCCAAATCGATGCGCCTCTTCTATCGGCACTGGCATCACAGCAATTGTCAAATCCGCGCCCTTCTCCTGATGGTGCCGCAGCATGGGGGTATAGTCCATCTTGTAAATATGGTCACCAGATAGAACCAATACGGCTTCGGCGCGCTGATTTTCAATAAATTCCAGATTTTGGAAGATGGCATCAGCCGTACCGGCATACCATTGTTGTCTCTCACGTTGCCAATATGGTTGCAACAGGCGAATCCCACCTTGGCTCCGATCTAAATCCCATGGCTTCCCGATACCAATATGATCATTCAGACTATGTGGACGATATTGTGTCAACACACCAATTGTATAGATACCACTATTGACACAATTACTAATTGTGAAATCAATAATGCGGAATTTCCCTGCAAAGGGTACAGCGGGCTTGGCACGTTGTTCGGATAACACGGTGAGCCGCGTTCCTTCTCCACCCGCCAAAATCATTGCGGTGATCTTCATAGATGTTCCGATATTCTCTATTCGTTTGGAGATTAGATAAAGAAGGGGGACAGCACAATGATAAAACAACTGTGCTCATCTCCCAATATTCAGACACCCACTAAATCTTTTGGCGCATAGCCTGTCTGACTGTTATAATCGGGTGTTACATTTTTTATTGTTGACTATCTTTTTATTTAACTAATTCGCTCATCTTGCAAATTTGAGCCAACAAATATAGGAGGAAAGTGTGCTGCAACGCCAGACACAAACAGCCGCTTTCTGGCGCGATCAATTTGAAGTAACAACAGATGACTTAGAATTTCTCTATAATCTGATTCTGGATGAACAGGCGTCAAAAACGGTAGCTGACTTATCAAAAACCCTAATTAAAGAGTACTTACGCAAAGAGAATAGCAAGATCGAATCTGAGCTGGGCAAAGGTGAGGTCTACTTACCACAAAAGCAATATAGCGTTGGTCAAAAGCTGGTTTTTCCCGCGCTTGAATTTGCTGTTGGAGAAGTGGTGGATATACGAGAGGGGAAAAATCCCGAGCATGGTTTCTTTGATGTACTAATGGTCGAGTTTGCCGGCCTGCATCAAAAACGTGAATTTGCCGCTGGCCTTCAAACGCCGCACCACCTCAATGAGACCAATGGATCAAACATACTAAGTGATTCAACTTTGTTATCTGCAGAGGAGATTTATGACCTCTATCAAGCTGAGATCGATGAGAGTTTGCTTTTTGCACTAGAAGAGAGTGATCGGAGTGATGATTTTGTCGAAGTGGGTGGCAATTGGCTTCTCTCTGATATGTTAGCTGAGATTCACGTTGGACACCTAAATATAGCTGAAGCCGTAATAGAGGTTGCAGGCAAACCACTCGAGATCAAACAGTTGCTGAGCGAACTTGATCTTGATACGAATACGACCGAGGCAATGCAGATTTTGAGCCTCAATCATGCCCTTGAGCAAGATAATCGGTTTGATCTGGTTGGGACCGAAAGAGGTTTCGTCTGGTTCCTAAAACGTCTCGAACCACCCGAAGCTGTTGATATTCCAATTATCTTGCGCCCTACTCAGCCCATCTACAATCGCGCACTTTTAAGCGTTGAGCTCCTACAGATTGAATGGGAACTGGACGACGAATGGGGAGAAAGTAGCTTAAGCAGCGAACTTCCCGCTATTGTTCCAAGTACAGGGTTGACTCTCACATACCCACATCGTCAAGCTGGCACGATTCCACTGAATGGACGCACTCGTAACTTTTTTCCTGTCTCACAAAGTAGTCGGTCACTTGTAACGTTGTTGGACGGTCGTTGGGGAACCCGTATGACCGGATGGGTTGTGTATGAGGGGCGCTACGTCACAGGGTTGTCTAAGTGGATGGAAGATCATGCTTTGCCTGTGGGTGCCTCAATTACGTTGGAACGTACAAATAATCAAAATGAGATTGTGGTTGACTTTCGTACACGGCGGCCCAAACGAGAATGGGCACGCATTGCAACACCCGATCTGAGTCAGCAAATTTTGCGATTTGAGATGAATAAAGTTCCGATCTCCTGCGAGTATGATGAACATCTCATTGTGGCTGAAAGTGAGAGCAGGTCGATCAATCAGTTGCGCTTGATGCTCAATCAGAATCGAGTCGAATTAACGCGCATCGTCGAAGATTTAGTTCCGGAGTTGACCAAGCTAAATCCTCAGGGAACGGTGCATGTCAAGACGGTCTATAGTGCAGCAAATATGCTGCGGCGCTGTGCTCCTGGTCCAGTTTTCTACGCCATGATTAGTAATCGCAAGTTCCGCGATGTTGGCAGTGGTTACTTTGCCTTGTCCTAGTAAGGCCATTCCAAAGAAAGAAATCCCTAATTTGCCAAGTCGACCTCTCTGGAATGGCTTGAGCTTTTCCATATCAAATTGGGGATTTCAATTGTTGGAAAAGCCTAAGTCAACCCGAGGAAGTATTTGAACGCGGATTGATTGGATTTTTCAGGATTTAATCCGTATCCTATTTCTAATTTTCTCGATAGTTGTGAAATGAATATTTTCCAAATTTGACAAAAGAGACAAAAGTCATCTCAATAGATTGCATCAAGAAAAAAGTGCGAAAAAGGAGCCATCAAGATGCAATTGCCGATAGTGAATGTAGCGCCACTGGTCAGGGAGCATAGCGAAACCTTTCGTTCAGTATTTGCCAATCGTAAACAGTTTCGCCACTTTGAAAACTATCTGACGGGTCTGATGGTCTTGGACAACAAAAGCATGGCAAATATTGCCCGCTGCATTCTAGATAGTGCAGATAAGACGAATATATCACGGTATTTGAGTGAAGCTCCTTGGCGAGCCGAAAAACTCAATGATGAGCGTATAGGTTACATGAAGTCAGAGACAGCACAATACCAACGTTCAGAGTCAGAATCGGTATTAGCGATTGACGATACACTATGTGAACACGTGGGAAGTCTGTTCGAGTATATCGATACACACTACAATCATAGCAATGGTCAGCATCCACTGGCTCATAACTTAGTCACAAGTCACTATGTCAGTGGCGCTGTTCGTTTTCCGGTCGATGCAAGTATCTACCGACGGTACGAAGAGTTTACCGACTGGGAAGCATTTGTGGAAAACCATTTCCCAGTGACTGAGATTCCCAAGAAAAAGAAAGAACGAACCGCTTTTCATAAACGAGTGGATAGCCACCTATTAACTGACCCCGCCTTTCGAGGGCTAGACGAAGCGTTTAAGACCAAGATAACCATTGCCAGTGAACTGGTTGAAAAGCTGTTGAACGAACCCTTATCTTTGGTTGGGCTCTTCGATGGTTGGTATCTCGCTCCAGATCTTCTAGCTGTACTCGATCGTCTGAATAAAGATTGGATCAGCATCTTGAAGTGCAATCGCAATCTGGAGACAAATAGCTTTCGTTTGCGAGATGAAGACGGTCAGCCGATAACTTTCGAGGGGCCACATATTAAAGTCAAAGAGTTGGTCCCCTACATCCCCCAGAATGCCTACAAACCTGTCACCATTGATGGTCGTACTTACTATACCTTTACCATGACTGTGCGTATCCCTTCTATCGGCAAGGTATGCATCGTGATTAGTTTTGATAATCCTGAATTGGGGGTGGTTCAGAATTAGGTTTACACTTTTGATACATAGATAAAAATCTATATGAGGTCATTTTCTGCCTGAGCATGGCTCAAAGTAGAAAATATAAACATCTTTTCTCTTTGCAAAAATGTAAACCTAATTGTCCGCCTAAAATGAACCACCCCCTGAATTGCAAGGCAATTAGGCCGTTTTAGTGACCAATCGCACTGATTGTAATGCCAAACGCATTCTCTCGATTTACCTGCTTCGTTGGCCTATCGAGACGGTTTATCAGGATGGTAAACAACTGCTTGGCCTTGATGAATATTGCATGCGAACTGCCCACGCCTTTCAAAAACATTGGTCTCTGGTCTTCGTGGCTTATTCTCTCTTGCACCTTGATTGTTTGGGACCATCATTGGCTAAAACTCAATTCTCGCCCAGCAAATCCCTTGGTGAGGCTACTCGGCAGCAAGCTCAGTCACTAATTCAAGATCTCATCTTGACTGCACATCATGCCTTGAATGACGGACAGGAGATTGCAGAGGTCTTCGCTACCCTTTTCGCCAAACAGCAGGCCTGCTCTGCTTAATTTTGACTTTGTCAAATCCGGCACCTGCTCAAAATACAACTATCGAGTTATTTTTTCTTGGTTTCACTTACATCTCGGCAGAAGGTGATGAGCGATATTTTGGGTGTTGTATACAAATTCGAAAATTGGAGCAACGAGATGACGATAAGAACACGTGGTCGGGCGCTTTCCAGACTGCGCCCAACATTAGATACAAAATTTCATATTGATTATTCCTGGTGGGAACATAGTGGTCAGAATTTCCGCCTCTATCTGCGCGATCAATTGTGTGCTAAATGCCGCGATCGGTTTGCTGATCACCAGAATACTGAAGACGTCGATTGGGTTGATCCCACAACTGGAGAAGTACATCGGACAGATGCTCTGCGGGAGTGCCTGCGAACACAGTGTGCCAACGATCCGGACTACATTAATGAGCGATTACCCATTGCGTCGGCCTGCTTTCGCATTTTTCTTGCCAACAATAACACTGCGCTTTCTCCAAATGAATTGGCCCAACTTCTGCCCTGGAAACCACCCGACGCCATCTTAAAGACGCTGAGCGGGCGAAAGGTCTATTTAGGGCTGCGGCCAGCATAAGCTACATATGTCACGCTGGAGATGATGACCTATGGGTGTCATAGGTCATCATCTCCAGAAAGAGTTGCCTCATTATTTGGCAATCAATATACCTGGCGAACACTGTATAAAATAGTCACCGTCCTTTTTGACATAGGAGGTTGGTAATTCTCCTTTTTTTACGAACCAAAGTGCCTCGGTTAACAGAAGAACCTCTCCATTTATCTTACACCGATAAAATCGATTCCAATTGTCTGTGCCTCGCATAAAGTTATAAGCGCGGCGAGCGGACCATTCAGTGCGAATTTCGAAATCATCTTGCGTAGGCCACGACTGATAACTTCCACCCGTAGACTGTGGGGTGCGTGGAATATTCCCCTTCTTGATCTCGCCCAACAGCTCAATCAGCAGCTGGCCGCCTTCCTCCGCATGAACCTGCTCAACTTCCTGGTACCGTAGACCATCTTTCAAATAGACAGCTTTCTGAATCGCAATATCTCCTGTATCAAACGTTGCATCCATCCAGTGAATTGTCACACCCGTCTCTGGATCTTGACTCGCTTTATCTTGGCTTTCACTATCTGTACGCACACTATCTTGCTGCCGAGCGATGTTGTAGCCATCGCGCAAAATCCAAAAGAGCGGAGTCGGCCCCCGAAAGTGAGGGAGGAGTGATGGATGTACATTTAAAAAACCGAGTCGCGGTACCGCAAGTAAGGGGTCTGGAATTCGTTCATCAAAACAGGCAACGCAAGCAACATCTGCATCAAAGTCGGCAACTTGATTCAACGTAGCTGGGGCATTTAAGGTGCCGACCTCAAAAACTGGAATCTGAGACGACCATGCTTGTAGAATAATGTTTTGTTCTACGTGTGGCTGAGCGAGAAGTGAAGAGAGATCCAAAGAAGAGTCTTGTATTGTTGTATTTCTTGGTCGAACCGGTAGAATATCAATTTGCTCAGGCGCACGCCTAAAGCCTGGGGCATAGACAAAAACGGCGGCGATATGAACGCCGCCAGCAAGAAGCTGATGTAGGACCACGCTCGAAAATGAGCCACGTGTGCCCCAAAACAAAACGCGTAGAGAGCGTTTCATCTCTTTCTTTGGGCCAGATTCAGAAATCAAATCCAATCCGGGAACGGTTTTGGAATGTGGCACCTCTATATTTTTTAGACCCGTTGGAATAACCACATTTTCATCACAAGTATCATATAATCGTGGAGTCATTTTTGGCTCGATTTCACAACTGGAATCTTCTGTCAAACGTAGCGTTCTTCCTAGGCCGCAGTCAGTGCAAGACGAGTTCCAATGGTAGAAGATGGATCGATCGTGAGAACTGTCTCACCATCATTTTGAGATGTTACGTCCATCCCATTTTCTTTCAGTAACTGTCGAGCACTCTCAAGCTCTGAAACCTGCAACGTGATGGCATAGACCCCTTCCCCAATCGCGTCAAGTTCCTCTTGAAGTGATCCATCTCCAGAAGGAACCAGCAGCTCAATCACAAACGAGTCAAGTGCATACCTCACCCGTCTTGCAGCCAACGCCGGCATATCCGAGTGATCAATCAGTTGTAGACCCAAATGAGAGCCATATAGATGCATGGCATTTTCTAGATTGGCGACTGCCACAGACACCCCCCTTATACGCGTCATGCCAAGAGGATGAGTACCTGGTGTCTCATACTGCAATCGCTCGTCGTCAGGCAGATCCCATTGAATAAAGAAAGGCCAAGGCTTACGATACGCAGCACCGCCTGGAATTAAGAGTCGCCATTTGATCACTACGCCATCTGGCCGCGTTCGTTCCATGGCAAATGGACCCAGCGCCTCCAAACTGGCTATGCGAAAGTGGTCCGCAAGAGCGTCAATGTCATCTGTTGCCAAACAATAAGCCAATAAACCACCTTCGCATCCTCTTAAGAAATCAAGCAACCGGATCCGACCGGCCCCGGCGGTACGGAGTTCATCCTCATCAACAATACTGAGAAGTTCGAGATAGTCGAGACCAAAGCGCACCAACGCGTTGTGGGTCCCGCGGCCAGTGTGGCGGCCACCGAATTGAGCATCAAGCCCCAATTGCGTGCGGAAGAGATCGGTCGCCTGCGCAAGATCGCGGGTGGCGATGATGGCATGGTCAAAGCGGGTAATCATGGTTGGTTCCTTGTGAATCCGTTTGGCACTTCTCCATGGGCAAACGAAGGATTATCTATCTTTTATACGATAGATATCGTATGGAAATCGTATGACTACAGTATAGTTCATTAAATTTGTGTGATTTTGTAAATCTGCCTCATTGAGGCTCTCAAGAGATCTCAATCTCGAGGACAAAATTAAGGCTCATCTAAGAAAATTGTGCAGATCGATGTTTTAGTCAGAGACGAAATATTGCTTTTGTACAATTTCGTCTGATGAGCGAAAATCAAATGATCATACAGTTCTCCCAATGGTCTGGCCTGATAATGAACACGCAACTGAGGTTTCATAATACTGTCTCGTTGATTAAGGAATGAGCATTAAATAAGTTGAACATGCCATTCTCGAGTGAAACGAAGAATCTGTTCAAGGTATTTAATTCCGATTCCTTAATCATATGTATTGCGTTAAAGACAAAGTCGAGACCCCCATTCCGGCTCTGATGAAAACATAGTTTTTCCTGTCGTTCAAGCGGACAACGGAAAGCCAAGTCTGCATACAGAGTTCAGTCTCATGCAAGATGATCCATTTTCCACTGAAGCAATTGTTACCGAGATACGAGAGATGTTAAAAGATACGATCCAAAATGAACTCGCCGTGATCGTATTGAATGCATCGATCGCCGAATCTTCTACTGAGAAATCGGAAGCCAGCGCGCAACGCATAAAGAGCTCAGCCAGCAAAATTGCGGAGGTGATCGATTCACTCTCTGAAGATGCAATTCGCTGCTGGAAAAAGCGTTATCAGTAGAACGCAATCGTGCCATTCTCGAGCAGAACGAAGGCTTGTCCTGGGCGAAGCCGAAGGAATCTAACGATTGCATTCTACTGGTTATCAGCAGGACTACCAATCGACTGCTGCTCCATCATCTGGATGATATGATTCTGGGTTGCGCCAATTGTGTCCGAGTTTGTCCGCCATTGCATCGTCATCTAGCTCAATACCTAAACCCGGTTTCGCCGGCAACTCTAGATATCCGTCTTTGAAGACAAACGGCTCTTTTAAATAGCCTTCTCCAAACGTAGTATGCTCTTGGGCCAGAAAATTGGGAATCGAGGCATCCAGATGGAGACCGGCTGCCAACGAAATCGGACCAAGCGGACAGTGGGGTGCAATGGCTGCATAGTATGCCTCTGCCATACCCGCAATGAGCCGTCCCTCGAAAATACCGCCGGCATGAGAAATATCGGGCTGGAGGATGGAGGCCGCCCGTTTCTCCAATATCTCACGAAAGCCCCACTTGGTGAAAATTCGTTCACCAGTCGCAATGGGGATATGTGTTTTGCGCGCCAGATCAGCCATAATGTCTACATTCTGACACTGAACTGGTTCTTCGATAAAAAGTGGTTGATGGGGTTCCAAAGCCTTGATCAGCAAACCCGCTGTTTGGGGGCTAACCGCTCCATGAAAATCGATGGCAATATCAATATCCTTGCCAACGGCCTCCCGAATTGCACCAAAGCGCTCCGCAACCCTCTCTACAAAACCAGGTGTCTCAATAATCCGTGCCGGACGTCCCCCAGCAACACCTGTTTTCAACGCCAAAAAGCCTTTCGCCACGGCGTCCTTGGCATTCTGGATGGCTTCCTCCGTGCTGCCACCCCCAATTCCTTTGTAAACTTTGATTCGATTCCGAAGTGGCCCCCCCATGAGTTTATAGACAGGCACACCTGCTGCTTTGCCAGCTAGATCCCAAAGTGCGTGATCAATTCCAGAAATAGCACTGGTCAAAACTGGTCCGCCACGATAAAAGGCATGTTTATACATTGCCTGCCAGTGGTGCATGACTCGGCTGGGGTCTTGACCAATCAGGGATGGTTCGAATTCAGCAACGGCTTGAGCGACCGTCAGAGCGCGGCCTTCTACAATCGGCTCACCCAATCCGACCAAGCCCTCATCAGTATGAATCTTCAAAAAAAGCCAGCGCGGTTTGACGAGAAAGGTTTCGAGTTTTGTAATTTTCATGGTGTTTTTGCGGGGTGGTTCATTTTAGGCGGACAATTAGGTTTACATTTTTGCAAAGAGAAAAGATGTTTATATTTTCTACTTTGAGCCATGCTCAGGCAGAAAATGACCTCATATAGATTTTTATCTATGTATCAAAAGTGTAAACCTAATTCTGAACCACCCCGTTTTTGCTTTTATAAAATATTTGGCTCAACCGGATCTCAGGAGTAAACCCGCTTTGGTTTCGATACGGCTACGCCACTCAACCGGCGCTAACCATTCCCGAGCTTGTCAACCCCTGAATTTCCGAAGAACCTAAAATTTTTAACAGTGTGTCCCAAAGTGTGCAAATCGAGACCGCTCCGTCAGAGAATCTACTCTATTCATTCACCTTGTGGTGCACACCCAATTTTCGAGCGGTCGAGGGGTGTATTGTTCCAAAGCAGTTTACTTCGAGATGAGCAATTCTTCAAGTATGAGACGAAACGCTATATTGAAAACTCGCCCCGACACTCATATGCTTCTGGCATTGTTCTGGCCTCTTGTGTCTTTTTCCGTTAATGAGTACAATTTAGCAGCCGTTCTCATTTTTAAATCATACTGAGCACTGCCATAAGTTTAAAATCAATTTGACCGTTTCAGTCGAGTAGAAACGGCAAATCTATTGTGAGTTTATGAGCGAGTGCGGTCTATAAGGAAAGAAATCAAAGATGAAAACAGTTATACTCAGCGAACCGGGCCATCTCGAATTAACCAACACGTCTCTACCTGAGCAACCCGGCCCAGGTGAAGCGCTGTTACGCATTCATCGCGTCGGCATCTGTGGCACCGACTTACACGCATTCCGTGGACGCCAGCCTTATTTCACCTATCCTCGCATTCTGGGTCATGAACTTGGCACAGAGGTCATTGCTATTGGTGAAGACGTGACAAATGTACACGTGGGTGACCGGTGCGCGGTTGAACCTTACTGGAATTGCGGCACCTGCATCGCCTGTCGGCGCGGCAAAACCAACTGCTGTACGACGCTCCAGACCTATGGTGTCCATACAGATGGTGGCATGCGCGAACAGATTCTGGTGCCAGCCCATAAGCTCCACAAATCGGAGACCCTCCCATTAGACCATCTTGCCACGGTGGAAATGCTCTGCATCGGTGCCCACGCAGTACGCCGTGCCCAATTGGAGCCCGGGGAAAATGTCCTTGTGATCGGGGTTGGTCCAATCGGACTGGGGGTGGCTCAGTTTGCTCTGATCGACGGGGCGAACGTCATCGCGATGGATATCAACGAGCAACGCATGGGCTTCTGTGAGCAGAATTTGGGCGTGAAGAATTTTGTCGATGGGCGAAAAGATGATGTAGCACAGTTGGAGCAATTGCTAGACGGTGACATGCCGACCGTGGTTTTCGATGCGACGGGCAGCGCCCAATCAATGATGAATGCCTTTAACCTGGTCGCTCATGGTGGCAAATTAGTCATGGTGGGCCTCGTACAGGACGATATCACCTTTAGCGATCCCTATCTACACAGCCACGAAATGACCATTTTGAGCAGCCGCAATGCAATGGCCGATGATTTTCGCTGGGTGATCAAGAATCTAGAGAACGGGTCGGTCAACATCGCACCCTGGATTACTCACTATACCGATTATGATTCAATCGTTGATGAGTTTCCTGGTTGGCTTCAGCCAGAGACCGGTGTTGTCAAGGCGATGTTGAAGTTATAGAGAACACTCTTATCGGAGAGAAAAAAAGAAGGCGATGTGATGTTCATGCCAATGCAGATCGGTTCCGGCAAGCTCAGTAGAACCATCGTTTTGTTGCTAATGGGATTCCTTTGCTTCCCGCATGATCCCTTACTGGCTCAAGATATCTCGGCAGGCAATACAGCTTCGGTTTTTTTGCCTCTCATTACAACCGGCACGGCTGAGTCGGCTGATTCAGTACAAACGCCTCGCCAAGTTGAGGGTCTGATTAGCAGATTGCAAGTCACCGATCGTCAAGATTTCGGCCATTTTCTGATCACAGATGCATCTGGTTTTTTTGCGGTTGTAGGCGAGTCATTAAGCGTTGAACAACAACTTGAGGAATTGAGTGCCAATACATCCTTTGCTCGAATCAAAGTCTGGGGTCGACGAGAATCAAATGGCGCCCGTCTCCAGCAGAATGATGAAACAGCTCAAATCTTTCGACCCGAGATCAAAACGATTGATTTAATCGTCGTACGTGAATTCTCAATTACGGGAGAGATACGACGCTCCACACCCACGCCACCACCTCAGCCGCTCCCCACTGCCACACCAACAGATGAGGTGTTTCGAGGTTGGAAGGCATCTTATTTCAACAACAGAGTGCTACAAGGTTCTCCAGAGAGCATTCGAGATGAAGCCGCAGTCAATTTTAACTGGGGTGTGGGTGGACCGACAGCAGGTGTACGTGCCGATAATTTTTCTGTACGCTTTGAACGCACGCTGAATCTACGCCCTGGCTATCATAAATTTACGATCGAGGCAGATGATGGTGTGCGTCTTTGGATCAACAATCAACTCTATGTTGACGAATGGCACGGTGCGTCGGGTGAAGTTTATGAGACGGCACTCTTCTTGGACGGCGGTGATTACGATTTTCAGATTGAGTATTACGAAGCAGGCGGTTCTGCTCATCTTCGATTTTGGCAGCAGTTTATTAAGCAGTCTGATGAATGGCAAGCCACCTATTTTTATGGGACAGAATTGCGAAACAGCACACCCGTTTCGCGGTGCGAACCCAATTTGGGATTGTCGCTTAATTACAAGTGGGGCTCCGGTTCACCCTTAGTTTCGAAGACCATTGCGCTAACAGATCAGTGGTCGGCGCGTTGGGTTGGTGAATTTGCGTTTACACAAGGCAATTATGTATTTGAGGCCCATTCCAACGATGGTGTCCGTATCTTTATCAATCGGGAACTCGTCATAGATGTATGGGAAGATGGTGAACACCGGCAGAAAAATACATTTTTTCGAGTCGGTGCCGATACTCACACCATCACAATCGAATATTATGACGAGGTCGGACCAGGCTTTTTGCGGGTCTGGTGGTATAAGGATAATTCCGTGGAATTGGTAGAATAACAGAAAGTAAATAAACCGGGTCTACGCGTGTTAGTGGGTCGGGATGGAGCGTAGAGCCACAAAACCTTACTGTCGGTACGCTTGAGCGAGGGGGTTGAGATGCATCTTTGGAACCACCCGACATCGCTTTGACGGGCCGGGCAGTCAGGTAGAGCTCAAGGACCGTAGAGTCATCGGCGGTCTCACTCGCCTTCTAAAATTCGCTCCACCTCACTCATCTCAATTCGGTTTCCTACTAATGGCTGCGATCCATTCTCCTGGCCCTGTTGCCAGACAGCCATTAAACCATTGACCGTTGAGACTGTCTCTACATAGCGACTACATCCTGTTCCCCAAGGAGAGACAAAGAGCGGTTCAAGGGTAGAGAGCCGCGTCGTCTGGGGGAATGCATCGTCCCATCCGAATAAAGCACCGCCAATCTCTTCACAGCTATATCCTCGCGGGCGGCGATGCGCACGCTCATTCTCTTCAAGCGCACGCAGACATTCAGCACCATCATAAAAGTAGACCGATGCTGGTGGAAGGTCGGCAAAGAGACCAACACGGGGAATTGGCGTGCGTGCAGTGATGCGTGTCGCTGCTACATCCCAAGCCGCGCCGCGCGGAGTGACTTCCCATGATTGAAGCGTAAAATCAGCATTGGATTCTCCGGCTGGGCGCACCGCCAGCCCGCTATTGCTTGACGTCCATGCAAAAGGGTGGGAACAGAAGATGAGGGCAGTTGCTTGGTTTGGCAGGTCAAAAACGACTGGATCTTTGACATGTAGATATTCAGGATGGCTCTCATTGACCAATACAGGTTGAATCGTTGATGGGTCCAGGGTATCGGGGGATGTTCCCGTCACACCATCAATGGTCCAGACGCCAGTACCTGGCTTTTGGTAAGATTGCAGTACTTTGGGATAGGAGAGTTCTTTTTCCGATGAGATAAAAAGTTCCCAGAGGCCATCTGACCGCCGATGAAGAGAAGTTCCTTCATAGGATAAAATTTTGTTATTCTCATATGATAGGTCGCTCTTTGACCAACTTTGAACTTTAGTAAAGCTTGCACCGCCATCATCAGAGCGAAAGATCGCACATTCCATGCCGCGTTGCCCCGCCTCCAATCCAACGCGAGAATCGCCATAGTTGCGATAGCGACCGCTGAGCCAGAGGGCCCCGTTTTCATCCTGTTGCAAATTCCCGCCCCCAAACCAGAACCCCGATTCATCAGCATATGGAGAGACAAGAACCTTGGCTTTTTCCTGATTGATGAGAGTTGAAAGAAGTTGAAGTAAAGAGTCGTGTTGGTTTTGAGTTAGATTTTGCATCAATATACAACCATAATAATTAGTAGACTGCATCAAAGCCTTTCTCCTGAAACGCCTTCATGAGTTTGGGCAGACCGGCTGCGTCTCCGAGATCCTGGGGCATTACGGCGCCATCAAAATCTGAGCCAAGTGCTACGTGGTCGACGCCTATGCGTTCCGCGATATATGTGGCATGATTCACAATTTCTACCAAAGATGTCTCTGTTCCCGACTGCCCATCGGCGCGCAAGAAGCCAGTATGGAAGTTAACGCCAACGATACCACCCGATTCCTTTATTGCGTCGAGCTGTTTGTCTGTTAGATTCCGCGGAGACTTGCTTAATTCATAAACGCCCGAATGAGTGGCCACCAATGGTGCATTGCTCAAGGATGCCACATCCCAGAACCCGTTTTCGTTTAAGTGAGAGAGATCAACAAGGATGCCCAATTGATTGCATTGTTTGACCAATGCCTTGCCATACGACGTCAGCCCTGGGCCAATGTCAGGACTGGCTGGAAATTTGAAGGGGACTCCCGAACCAAACGCTGTGGGTCTACTCCAAACTAGGCCCAGTGAACGCAGCCCCATTTGATAGAGAACGTGAAGCGAATGGAATTCTGTATCGATGGATTCTGCACCTTCAATGTGAAGCAAGATGGCAAAGGTGCCGTTGCGGAGGCAACTTTCTAACTCACCGACTGTTCGCACAATTTTGATCTCACCATTAGATGCTGACTCTGTACGCAGGAGAGTGGCTGCCGCACTCATGGTGAACTCGAGAGCGTATGTGTGATCCAATGGCGGAGGAAGCGGGATCTCATACGGGCCCGAAGGCGCTTTGGCATCCAAAGGGCTAGAAACACGTTGGCGAGAGGGCGTAAACATGGCAAAGAAACCACCTCCCAGACCACCTTTTCGTGCGCGCGGGAGATCGATATGTCCTGTCTCGTTCTCTTTGAAAAAATCGCGTTGCTGGCCGGTACGATGCCCCAACATCGCGAGGATTGTATCATTATGTCCATCGAAGATTGGTGGATATGCCATGATGTCTCCAGTGTTTAAAATTTGGCTCATCTGATTTCACTAGACAGTCAAAATTGCAGTTGCACAATTTTGTCCGACGAGCGTAAAATCTAGGAACCTATCCGAAAAGTGGTTGTGAGTCCAACCAACTTTTCGGCCTTAGTCATTGTTTCGTCCAAATGGCACTGTCTTCTCGCCTGTAATGCTGAACAAACTGCCAGTTTGTTCTACGATTGGACGGAACGATGACCATCGCCAACTTTTCGAACAAGCAGGTATCTTCACAGAACTTTCCGGATAAGCACTAAGTTGTATCTTTAGGCTAAACCAAAAAAATAATTATACGCGAACGAGAGAATGGAGAGGGGGAATAAGGACAAACCATTTTTCTAAACCAGGTAAACGTTGGAAGCGTTGTTCCAAACGGTCCATCTCTTTCTGAGTGAGTTTGACGCCGGTCTCATAAAGAGTGGAATTCAGGTGAACGAAGGGTTGTAGTTGGTTAAAGCGAAAAGAACGGGCAAAATTGAGAACGGTCTCAAGAGAATCGAGAAGAGAACCGTTCCAGTGTTTTTCAAGATGGCCCCAAACCCGTTCGATGGGGTTGTATTTACTGTGATAAGGAGGGTAGCAGGCGAGCTGAATAGAGAGACGATAGTGCTCAACAAACTGAGTGAGACGATACATAAACTGAGTCCGACGGGTATGATTTTCGGGACCATTGTCCTGATTGATCACGAGGGTCTTGACGTGAGGAAAGTGTTCACGTACGCTTTCCCAAAATCAATCAGGCAGTCGACAATACAGTCACTCGTCACTTTCGACTGAGTCAAGTAAAGAAAGAGTTCCTTGGTTGAAGGGAGGTAAATGCCAAAAGGAGTGACTTTCTCGGTCTTCTTATCTTGAAAGTCATGATCGAGCGCTTTGACAACCACTCGACTTATCCCTTCTCTCGAGAAACGGTCAAGTAAAATCGTCGCTTTGGCATCCCAAGAGAGGCGCAGAACCGTCTCGTCTGCATCCGCTTCTTGATTGATCTGATGAATTCTATCAAAGATCGCATCGGTCTCTGGGATCTTTTTCACTGGTTGACTTTTTTGACCCGGTTTGAGCCATAGCCTAACTCATTGAGCTTCAAGCGGATGGCCTCTTCGCCAGGCAATTCCTCATCTGTGTATCCTTTCTGCTCGATGAGCTGGGTACGCATTTCGGCGGCGGTTAGTCGAGTGTACAATTGGGGGGTCGAAAGGTGGGATCGGTCTGGCTGAATTGATCGGCGATTTCAACCATATCGGCCAGTAAAGTGGGGATATGGTCTTCGGCTTTTTTGCGACCACGTCGGTGGCTTTGGTCGACATAACAGAAGCCGCCTTCTAGTTCTTCCAGGGCTTTGGCTATCGTCGCCCGATTCCAGCCCAACTCTCGTTCTGCTTTCGTCGGACTCCCTTCGCATATCGTTTTGACCGTTTGGGCCATGAAGTGCCTTCTTTCGTATCCACTTAACATGGCCTTCGTCTCTTTCAAGACTTCAACCATTTCTGGCGAGATTGTCATTTTTGCTCCTTTTGGAGAGCTAGTTTAACACCTTCTCGCGTATATTTTATTTTTTGGATTGGCCTAACCAACTACAACCCTTCGTTCACCTGAATTCCACTCTTTATGAGACCGGCGTCAAACTCACTCAGAAAGAGATGGACCGTTTGGAACAACGCTTCCAACGTTTACCTGGTTTAGAAAAATGGTTTGTCCTTATTCCCCCTCTCCATTCTCTCGTTCGCGTATAATTATTTTTTTGGTTTAGCCTAAGGTAAACAGCAAAGAGGGTGAAGATGAAATGATCAGTTGCCCATGCACGCGCCTGCAAAAAATCTATCACAGGCTCAGGCATGGAAATGGCCAAAGTTGTTACCCTGTCTGTTGGAGAAGACGATGGAGAGGAGACTGTATTGCTCCGCTTTTGATAAGGTGGCTCTATTGGTTGTAATGTTGCTAATCGGTCGTGCCAAAAGGGTTCGTGTCGGGCGATTTTACGGTTCCGAGCCGTAATCGCATCTGCAATAGTTGGAGCAAGATCACATAACTGTTTTCCAATCTGCAAATCATACTGCTCTACCAGATCATCGAGGAAGCACTCTATACCATCAATCGTCTGTAGTTTTTTGATGACCACTGCACCGCTGCGGGTAGCAACTGTTAATGCCATCCCTATCGCTTCATTGTTGTCAATCGCGAGGATTGTGCCCGGCGGCGTCCCGCTTTCAACAATAGGGCTGCCCAGCGTCAGCTCATCCACAATAAATAAGTCGAGTTCGAGTGGATTGTCGCCGAGCGCGACTTTGGGCAAAGTCAAATCATTGGGATATACACCAAAGGTTAATGCACGACATAATGCATCGATTTCTTCGGCATTCTGTTGCCATGAAATCACGCCACCAGCATAGGGACGTTGCGTACTCAAAAAATAGGTGCGTTCGGCTAAGTTTTGCGGTGTGGGTATGATTTGATGATGCGCCAGCTCATCAATTAATTCCTCAAAAGTGGCGATTGCCGTCTCATAACATCTGGCGTTGAGGGTTAAAGCGGTATCATGAGGAGCAATGTCGAACAGGGACTGCTTCAATATATCACCTGCATCCACTTCTTCGGTCATCACATGCCAACTAATACCATATTTGTCTTCACGATTCAAAATTGCCCATGATGTGGCATACATGCCCGCATATTTTGGAAGAGGCGCATCGTGATAATTAATCGCATATTGATCAGGCAGTGTCAAGATCTCTTTGGGAAGGATGTACTTGTTGTGAATACTAAATAAATAATCGCAAGGTTGCCTCTGCATGAATGTCGCCAGATTGGTGGCAAGCGCGACCTGACTATCATTGCTTGGGTCATAGACAGGCAACTGTCGCTTCTCTGCCCATAAACACAAAGCGGAATCTGCAGAAATGATACCCAAAATGCGATACCTGTATTGCAATAACAGGTTGGCACATTGAAGAGACAGTGAATCTTTACCAATAATGTAGCAACTAGGTTGATGTGTGCGCGATTTCATGATGGTGTATTTTGTTTTCTATATTTCGTTATACCTGCCTACTCTTTCAGAAACCCCAATTTCGCTCATCAGATTTGGTCGATGCGCTTCACCCCCAAGCGCGGCACCATCGCATTGATTACCCCTGTACCCAATCCTACGGTAAAGACCACAATAGAGGCCCCATAACCAATCAATCCAACAAAAGCACCCCCAATGATGACCACCCCCGGTATGACCGTTGTCATCAGATTCGCTTGCATATTGGACTCAAATTCTTCTGACATATCGAAGAGCGTCGGTAACTGATTCAACGTCTGGTCCATCATGATGATCTGGGCTGTGTCCGTCGCAATGGCTGTGGCTCCCCGCAACGAAATAGAGACCTGTGCCTTTTTCAGGGCAATGGCATCATTGATGCCGTCACCTACAAAACAGACAAATTTCCCTTCCTCCTGCAAGCGAGCAATGTGATCCGCTTTCTGTTCCGGTCGCGTTTCGGCAAAGTAGCGGTTGATGCCCAACTGCTCGGCCAAGGCGTGTGTGGGTGCTTCATGATCGCCCGAGAGTATGTAAGTCTCTATCTCCCTTTGATGCAAGGTATCGATAATGCGTTTCGCCTCGGGGCGGACGGTCGGTTGTAGCTCAATCGCACCAGCCAGATGGTCATTGATGGCAATGTAAACCAGCGAGTGCCCTTGGTGGTGGGCGGTTTGAGTCATCTGCTTGATGGTATCGGGTAGAGTAAGCCCTTCCATCTTCATATAGCGTTGACTGCCGACCCGGATCTGTTTCCCGTGGACCGTCACCTGAATGCCATAGCCTACCTCATAGGCAGCGGCACTGATGGTAGGCAGCGTCAAGTGACGCACTGCTGCTTCCTGCAAAATTGCTTTGGCAATCGGGTGGGTCTGGCGTTGCTCTGCCGAGGCTGCATAGAGCAGCAGCGTCTCTTCGTCGATATCCTTCCAAGTGTGGATTGTGCTCACCTGGGGCTGTTCCAAAGTGAGCGTTCCCGTCTTGTCGAAGACCACCGTGTCCACCTGGCTGATGTGTTCCAATGCGCGCCCATCCTTGATGAGAATGCCCTCATGCGCATTGCGCTGCAGATAGTTCAAAACGCTCAGTGGTCCGATGATCTTCATATTGTAGCCGACCCCAGAGAAAAGGATTGCCATAGCTTTGCTGGGACCTACTACTGGGAGGGAGAGACCACTGAGCACCACGGTGGGTAGAGCCGCACGATCCGCTATCTCTTTCCCCCTCAATTCGACGGACGAAGTGAACTCTGCGGTCTCGATTAACATCTGGCCTATTTGGGCAGCGGCTGTCTCCTGACCAGTCTTCTGCACTTGGATGACAATGCGGCCGGCCAGCACCACTGTGGCCGCAAAGACGGAGTCTCCCACACTCTTTTCGGCGGGTTGCGCTTCCCCCGTCAGCATGTGCTGGTCGATAGTCGCGACTCCTTGATGAATCAAGCCATCCACTGGGATCATCTGTCCCGCATCGATGACGATCAGAGCGTTGGTTTGCACCGCTTCAAAGGGGATCTCCACTTCGACGCTATCTCGCAGGAGCCAGACCGTTTTGGGCTGTTCTCCCATCAGATTCGTGAGTTGTTTGCGGGTACCATCTTTGGCTTGGGCGATGATCTTATTGGTGAAGGCATAAACCCAATGTCCGATTGTACCGTACAGAAAAATTGATGGATTAAAGGGTGTGAAAGCCAACGAACCGACACTCAACGTTGCGTCCACCACCACCGTTGTGACGCGACGTTTTTCGACAAGATCTTCATAGGCTTCTTTGAAGAGAGGAACACTCATCCAGATAAAGATAGGAATATGCAACAAAACCAATGGTGGATAGAGCAAAGTACAAGTTCCAACACTTACAACCCCGACTGAGGCAAAGAGAAACCGCTGATTGGTCAGCTTCTGCTCTTCAGTCAAGACGTCCTCGTCTAAAGAGATCTCTTTTAAATGCTCGGTACGCAAATCCTTGAAGAAAGGGTCTACCATATCTGTTTTGAAGCGTTGCATTGCACTAGTGCTACGCGTAATACGGGTCGCTACTCGCTGGGGCAGCAACTCCCTACCAACCGTTACCGCCCGAGGCACTGACTGACTACTCTGAGAGTTCGCCTGATCGACTAACCAAGGGCGGCGCCTATGTCGCCGTTGGACTTTGCCCACAGCCACTTTGGTGCGTGCAGCCAGCAGTGCGTTGTTGGTTACACGTGTAATCATTGATATCACCTTGTTACTACCTCTTTCGCTAGCATTTCAATCTCCGAGATGGTTGGTGTCACGAATTTTGATTGGTCTGCAACAATGCCCCTCAACCAGTTCTAGCGGGGTACCCGCTGGGCCTCACTTTGATCTTCAGGCCCCAAGCAAGCCCCTAATGCCCGTGCCAACACCTGCACATATGGTTCCGCCAGCATTGTCATATGTGTCCCTGGCACCTCCCGCACTGTCACCGGACCATAGTTGGCCCAGCCATCGATCATCCGTTGTCGCTCGGTTGCTGAATTGTCGCTCTCCGGATTCTCCTGAGCCACAAAAAGCGTGATGGGTAACGGTTGGACATCGGTCGGCTGATAGCTGGTATGCGAATTGGACTTGAAAACGTGCCAAAGCCCTTGCATATGAGCTATGCTGGTTCCCGGCGGTAGAAAATGGACTGCTTCCAGGAGATCCTTCAATCGCTGTAGTCGCTCCTCTTCGGCCAGTGGCTGAAGGTTCTCCATCGTCAGAGTATGGCTCTGCCCCATATATTGACTGAACATATCTGCCATGATCATCATCAGTTCCACATCATTCATTTTCTTGGCAGCATCGCTGAATTGGCTGGGCGCAATTGAATCCAAAAGCGCCAGCAGGGCCACGCATTCCCCTTGCCGGAGCAATTGCTGGGCCATCTCAAATGCCACCAACCCGCCATAGGAGTGACCGCCCAGATGGTAAGGCCCCTGCGGTTGCACATGCCGGATCTCCTTAATATAACAGTCCGCTTCAGCTTCAATCGTGGCATGGGGCAGGTTGATGCCATCCAGCCCCACCGCCTGTACCCCATAGAAGGGCTGTTCTGTTCCGAGATGCCGTGCCAGATGATGGAAATAGAGCGGAATGCCACCAATCCCTGGCAGACAGAAGAGAGGAGGCTTTTCGCCGTTGGGTTGAATGGGGACCAGCGGTGCCCAGATGTCCACGTCGGTTGGTTCTGCCAGATATGCAGCCAACGCTTCCATGGTTGGATGTTGGAAGAGCAGACTGAGGGGCAACGACTGATCAAACGCCTGATGGATACGCGCGATCAACTGCACCGCCAGTAGCGAATGACCGCCCAGCTCGAAGAAGTTGTCGCGAATACCCACTGGATGGATGCCCAAGACTGCTTCCCAAATCTGAACCAGTTGACGTTCCTGAATCGTACGTGGATGGTGATAGCCCTGTTCAAGGCCAACCGCATTCGCGTTCGTCCTAAAGTCGTACTCGGTCAACACTCGACGGTCCACTTTGCCATTCGGCATCAACGGCAATGTCTCCAACACGACAAACGCGGCTGGTACCATATAATCGGGTAGCCTGTCGCGTAGATAGTCTTGGTAGTCCCGAATCGTATAGTCCTGGCCCAGATTATGGACTTCAGACCGTGGACTGCGGGCTAAATATGCCACCAACTGCTGCCCCAATCCTCCTTCGGTCGGTGTTTCCTGGACAACCACCGCCACATCCTGCACATCCGGATGCTGTCCCAGCACTGCCTCGATTTCTTCAAGCTCGATGCGGAAGCCGCGGATCTTGACCTGATTGTCAATCCGTCCGATAAATTCAATGTTTGGGAACTCGTTCTGATGCTCGGCGTGGGAATCTTCTAGGACGGGTAGTGGTAGCCAGCGAACCAGGTCGCCTGTTTTGTACAAACGACTGTTGCTTTCTTGAGCGCGAAATGGGTTCGCGACAAACTTCTCTGCCGTTAAGTGGGGACGGTTTAGGTATCCCCGTGCCACGCCAGCACCCCCGATGTACAATTCGCCGGGGACACCAACGGGCGTGGGTTGCAGATTGGCATCTAAGATATAAACTGTTCGATTGGGCAGGGGCTGGCCGATTGGCAGGTTGGGCAAAGCTGTATCCACATCGTCGAGAGGATAGTCAGAGAGATCAAAGCAAGTCGCCGTAATGGTTGTTTCGGTTGGTCCGTAGGCATTGAGCAGTTGGGTATTGGGGACAGATAGTTGCTGCCACAGCTTGACCGTCTCTGGCGAGATCTTTTCGCCACCGATAAGAATCAGACGTAGTTGTTCCGCTAGGAAAGCGGGCCTCTCTGCCAGCCAGTGCTGGATGAGCTGATGGAAATACTGGGGTGGTAGATCCGCTACGGTGATTTGATGAGCCAACACTTGCCGGTCAAACTCTTCAGATGGCCACAACTGATTGCCCCGCATCACCAGTCCCGCTCCGCTTCCCAGCGCCAGAAAGATCTGCTCTAAAGAGATATCAAAGCTGGTGGAAGCAAATTGGAGGATGCGGTCTGCTGCTGTTACCTGACAGGTATCGATGAACGTATGGATGTGCTCGACCAACGACTTATGCTCAACCATGACCCCTTTGGGTTGCCCAGTCGAACCAGAGGTATAGATGACGTAGGCCAGATGGTTCGGCTGACCTGGAGCTGTGGGATTCTCCCGATTGCCCTGGGCGATACAAGGCCATTCACTATCCAGACAGAACGTCTGGATGGCGCTACTAGTGAACTGAATTGCCAACTTCTTCTGCGTCAACAGGATGGCAGCTTGCGAATCCTCAAGCATGTAGGCAAGCCGCTCGTCGGGATAGGTCGGGTCCAACGGCAGGTAGACACCACCCGCCTTGAGAATCCCCAACAGCCCAACCACCATCTCGACAGAACGCTCGACACAGATGCCAACTAACACATCCGGACCGACGCCAATAGATTGCAGATGATGAGCGAGTTGGTTGGCGCGGATGTTGAGTTCGCGATAGGTCAAGGCTGCAGGGTTGTAGGGTTGCAGGGTTGCAAAGTCAGCTTCTTGTTCCTCTGGCTCTGTCACCTTGCCACTTTGCCACCTTGCCACTTTGCCGCTCTGCCACTCTGCATCGAAGATGACAGCAATTGCATCTGGTGTACGTTCTACTTGCGCTTCAAACAATTGGTGGATGCACTTGTCTGTGGAATAGTCTATGGCCGTGTCATTCCATGCCACCAGGATTTGGTGTCGTTCAGGCTCAGATAACAAGGCAATATCAGTATAGTTTGCAGTCGGTTCGTTAACCATCGCTGATAGGGCAAGCTTGTAGTATTCAGCGATTGCTTCAACCTGTGCGAAAGTTAATTCTTTGGTATTGTAATCGAAGCTTAGGTCTATTTGCCCTGTCAATGGATTAAGATTAAAGTTTGGTCCGAATGCAAAGTTGGTCTGCTCAAAAAATTTGCCGCCTAAAACTTCTAGCTCTGCTACCTTCGATAGTCCTTCATAGACGTGGAAATGGTTAAAGTTAAATAGCACCTGAAACAGTTCATGACCACCCTGCTGTCGTTGAATCTCAGCCAATGGATAGCGCCGGAACGGCAAAAGCTCACATTCGGCCTGAAAGACCTGTTGCACAAGTTCCTGCCAGGTTCCGCCATTTAATTGCAGCCGAAAGGGTAAGGTGTTGAGGAATAGACCGAGTACCTGTTCACCGTCAGCTTCTTCAGGGCGACCATTCATCACGAGTCCTGTCACGACATCCGATTGATTACCGATCACGCTTAAGACCCGCAAATGCGCGGCCAACAATACGCTCTTGATCGGTACATTGATTGAACGCGCAATAGCTTTTATTCCTTCTGACAGTGTTGCATCGATCGCCACCTCCAAAATACCCTGATCTTCTTGAACAGCTCGACAAGTGCGCGGCCAACTTGGTAATGCGAGAACAGCTGCTTCCGCCATTTGACGCTGCCAATATGTCTGATGGGCTTCATCGTTCAGTGCTTCGCGTTCCATCGCAATGAACGTTCGGTAGCGTTGTTCGACGGGGTGTTGTTCGAGGGAGAGCGGCAAATAAGGTGACGATTGTTCTAACAGCGCACGGTAGTGCTCGAATAGTTCTGTTGTACATGAGGCGACACTCCACCCGTCTAAAATTGCATGATGGAAGCTCAATGTCAGGTTAAACGCATCATCGGCACGCTGATGAATCTGAAACCGAAGTAGAGGCGGCTTTGTCCACTCAAAATGCCTTCGTTTCTCCGCTTCAAACCAATTATCTAGAGCGGCTTCCTGCTCTGTTGCAGATAGGTGTCGGATATCCGTTACAGGTAGCGGAATCTCAACTGTACGATGAACCAGTTGGATAGATTCATGATAACCAGTGAGGGCAAAACTTGTCCGCAAAACGGGGTGACGGTCAACTACTATCTGGATTGCTTTGGACAATGCCTGCGTATCCAATGATCCGCGTATGTGATAGCTGAAGATGTCATGATAGACTGCGCTTTCCAAATCATATTCGCTGTGGAATAACATGCCCATCTGCAGGGCAGCTAACAGATAGGCGTCCTCTACATCGGCTGGCAATCGTTGACGGTCCTCTTCGGCAATCAGACTCAATGCATGCGTCCGGGGTATCAATTCAATCGATTCACCCAGAACGCGTGCCAGGGCATGAATCGTCTGATGCTGAAACAGTTGTTGTAACGAAAGATCCAACCCGGCCTGTTTGATTCTGGCCAGCACCTGAATGCTCAGAATCGAATCACCGCCTAATTCAAAGTAGTTATCGTAGAGACCGACCGCTTCATGCTTCAATACGTCGCGCCAGATGTCGGCTAGGAGTGCTTCGTGGGGTGTTCTGGGCGGAACATAATTTGACGAACCCAGAGATTGCCCCTGGTTGGGATGGGGTAGGGCCTTGTAGTCTACTTTTCCGTTGGGGGTCAGTGGAACATGATCTAGCGTGATGAACAGGGCTGGGATCATGTAATCGGGCAATTGCTCAATCAGGTATGTCCGTAATCCGTCGATAGTGCCTGGCGCGTCACCATACGGATGGACATAGGCGACCAGATAGCGGTGTGCTTCGTCGCCCTCATGGGCGACAACCAGCGCCGTTTGCACATCTGGATGTTGGTTGAGGACCGCTTCAATTTCTCCCAATTCGATGCGGAAACCGCGGATCTTCACCTGGTTGTCGATGCGACCTAGATATTCGATGTCACCATTCGGCAAGCGACGGACCAAGTCGCCGGTTCGATATACGTATCCATCAGTACCCGTCTTGGTTCCTTGCTCATCTCGCTGATTCATTTCGTCATGAACCATAAAAGGCAGATGACCCATTTGGACAAACCGTTCTTGGGTCAATTGCAGGCGATTCAAGTAGCCGCGACTGACAGCGGCTCCACCAACATAGAGTTCGCCGGGGACGCCAATGGGGACTGGTTGTTGATGCTGGTCTAAAATGTAAAGCTGTAGATCAGGAATCGGCCCCCCGATGAGACTGGCCGGTTGCGCCACGTCATCTTGGGTCAGCGGTCGATAAGTGACATGTACTGTTGTTTCCGTGATGCCATACATATTGACCAACTGTGGCGAGGTATCTCCGTGCCGCTCAAACCAGGGCTTTAGGCTCGTTGGCTCTAGGGCTTCACCCCCGAAAATGACAGTGCACAGGGCCAAACCATCCTGACTATCTAGCGTCTCTTCAGCTCGTATCAACTGACGAAATGCGGAAGGCGTCTGATTGAGTATGGTGACGCCTTCTTCACACAGCAGTTGATAAAATGCTTCTGGTGAGCGACTGACCCAGTAGGGCACGACGATCAACCGACCGCCATAGAGCAAGGCTCCCCAAATCTCCCAAACCGAAAAATCGAAGGCATAAGAATGGAAGAGGGTCCAGACATCGCTGGCATTGAAATAGAACCACTCTTCTGTCGCCGTAAAGAACCGGACCACGTTGTCATGTTGGACCATCACGCCTTTGGGGCTGCCGGTCGAGCCCGAAGTGTAGATGACATAGGCCAGATGATGGGGCTGCATTGGTATGGCCAGATTGGCGCTCTTTTGTCTGGCAATCCGTGGCCAATCGCTATCCAAGCAGACAACCTGGGCTGTACTCGGTGGCAAATGCTGCTGTGAATGTGCCTGGGTCAACAGGACTGACACAGCGGCATCTTGCAGCATAAAGGCCAACCGCTCCTGAGGATAGGTCGGGTCCAACGGCACATACGCTCCCCCTGCCTTGAGGATACCCAGCAGCCCAACAACCATCTCAATCGAGCGTTCCACACAGATGCCGACCAGGACTTCTGGACCCACGCCAAGCGTTTGCAGGTGGTGGGCCAGTTGATTGGCACGTTCGTTTAGCTCAAGGTAGGTCAAAGTGCTACCCCACCCTATCCCTCCGCTGGCAGGGAAGGTGACCGCTATTGCATCTGGTGTGCGTTCTACCTGTTCTTCAAACAGTTGATGAATACACTTGTTCTTGGGATAGTCGGTGGCTGTGTCATTCCATTCAATCAGGACTTGGTGGCGTTCAGCCTCGGTAAGGAGGGGCAGTTCAGCAATGGAATGTGCTGGATTGGCGACAATTCCGACCAATAAGGTCTGAAAGTGATTGGTCAGGCGCTGGATGGTCGGCTGATCAAAGAGGTCCGTGTTGTAGATCCAGTGACCTGCCAGTCCACCGTCCTGCTCATAGAGTTGGACTTCCAGATCCATGCGTACATTCTGGGCCTGGAACGTCATAACTTCCCCGCGCAAACCGCCAAATGTCAGGTTGGGCAACGGTGTATTCTGGAAGTTAAAGACGACCTGCACCACCGGATTGTAAGTAAGCGAACGCTCTGGCTGCAACGCCTCCACCAACTGTTCAAAGGGCAAGTCTTGATGGGCATAGGCCGCGCGGGCTGTCTCACGCACCTGTGCCACTATCTCCAAGAAAGTCGGATTGCCAGATAGATCCGCTCGCAGCGCCAACGTGTTCACAAAGACACCGATGAGCGGTTCGAGTTCACGTCGAGTACGGTTGGCGATGGGCGAACCGACGACAATATCCTCCTGACCCGTATAGCGCATCAGCAAAACCTGAAAGGCCGCCAGCAACGTCATGAAGAGCGTTGCATCCGCCTGCCGGCTAAGTTGAGTCAGGCCCTGAGTTAGCGTCTTATCGACCTGAAAGGTCACGGCGCGGCCGCGGTATGTTTGCACCGCTGGACATGGCCGGTCCATGGGCAGTTCGAGTAGGGGCGGCGCATCCGCCAACTGAGTTTTCCAGTAGGCCAGTTGCCGTGCTAGCACCCCGTCTTGCAGCCATTCCCGCTGCCAGGCCGCAAAATCGGTGTATTGGATATTCAGTGAGAACAAGGGTGAGGGACGACCCTCTACGGACGCCTCATAAAGTGCAGCCAGTTCACGCGCAAAGATGCCTATCGACCAACCGTCGGTCACAATGTGATGCATCGTGTAGAGCAACACATGCTCGTTTTCACTTAGCCGCACCAACTTGGTGCGCAACATCAGGTCTGCCTCAAGGTCGAAGGGACGGAACACCTCTGCCTCATAGAGCCGTTCCAGTTCAGTAGGTCGCTCGTCATCTGACAGATGTGTCACGTCAATCAGAGGCAAAGGCACCGTCACACCTGCGTGGATGGTTGGCTCAGGCTCACCGTCATCGTTGGTGGCAAACGTCGTGCGCAGCACTTCATGCCGCTCCACAACCGTATTGAGAGCCTGTTTCAGCACAGATGTATTGAGAGAGCCTTTTAAGGCAAGCGCAGTCGTCCAATTGTAGGCAGCGCCCGCACCCAATTGGTCCAGAACCCAAAGCCGCTGTTGCGCAAACGAAAGGGAGTTCGAGCCATTTCGGGGAATTGATTGGATGGTCGATTCGGCTTGACTTTGTTGCGCTTGAAGCAAGAAAGCGATGACTTCTGCCTTGCGGGTTGTGAGTTCTTGACGCAGTTCCTCTGGCAGGACACCATCTGTGGTCTTTAGACGAATACGCTCGCCATCCGTCCCAATCTGTACACCCTGGCGACGCAAGGAGGACATGAACTCTGTAATCGGTTGACCTCTCATATCTCAAAGCTCCCTTCTTCATCCTCTTCAATGCCCTGTGCAGCCCATAGCTGGGTATCTATCACTTCGGCCAGAGCAGCTAAAGTCGGTTGTTCAAAGAGGGTTTGTAGTGGCAACTCGATCTGAAATGTCTCACGTATGGCTGATATGACTTGTGTCACCATGATCGATTGGCCACCTAACTCAAAGAAGTTGTCATGGATACTCACTGCTTCGGCGCCTAGCATGTCGGACCAAAAGGCGGCCATTTGGCGTTCGGTCGGCGTCCGGGGCGCAACAAATTTCCGCGGCGATTGAGACATCACCGCCGGCCCGGACTGCATCTTGGGGGCGGTTGGGCCATTGGTCGTCGAGGGTTGGTTGTCAGGTGCGTGAACCAATCCCGGAACTGGAGAGACACCATAAAATTGACGCTGAAATGGATATGTGGGCAGAGCAACCCGCTGTCGATGGTAGTCCCGGTCAAAACCATGCCAGTCGATCTCGATGCCGTGCCTGTAAAGCACCCCCAGTGTAGTCAACAATTGACGCCATTCCTGGTTCGGTAGGAGGGAAGGTAGCCACAACTGATCCCCGTCGGGCAGCGATCGCTGGCCCATGTCCACCAGCGCTGGTTTGGGACCAATCTCCACAAAGGCAGTCACCCCCCGCAGGGCCATGGTTTCTATGCCAGATTCAAGGCGTACTGAATGTCCCACTTGTTGTACCCAGTACTCGGCCGCAGCCACCTCCTTACGGGCGACTAAACCAGCCAGACTGGAGACAAAGCTAATCTGGGACAATCGGTAAGAGACTTGGTCAGCAGCCTCAGTAGATCCAAATTTCAGGTTTTGAGAGAGAATTCTGGCTAAACAGTTGACATAAATACAAATTTGCCGGTCGATATCTAGTTTTTGCGTTAGATTTGGGGGTGGTTCATTTTAGGCGGACAATTAGGTTTACATTTTTGCAAAGAGAAAAGATGTTTATATTTTCTACTTTGAGCCATGCTCAGGCAGAAAATGACCTCAATATAGATTTTTATCTATGTATCAAAAGTGTAAACCTAATTCTGAACCACCCCGGGCATCAAGATCGATTTCCCAAGACGTAGGTAGGAAACTTTGCATGCAAGAAACGACCGTTTCTTACATGCAATCTTATTGATTCAACCAATTTGGGTGTCATTGCAATTCGTACTGTTCGTGAACGTTTGCCCTCTTGGGTCATTGTTTGTAAACAGGGTAAGTCGATCCAATTTAGCCCCATTTGCGTTGTCAGGGTTTCCCAGTGCTTTCTCACGGTCGGCAATGAGACTCCTGACTGTTCCGCTAAAGTAGCCAGAGCAAAGCCTGGCTCTTTCTCGATAAGCTCCTGTGCGGCTTTGATAAGCTTTTCTAATGCCGCCTGCTTACTTTGCATTGGCGGTTTGTCTTGACGTTCTTTGATGACTTCTGTTGGCTGCAAACTAGGAACAGGACGCGAGAACATGATAACCACTTTCCGCCCCCGTCTCATATACGATCCGAGATCGATGCACGGCTTGGATTACTACAGCGTCTCTATAACGAAGGTTGCTCGATCATGGTCGCTGTTATAACCGTTTCCATTCCTGTCTCGTCTATTTCATACTGAACCCATACGCCGAAGGCTTCAAACTCGTATCGCTCTTTCTTCCCCTCAACGCGTGTTGCCCAACCTGGGCGCGGGTCTTTAACAAGCGACTGAAGCATTCGGCGAAGTTCAACATTAGCCGGAAGATACATCGCGCGAAGTAGCTCATGACTCGGCTGTAATCTCACGGTCTAATTTCTCCAGGTCTTCGAGAGGCATTGATGGCGGACAATCCCCCCGCCTTGATTGCGGCGAACTGCTCGTCAGCGACCCGAGTGCGTTCGCGCTGTTCAAGCATTCCGATCCGCTTCGCAATCTTGCGCCACTCTTCGACAGAGACTAAGACGGCGGCTTCGCGGCTTCGTTGAGCCAGTATGACCGGCCCTTGGTCTAGTTTGTCGAATACTTCGCGGTGCTTGTAGCGCAAATCGGATACGGGTAAAACTGTGGGCATATCAAGCATATCAACATCTCCTTTCATCGTCTAGTCGATGTTTACTTGACAATTGTATACCCGTTATACCAATCTGTCAACCTCCGAAATCCCTCAAATTAATCAAAACTCCAGATGACGTGCGTGTGGCTGCCCGCACGGTCTTTTGCGGTCAGCCTGTAGAGATTTGACCCCCCTACCGCTACATCAGGTTTCTTACACTGGGAGTTTAGTCACAACAAATCCAACAAATGGTCTCAAATGTGATCGTTATGTACGGCTAACGGTTCATTAAAAAGACTGGGACCCGCGGGCGTGAGTGAACGAACCCGTCCGGTTCTCAGAGAGCAAGCGAGGCAAAATCGCGCCCAAACCGTACGGGTTCGTCGCCAAATGCCCGAGACCTCATCGATCCAAACCACTGGCCGAAAAGAGAGACCCCCTGGAGTTTTCCTGAGTTTGATTTCGGGAGGGGTTTTCTGGTGGATTTCGGCCGGCACTTCGCCCTTTTCTGAGCCGCCAGGCAATCGGGCGTTTGCCGGCCGAAGCCGAAGCGCCCCGGGGAACGCCTTGTCTTCTCGTGGCCACTCATCTTTCCTTGGCTCAAGAAGCCCCTCTGAGGGATTGAGGGGAGGCTTTGGAACGCAAGCAGACGGGTTGGACCCTGGTTTGACTCTGAGAACCGTACGGGTTCGTTCACTCACGCCCGCTGCTCCATGCTGGTCTATTGCTCTTAGCGTATTTAGAAAGTCAATTCGAGAAAGGATCGTAAGTTGATGGCCGATCGAGAAGAGCGAGGAGGCTCCATCCATTAGGATCACAAATCGCTGGGGGGCATAACGAGTAAACCTGCGGCGGGGACTCTTTAGCATCAAGTTTCAATCCTCACCCAACCCGAAGATCGGGTACCCACATATACCAGTGTATAAGCCCCGTTTCGCACGCTGAATCCCCAAAGCAACACAGGCTTGGATTTTAGTCGCGGTCCAGACCGCCATTTTCTTGCTTTCGATTTTCCCGCCGCGCCAAATTTGAACCAGCGGGGGCATCTGGGCTATACTTAGGACAGGGGGACCGTCTGTGTTACGCCTCAGACGCAGGGTTTGACCGGCCATCACGGGTTCTTTCGCCAGAAAGACGTGGTCCCCTCCAGCGACATCGATCATTTAGAGGGTCAATTAGAGAAAAGAAACAACTCATGAAAAACGCAAACGCAACTCCATGCGCTCAAGTCCAGCCATCTGGTCCAGCTGCCTGGAAAACCCATCGGTTGGCGGGCGGGCCGGGGCGCTTCTTCTTCCTAGTGCTGTCTGCCTTTTTGCTGCTGGCGCTCTTCCCCCCAGGGGGCGCTTCGGCGAAGGGGGACGGATTTATCACGACGTGCGGAAACTACGAGATTTTTCAGAGGGAAGGGAAAGGCGAGTATTATGCAAAGCCGGCCTTCGCGGGGACACTCATCGTCGGCACCTCTGGCAACGACTACTTATATGGCACCGCTGACAACGACCTGATTGTGGGGCTGGGGGGGAAGGACAACCTCTGGGGCGAGGCGGGTGCCGACACCATCTGTGGCGGTCCGGGCCACGACTACATCAATGGCGGCCCGGACCACGACACCATCGATGGCGGTCCGGGCCACGACCAAATCTGGGGTGGGGAGGGCCACGACACCATCAATGGCGGCCCGGACCACGACCACCTCTGGGGCGAGGCGGGCAACGACAGCCTAAAAGGCGGCCGTGGCGATGACTCCCTCTGGGGCTTTGAGGGCGATGACTTCCTCGATGGCGGGCCGGATGATGACTACCTCGATGGCATGGAGGGCTACGATGTCTGCCAAGACGACGAATATTGGAGAAAGCCAGTTAATTGCGAAGAACCGGCTGCGTCTGCCAACAGCAACAGCCCCGCATAGGCCACGGCCAACACAATCATATTGGCGCGGCTGTACATCGCAGTGGCACTCGCTTCCCGCCTATCTCCCCCGAGCTTATCATCACTCCAAAGATGATCGCTGGCAATGCCCGACGAGCCGTTGAAAGGAGAACAGCATTCAGCAGGTTAGTCGGTAAGCGTACTGTACAACTTTGTGTATGCGGTCGGCGCTGGATTTGTCATTTTCGTGTCGCTCCTGAAATTTCACTAGTCGGGTTGGATCACTTTTGCAGCAATCAGTTAACCAAATGGGTAATTTTTACAGCATCCGATGACATCGCGCTCTTTTTCATGATCGATTGTCCGCAACCCGTGAATCAGGCGTGCTTTGCCGCTGTGAATGCATTCAAGGAGAGTGTACAAGAATCCATATCACACCCTCTGCTTGGCGAGCCGTCCTCGTGTGTGCCGTCGCGCGTACGCGACGGCACCATGATACTATTTTTCGATTTTTTCGTGCGAAAAAATCGACTCGCCGCTAATGCAGTGGTCATGGCCCGGGCCGCCCCATAGCTCGTCGTCGCCCGGGCCGCCATAGAGGTCGTCGTCGCCCCCATTTCCAGAGAGTCAATGCGACTACACGAAACAGGTTATCGCCGATTTTTAGGGTAATTCCCAATGATTAAAGCTCCTCCTCTGGAAACTCCGGTCTAATCGGAGTTACATCTAATGTAACTTGACGTGCCATTTCTCTAGCCTCTGACCTCATTCGGATTACTTTTTCTGTTTCAGCGATTATTTTATTGCGGTGTTCGTTATCCTTGGGGATAGGCAAGATCAACTCCTGTAAACGGCCTCCCGCCGGCATCTAAATAGTCCCCCAGCCGCCCCCGATCAGCGACCACTACTAGGGGTGATCCCCAGAAGCATCGACTGTCTGGTCATCGACGTCGATGAGGGGGGATGAAGTGCCGTCACAGCGATCAAGACGCTGCTGAACCTGACCAGCCACAATAGTCTGGTCGTACGCACCCGCCGCGCGGATGGGTCCCATATCTGGGTGCGTTACACCGGTCCAAAAATGGCTGAATCTCACGCCATAGCTACGCATCCTCCAACCGATCAACGTCTACCGGATTCTTGATGTCAGAGAAACAATGCGGAATCCCAAGCCGATTAGCCAGCGCCCTAAGCTCTGCGGACTCAGAGTGATTCAGGGCGTCACGTTGGGCCAGGTCCAGCAGACGCTCAGCAGTCTCGCCCTGCGCGTCTCCCTGGATTGCAAGTCGTAACAGGTACTCCCATACCGCCTCATCACGAATCGGCTGAATGTCGGGGAGTTTGTTCTCGACCTCGGCCAGGTCTGCGGACAGGTCCAGCGCCTGCCTTGGGTCGATGGTGTCTAGCAGCTTCTGACAGTCGGCCTCGATGCGGTCAATGTCGGCCAGAACCTCAGCCGCTGTGATCTGCCCTCTCAGAAGAGAGAGACGTAACAACCGTTCCCGCGCATGTCTAATTGTGCGCTTCATGACAGTTCCGTCAGTGGTCATATGTTGGCGTGTAGTGGTTAGATTCGCGCGCCATTCCTCAGAGAGAGAAAGGGTTGTTTTGCGGTAGGGTGCTTTCCGGTCCTGGTCAAACCCTGGAACATCGGCTCTCTTTCCTGCCTCAGACGTCCTCGTGCTGCGATCAATTTCAATCCATCTTCTAGGCTAAAGACGCCAGCCACGCAGGCAGCCACAACCTCGCCTGCACCGTGGCCCATGACTAGGTCTGGCTTGACGCCCCAAGAACGCCACAGTTGGGTCAACGCATACGCCAGTGCAAAGAGAGCCGGTTGAGCGTAGGTCGCCTCATCTAATTGACGATTACTGGCTACTGGCTGCTGACTGACACCTGGATACAGTACATCAAGCAACGATTGAGGTAGAAAGGGTCTCAGAATCTCGTTGCAGCGGTCTAGCGTAGCGCGGAAGGTGGGCTGGGTCTCATAGAGTTCTCGGCCCATGTGTACCATCTGGGAACCTTCCCCTGTAAATAGAAACCCGATTTTAGGCTGATCTGCAATCGTCACCGCTGGTGAGTTCGGTAGAGCCGCACGAGCCTCAGCCAAAGATTCTGCAACAACCGCATGGCGCAGAGCAAAATGCTCGCGACCCACTGCTGCTGTATGGCACAGATCACCCAGATTCAGTCCTAGGTGGGCTTCTAAATAGGCCAGATAGCGCTCTGTCTGGGCTTGTAGAGCCGATTCTGTTTTAGCGCTCAGAGGTAGAATGTGTAACGAGCGCTCCCTCCCCCGCTTACGAATTTTGTCATCCATCGGTGCTGGCGGCTCCTGCACAATTAGATGAGCATTGATGCCGCTCAGTCCGAAGGTACTGATACCTGCTGCGCGCGGTCGTTCATCCTTGGGCCACGGGGTTAGCGTGGTAGGGATCTGAATGGGAATCTGATCCCAAGCAACTTGAGGATTGGGCTGATGAAAGTGAAGATGAGGTGGAATGGCTTCGTGATGTATGGCGAGAATTACCTTGAGTAATCCCGCGATGCCCGCAGATGCTTCCAGATGGCTGACGTTGGTTTTGACCGAACCCACCTGTAGCGGTCTCTCTCGCTGTAAACCAAAAAGCTGAGCCAGCGCATTGATCTCGATCGCATCTCCCATCAACGTACCCGTTCCGTGGGCTTCAATGTAGTCAATGGCATCTGGTGTCATTTGCGCCATACTCAACGCTTTTTTCAATAGCTTCAGTTGGGCAGATCCATTGGGTGCTGTCAACATAGCTGTGGTTCCATCGTGGTTGACGGCTGAACCCCGTAGGACCGCCAGGATTCTATCGCCAGCAGCCTGAGCATCTGAGAGTCGTTTGAGCACTACCATGCCACAGCCTTCTCCGCGTCCAAAGCCATCAGCCTCGGTGTCAAAGCTTTTGCACCGCCCATCCGGAGAGGTTGCCTCCAATTTGGCGAGTAAGACGCTGATCGATGGGTGCAGAATTAAGTTGACTCCCCCCGCCAATGCCAGGTCGCACTCGCCCGTACGTAGCGCCTGACAGGCCAGGTGAACCGAGACCAACGAGGAAGAACAGGCAGTGGCTACCACCATGCTTGGACCCTGTAAACCCAGAATATAGGAGATCCGGCCTGCGATAAAACTAGAACCGGTACCGCTCAACGTGTAGGGATCCATCTGGAGGGTTGGAGCAACGTCGCCCAAGTGGTGAACATAATCCCGATTCATGTATCCCACATAGACACCGGTCTCACTGTTGATCTGGTTATTGGGTCGGATGCCAGCATCTTCCAACGCCTCCCAACTCACCTCCAATAGAAGACGTTGTTGCGGATCCATGTTGACGGCCTCTTGTGGTGGGATACCAAAGAAGTCCGCATCAAAGTCGTAGACATTGTCCAGATAAGCGCCTTGTTGTACACGCATCTTGCCTGGTGCCTCGAGATGGGCGTCGTAGTAGGCATCCGCCTCCCAGCGTCCTTCAGGAACCTCGCCTACGACATCTGCGCCCGTGTGCAACAGCTCCCAAAAAGCGGCTGGCGTATCTGCCCGAGGGAACCGGCAGCCCATCCCAATGACGGCGATGGGTTCTCTTTGCGTTTGCTCTGCCTGTTTGAGCTTGCTTTTGAGTTCACGCAGTTCAAGGAGCAAGTTTTGAATTAACTGTTTTCCGTCAGGTTGATTTGACATAGAAGGTGCTCGACTATTTTTTGGTTATCGATAAATTTCGGACTCTTTTTCAGGAATCAAGTTCCTCCGACAAGTCTGACAAGAGGGCCGCCAACACTTCCGCTGGTAGATCATCCAATCCAGCCAATAACTCGGCGACATTGGCGTCAACCACTTCTGTCGACGGGTCACTCGCAACGGTTTCGCCCTCGTTCGGTGCATCTACTCCATCCTGGAACTCGGGAGCCAGCACTTGTGCCACCTGAGCGGTGAGATAGTCCAGAAGGGCTCCAACAGTTGGGTAAAAGATCACTGCCGCGCCAAGTTCGACTCCCAGACCGCTCTCCAAATCATTTTTCAGTTCAACCATCATCCGGGAATCCAGCCCTAGATCAGAGAGGCGTTGACGTGGGCTGATCGCCTCGTCGACGGCAAAATTTAAGATATGGGCCAATTGTGTGCGCAGAAAATCAGCTAACTCTTCTCGACATTCACTTTGGGGGAGCTCTGCCAACCTATCCACCAGCCTTTCCTGAGTCGCCATGAGGGATTCCTTAGATTCGTCGGTCTTAAAGGTCATCGTCGGTCAATCTCCTGTAACTAAGAGAGTGGAGATTCGGGAGTCGGAATCTCCATCCCCAGCGTCCAATTCCAAAATTTCGCCATACATTCTTGCATTATCTATGCAAACACAGAGGTATCCGCGCGAGTGTGTATTGATCCCTTGGCTTTGCATTCCATTGCCAGGGACTCAAGAAGGGCCAGATTCTCTCTGATCTTCCGTCTTAGGGCCTCATCGTCCCATCTGGCTTCCAGTCCAAACTGTAGCTCTTTCAGAAACGGGAAACTGAATATATCAACGTATTTACTCGATAGTTGTATTTTGAGCAGGTGCCAGATTTGACAAAGTCAAATTAAGCAGAGCAGACCTGCCGTTTGGCGAAAAGGGTAGCGAAGACCTCCGCAATCTCCTGTCCGTCATTCAAGGCATCATGAGCCGTCAAGATGAGATCTTGAATCAGTGACTGAGTTTGCTGCCGGGTAGCCTCACCAAGGGATTTGCTGGGTGAGAATTGAGTTTTAGCCAATGATGGTCCCAAACAATCAAGGTGCAAGAGAGAATAAGCCACGAAGACCAGAGACCAATGTTTTTGAAAGGCGTGGGCAGTTCGCATGCAATATTCATCAAGACCAAGCGGGGTGGTTCATTTTAGGCGGACAATTAGGTTTACATTTTTGCAAAGAGAAAAGATGTTTATATTTTCTACTTTGAGCCATGCTCAGGCAGAAAATGACCTCATATAGATTTTTATCTATGTATCAAAAGTGTAAACCTAATTCTGAACCACCCCGACCAAGCAGTTGTTTACCATCCTGATAAAACGTCTCGATAGGCCAACGAAGCAGGTAAATCGAGAGAATGCGTTTGGCATTACAGTCGGTGCGATTGGTCACTAAAACGGCATAATTGTCTTGCAATTCAGGATTATCAAAACTAATCACGATGCGTACCTTGCCGATAGAAGGGATACGCACAGTCATGGTAAAGGTGTAGTAAGTACGACCATCAATGGTGACAGGCTTGTAGGCATTCTGGGGGATGTAGGGGACCAACTCTTTGACTTTAATATGTGGCCCCTCGAAAGTTATCGGCTGACCATCTTCATCCCGCAAACGAAAACTATTTGTCTCCAGATTGCGATTGCACTTCAAGATGCTGATCCAATCTTTATTCAGACGATCGAGTACAGCTAGAAAATCTGGAGCGAGATACCAACCATCGAAGAGAGCCCAACCAAAGATAAGGGTTCGTTCAACAGCTTTTTCAACCAGTTCACTGGCAATGGTTATCTTGGTCTTAAACGCTTCGTCTCGCTCTCGAAAGGCGGGGTCAGTTAATAGGTGGCTATCCACTCGTTTATGAAAAGCGGTTCGTTCTTTCTTTTTCTTGGGAATCTCAGTCACTGGGAAATGGTTTTTTCCACAAATGCTTCCCAGTCGGTAAACTCTTCGTACCGTCGGTAGATACTTGCATCGACCGGAAAACGGATAGCGCCACTGACATAGTGACTTGTGACTAAGTTATGAGCCAGTGGATGCTGACCATTGCTATGATTGTAGTGGGTGTCGATATACTCGAACAGACTTCCCACATGTTCACATAGTGTATCGTCAATCGCTAATACCGATTCTGACTCTGAACGTTGGTATTGTGCTGTCTCTGACTATACGCTCATCATTGAGTTTTCGGCTCGCCAAGGAGCTTCACTCAGATACCGTGATACATTCGTCTTATCTGCACTATCTAGAATGCAACGGGCAATATTTGCCATGCTTTTGTTGTCCAAGACCATCAGACCCGTCAGATAGTTTTCAAAGTGGCGAAACTGTTTACGATTGGCAAATACTGAACGAAAGGTTTCGCTATGCTCCTTGACCAGTGGCGCTACATTTACTATCGGCAATTGCATCTTGATGGCTCCTTTTCTGCACTTTTTTCTTGATGCAATCTATTGAGATGACTTTTGTCTCTTTTGTCAAAATTGGAAAACCTTCATTTCACAACTATCGAGGTATTTATTAAAGTCAGGATCCGTCTTGTTGTCACGCGACTGCTGAAAAAAAGCCTGCATAGTGGCGCTAAGCACATTGAACCGTTTTAACTCATCCTGCATTGAAACCGCCCAAGTGGGGTCAAATAGTTTGTTCTCGTGGAAAAAGAGCAGAGCCGTGATGCCCCAATAACAAGCCCAATCCCAGACGATCTTAGTGGTCATTACTTGCGCGTTGCCCATCAGTGGGTACTGTCCTTGAAAGATCGGCATAAATGAACGATAAGTGTCGAGATAGCTTTGATTGTAGTACTCCAGCCGGGTCTGAATCTCCTCTCCCGCTAGTTCCCGCAGAATTAGATCTGTCACCAAGCAGTTGCTCATGCCAATGAAATCAGAGCCAGGCGAATAGAAGGGATCGGTAAAAACCCCGGCTTCCCCTGTTAGACACCAACGCTGGCTCGAAAAAACCCGCTGGCAGCCATGGGAATAGCGGCGCAAAGCCCGAAAATCCTGCAGAAGATGCTGTCGATCCTCCACGGCGCTCGCACATTGGGGTTCGTGTTGTTTGAGCCAATTTAAGGCTCGCTCAAAACGGTTCATTTCCCGATGGGGGTGTAGGGTTTCATCAGCTACAATACCAACGCTGGTCACATCGTTGACCAGTGGGATGAGCCAGACCCAATACCCGCTGGCCATCAGATGATTGGTGCCCAGCCAGCGTATGCCGGGCGGTGTGCGCGCCCGCCAATCTGGATCATCAGACCAATCATCGATGTTGATCTTGTCATTGATGCGAAACCAAACGGCGCTGGCATTATGGAGAGATGACTCTGCCAAGCCAAGCTGTCGTTTGAGTAGGCCAGCCCGACCAGAAGCGTCGACAATCCAACGGCTGGCGACCGTCAGCTCTTTCTCATCCCTGCTCACAGTCACTGCATGACGAGGCTCGCCCAGGTCGATCTTTTGTACGCTACAGTTGCCCCAGCATTCGATCCCATCAGCCTGATTTTGGGTCCAAAGCATATTTTCAAAGCAACCTCGATCTATTTGGTGACTACGGACAGAAGGGATGATGGCCGCTCCCATTTCGACCCGTTGGCTGATGTCCTCGTTTTTGTCAGCAGGGAAATAGTAGCGCAAACCAGCCTTAAACAACTGGTTACTCTCCAGATAGCTGGCCAACCCCAGCACATCTCGTAAGTAGTACGCCCCCATTTCTACGGTCGATTCACCCACTTTGAACGCCGCTTCTGGCACCGGGTGTTGGGCTTTTTCAACGACCAGTATGGATAGGTCCGATCTGGCTTGTCTCAGTTGGCGCGCGAGCGTAAGACCAGCCAACCCGCCGCCCATAATGAGCACATCCACCTGTTGGCGACTTTCCGCTGGGTGCGTTAATTTGTGCTTTAGCTGTCGGGCAAACTGTGCTCGTTGCGCGGGTGTGAGTGTTTTTACTTGCTCTCGAATGGTTGTCATATCTGTTTTTGTCCGATAGACGTGTTGGGGGCTTTAGAACGCGAGAGTCATTTGTCTAAGAGAAAGTCCCCGGCACATTCAATATAGTCTTAATAGGTACTCACGATTACTGTGCAGTGCGTGATATCAGGCTTGGCTCTCGTTCAGCAAAAATCTGCTGAATGTGGGTGCGCCATGCCTGATACGGATTTTCTCCTTCAGTCACGTGCCTTTGTTTTGCCACCCTCAAGGTCTCCTGGGCAATCGCGCTGACATCCTGTGCGGACATTTGCCAGTAAACCTGGCAAGCCAATTCATTCCAGGGCAAAAAGCTTCCGGAACACCCACGTGTTTGTGTTGCAAATGCCGCACCCTGTGCTATGGCCGGCAAGTGATGTTGACCAAGGGTGCGAAACTGTTCGAGGCTTTCCCGCTCTACACCACCTGTCATGGTTGAGCAATAGGCGGCACCGCTCCATATATCGCCATGATACATCAGTGGAAACCGAGAGATGATCTTGGCAATGTCGCTCCCTTCACCGCAGCAAGCCATCCATAGGCTGCGCCCCAGTCCCTGGTAGTAAGCGTGTCGGGCTTCCTCGGATAGGTAGCTCGGAAAGTGAAGTTTATCAATGCCTTCTTCCCAGTTAAACATACCAAAAGTGAAGCCATACCCGTCCACGATCTTCCAGCGCATGATTGGGTCAAGCTCGGCAATATATGGCTCAAGCGGTACCTGCTGCCTGGCCAGCGCGATCCCGACGCCAATGTAGACAATATCCAAATATGCAGCGGCAGGGCCATTCAGCCATCTATTGAGGTGGTCGCCCGACGTCACTAAATCCAGGGTGGCATAGCCCGTCCCCACGCCTTCTATGGCAAAGTCACGAAACTCATCTTCCACCCTTTGGATGCGCTGCCACAGATGATCTGGATCTGGTGTATCCAAGGCAGCATGGCATCCCCCAACAAAGCGTAAATAGACGTGACGAAGCTGTGGCAGCGTATCGTTGACGTGACGGAACTGTAGGATCGCCGCCCCGCTTGGCATGCCGTGGATTTGCTGGTGTACTTTACCTTCTGTCGTCACTGGGTCCGTATCCAGCGGTGTGCGATGATCGACTTGTTGTTCCATTGGGAGCTCACGACCGGATAAGGTCGCATAGACCTGGTCGATAATCGATTGTACTCTAGGCGACTGTAACGATGTGTCATCGAATTGGTTCGCGGCTGATGGTCGATCTTGGACACGATCTGGATTGAGATTTGTCTGACTACTGTCTGGACCGTTCTGCCCTATTTGTGGTATGACTGAATCTACATTAATGTTTTCAGTTATGTCTCCAGGTTGAAGTTCATCTGCCAAGAGGGCAACCAATTCTTCATTGGAGAAAGTATCCAACTTGGCCAGTAACTGCTCCGCCTCGTCATCCAGCGTTTCCGAACCGTCGTCACCCTCGACTGTCTCCACCTCACTCTGTATAACTGCTTCGTTCTGTGACTCGGTGCCTAGCTTTTGGACCATCTGATCAGTGAGATAGTCTCAGTAGATCCAAATTTCAGGTTTTGAGAGAGAATTCTGGCTAAACAGTTGACATAAATACAAATTTGCCGGTCGATATCTAGTTTTTGCGTTAGATTTGGGGGTGGTTCAAAATTAGGTTTACACTTTTGATATATAGACAAAAATCTATATGAGACCGTTTTCTCTCTGAGAACCGGCGAAATCAGAGAATATAAACGTTCTTTCTGTTTCTAAAAGTGTAAACCTATCTATCCAGCTAAAATGAACCACCCCTAGATTTGGGCGATTTTCAGATATGAAATAGGTTGTTTTCTGTAACCGAAATCTGAATAAATGACTCCAAAATCCCTGCAATCTCGACTGAAAATCGCCAAAAACGCCAAATTTGGATCTACTGAGTCTAGCAGAGCCTCCACTGTCGGATATTCGAATATCAACGCCGCTGTCAATTCAACCCCCAGGCCGTTTTCCAAACGATTTTGCAATTCGACAACCTTCAGCGAATTCAATCCCAGATCAAAGAGGCGCTGACGTAGGCTGATCTTTTCCGCATTGGTAGACCCCAGAACATGGGCCAATTGCGTGCTCAGAAAATCAGCTACCTGTTCTCGCCATTCACTTTGGGGAAGCTCTGCCAATGTATCGATCAGCCGTTCCTGATTCACCATCGAACCCTGAGTCAGTTCTGAGTCGATGGCACTTCTGTCCTGCTCGCTTCCGCTGCCGATGATGGCGTTCGGTTCAGGTGGAGTATGGTGGGCATCACTGTTCATGAAGGTCATAGTTGGTCAATCTCCTGTAACAGGTTTTGCTCTCGTTCAGAAAAAACCTGCTGAATGTGGGCGCGCCATGCTTGATAAGGACCCTTTTGATCCGTTACGGCTCTCTTTTCTGCAACCCGCAAAGCCTCTTGGGCGATCAAGTCGACGTCGTGGGCTGACATTTGCCAGTAGACTTGGCAAGCCAACTCATTCCAAGGAAGAAAATTTCCAGAATGCTTACGTTTGGTCACCGCAAAGGCGGCACCCTGCGCTAGGGCTGGTAAGTGATGCTGGCTATGGGTACGCATCTGCTCAAGTTCTTCCCGATTGACACCGCCTGCCATGGTTGAGCCAAAGGCAGCACCACTCCACATATCGTTATGATATTCCAGTGGAAATCGGGAGATGATATCCGCAATCTCGCCACTGTCGCCGCAACAAGCAAACCACTGACTGCGCCCCAATCCCTGGTAGTAGACATGTCGGGTCTGCTCAGATAAGTCGTCTGGACAATAAAGTTGCTCGATGCCTTTTTCCCGGTAAAACATCCCAAACGTGAATCCATAGCCATCCACAACGTTCCAGCGCAGAATCGGATCAAGATCGGCAATATATGGTTCGAGCGGCACCTGCTGCCTGGCCAGCGCAATCCCAACGCCAATATAGACGGCACTCTTATGCTCAGCAGCAGGACCATTCAGCCATCTATCAAGACGGTTGCCTGGCTTTTGCAGATCCATGAGCGCGTAGCCCGTGCCTGCACCTTCAATTACAAAGTCACGAAACTCAACTTCCACCCTTTGGAGGCGCCGCCACAGATAATCTGGATCTGGTGTATCCAGGGCCGCGTGCCATCCTCCGACAAAACGTAAGAAGACATGACGAAGGTGTGGCAGCGCATCGTTGGTATGACGAAAGCTTAGAACTGCGGCCCCGCTAGGAATACCCAGGTTCTGCTGACGCGCTTTGCCCTCAACCGTTACTGGGTCCGTATCCAGCGGTGCATGATAGGCCACCTGTTGTTCCATTGGGAGATCGCGACCAGATAAAGTCTGATAAACTTGGTCGATAATCGAGTTCAAGCCAGGCGACTGGAATGAGACGTCATCAAATTGGTTGGTTGCTGGGGGTTGCGAGCGGCTGCGATCTGATTTGAGATTTGTCTGACCAATGGCTGTACCGTTCTCCTCTGTTTGTGGCATGACTGAACCCACGTCTATGTAATTAGTCATATGTTCAGGTAAGTCTTCAGGTTGAAGTTCATCTGCTAGGATGGCAAGCAATTCTTCATTGGAGAACGTATCCAATTTGGACAGTAACTGCTCCGCCTTACCATCCAGGATATTCTCAGTGTCACCACCTTCAATTGTCTCCATCTCGCTCCAGGTAACGCCTGCATCCTGTGACGCATTGTCGAGCTTCTGGACCATCTGATCAATGAGATAGTCTAGCAAAGCCTCCACCGTCGGGTATTCGAATATTAACGCCGCCGTCAATTCAACCCCCAGGCCATTTTCCAAACGATTTTGCAATTCGACCACCATTAGTGAATCCAAACCCAGATCGACGAGGCGCTGACGTAGGCTGATCTTTTCAGCACTGGCAAAACCTAGAACCTGGGCCAACTGCGTGCGCAGAAAATCGGCCACCTGTTCTCGCCATTCACTTTGGGGAAGCTCTGCCAACGTATCGATCAGCCGTTCCTGATTCACCATCAAACCCTGCGTCAGTTCTGACAGGAAGAAGGTCTTGGCACCAGGGAAATTGACATAGAAAGTCTCCCAATCAATCAGCACTGCACCTAGCTGAGGTGCTCGTTCATTGACTGTATTTAAGAGGCTCAGTAGATCCAAATTTGGCGTTTTTGGCTATTTTCAGTCGAGATTGCAGGGATTTTGGAGTCATTTATTCAGATTTCGGTTACAGAAAACAACCTATTTCATATCTGAAAATCGCCCAAATCTAACGCAAAAACTAGATATCGACCGGCAAATTTGTATTTATGTCAACTGTTTAGCCAGAATTCTCTCTCAAAACCTGAAATTTGGATCTACTGAGGCTATGGAAGAGATCAATTCCCTCAGATCCACTAAAGGCTGCCATGCCCAGACTCGCCAAACGATTCAGCGTTTCATCATCGGCAGCCATGCCAGACTCGGCCCAAGGTCCCCAATTAATCGATTGTCCAGGGAGGCCCAGCGTGCGGCGATGGTGGGCCAGGGCATCCAAAAAGGCATTGGCGGTTGCATAGTTGCCTTGGCCAGGGTTGCCGAGCAAAGAAGCCACCGATGAGAAACAGACAAAGAAGTCCAACTGCATGTCGAGAGTGTGTAGATGCAAGTTCCATGCCCCCTGCACTTTGGGTTTTAGCACCCGTTCGAAGCGTTCAACCGTCTGCTGACGCAGCACACCATCATCCAGAACGCCAGCAGCGTGGATGATTCCTCTGAGGGGTGGGGCCTGATCTTCGATGGTCTTCATGATCCGCGTTACATCATCGCTGTCGGTCACGTCTGCCTGAATAACCAGAAGCTGAGCGCCCTGCTTTTGCAACGCTTCCAACGCTTCTTCCTTGCCGGTGGCACCACTGCGTCCGCACAGAACCAGATGACGAGCGCCCCCTATCAGTAGGCTTTGAGCGATCTGCAAGCCCAACGCACCCAAACCACCAGTAATCAGATAGCTGGCATCGTCTCGCACCGGTTGGGTGGTTGCGGGCTGGAGAGTTGGGTCTAGCGAGGTGGCGACCAAGCGAGCGACATACCGCTCATTTTGTCGCCAGGCCACCAGGTCTTCTTGCTGTTTTGTGTTGTCCTCTCCTAGCTCTGTAATCAGTTGATGCGCAGCGCTTTCTGCATGTGCGCTGGGATCCAAGTCCAGACAAACGCAATGTAAGCCAGGGTATTCTTGGGCAATGACGCGACCTAGCCCCCACGCCATAGACTGCTGAACCTCTTTCGGTTGGTCCAACCCTATGCCCTGAACCTGACGCGCGCCTTGTGTCGCTAGCCAGAGTCGCGGTGTTGGTTGACCGAGACTCTGCACTAAATGGAGGATGCTTGCAGGACCCAAATTCTGATCAAATTGAAATTCCACAGGCATGTCCAGACTCCAGAGATGAACCACCCCTTGCAGAGGCTGACCAATCAGACCCGTAAAGAGCGCCGACATATCCAGTTCGTTTCCTAGGCGTATGCAAAATTGATCTTGATTGATCTGCTCAAAACGCTCACCATGCCAGACTAATATCGGGCATTGTCCATTGGCTTCGAGCTTTCGAGCCAGCTCCTGCGCCACGCCCTGCTTGTCGGCAAAGATCAGCCAGTTGGTTGGTGGTTAGTTGCTGGTGGTTGGTAGTTGGTTGCTAGTAGCCGGTGGCTGGTGGCTGGCTGCCACTTGACTTCATAGATGGCGTTCCTGTCCCGCCGGCTATCGCGCGAAAGATTCGCTTGCCTGGCAACGGCTTGGCAACGCAAACCTTCGACCGTCATCAAGAGTTCCCCGCTTTCGGTATAGAGATGGATATCACCCGAGATCTGTTTCTCGTTCTTTTCACTAAGCCACGCATGACAGTAGAGAGTGTCTGCAAGGTCTGGACGGCGCAAGAGGGTGAACTGGTCAATTTGAATCGGTAGATAGATGGTCTCTGCGGGACCTGTCCCATTTTCCGTATCTAGCTGACTGGCATTCTCATCGTTGCTTTGGAGATCGCCGGCAGATGAACCATCTTCTGTCATGATGCCCAAAAAGCTTTGCAGACAGAGATCAATGACGACTGGGTGAAGTTGATACTCGCCATTGGTCTCAGCAACGTCTGAATGTAGATGCAGCTTAGTCAGGACTTCCCCATCTTTGTGCCAAAGGTCGGTGATCCCTTGGAATGTTGGCCCATAGGAGAGACCCAATGCCTCAAGCTGTTCATAGGTGGTGCTTTGAGAGAGTGGCGCGCCCAGACGATCCTGCACGGCGCTCAGGTTCAGCCTTTGGGTTGGAGGTGTGGCAGTAGCCTCCGATTTTGGCAAATATCGGCTACGGGCATGATGCACCCAGGTCAACTCATTTTCTGACTGACTGGACTCTGATGGAGAGACATCTCGCTGACTTAAGATATCGATCGTATCACCAGACAGGACCAACTGTAGGCGTGTTGTGGATGGCGTCTCTCCTCCTGGATGAACCTGTTCAGTTAAATTTAAATCGAAGAGGGGCAGCGCTCTTTGAAACTCGATCTCGGTTAACTGGCTTGACGCACCGATCTGTGCCGCTGCAGCCAGCGCCATCTCGATGTAGCCAGCCCCAGGAAAGACGGCCGTATGCTGAATGCAATGATCTTTTAGGTAGGGAAGTTTGCTGGACGCCAGCTTCCCCTCCCATACCTGTGTAGAAAGGGCTAGATTGAGGCGTTTTCCCAAGAGCGGGTGCCGGCTGGAGACTCTCCCATTGTCAACATCCCCCAACCGATCCTGAATGGACTCTTCAGATTCCAGCCAATAACGTTCCCGCTGCCACGGATATGAAGGTAGGCGTACAAATTGACCCGTTAGCAATTTTTTCCAGTCTCAG
>JAHBNG010000189.1 GCA_019217005.1 Chloroflexi bacterium TSY
GTGGTAGGTCAGATAACCAACTGGGTCCGTGCCATATGGATGTTCTAGCGTACCATCTAGCTGTTGCCAACTAACCAGTTCCCAAGTACCAGCAATGTCATTTGAATTCATATAGCCCCTCCTCACTTGATTTGTAAGTATCTAAAAGTTTAGTTTGCGCGATTTTTGATTGTGGTTCCAGAGAGATTGCACCACAAAAAGTTTACAAACCTTTCTTTTATTTACCTATATGTTCCAGGCAAATTTTCAACTTCGCAGCCAAATCCAGCACGTGCGGTCTTTGCATGAGCGTAAGGTGTTGGCCGGGTACATGATGTACCTTCACCCCATGCTTCGCTAACTGATCCCATCCGAGCGTCTGGCTTGGATCGTCTGGTCCAAATTGCTGTTGGACGCGGAAGAGTGTTACCTGACCCAGGTAAGGTTGGGATTCATAGTTAGAGATGGCTTGCAGGCCTACCTTTAGAATCTTGAAAATGCGTCGTGCTGATGATTGTGGCAAGATAAGCGAAAAGAGCTCTTTGGCAGCGGTCTTGCTCATCTGCCAGCCATTGGCTAGATGACTGAATTGAACACCGCCTACTGTCATCATTGTTCTGCTTTCACTTTGTCGCGACCCACTCAGTCGAAGATAATCGAGAACATATGGCCAGATGTATGGTACAGCTTCAGTCGTCAGAAATCTAGCAAACGAGATTCGGTCCAGTGTATATTCATCGACTGGTGCGGGTGCATCAAACAGGGCCAACAAATCTACGGATTCGCCCGCTCTTTGGAGTTGTTGGGCCATCTCATAGGCAATCACTCCTCCCAAAGACCAACCGCCCAACAGATAAGGACCCGCTGGCTGGACCTGACGCAGCGCATTCAGATAAGCACTTGCCATCTCCTCGATAGAGGTATGTAGTTCCTGATAGAGACCCACGGACTGCAGGCCGTAGAAGGGTTGATCTGGCCCTAATTCCGCCGCCAATTCGAAATAGGGATGGACTACACCGGCCCAAGGATGGACACCAATGGGCTGTTGAAGAGGGACTTGGGCTGCCTGACCACAGATCGTGGTTTAGCCAAGAAACCCTGCTCGCTCTGGGTTCCATTTTGAAAGGTCTTTGATGTCGCATTCTGGCGCTTTATTTCATCGCCAAATTCTGCATAGAGATATTGAGCCAAAGAAGCGATATCTGGATTCTGAAGGAGAGCTGCCGTTTGCAATTGAATGCCAAATGTCTGGTTAATGCCGTTTACCAGTCTGATACCGGTAATCGAGTCAACACCGTATTCAGCAAAGGAGCTGTTTATGTCAAGCTGCTTGATAGATAGACCCGTTGCATTGATTATCTGTTCAATGAGTTTCTTCTCGACGTATGCAACAGTCTCTCTTGATTCTGTATGTAGCACATCAAGATCAATCTGTTGCATGGTCTCTGTCAACATAGAGCGCAATTCAGGCTGGACACCTTGTCCATGCTGCTCGCCTATCTTGGTGGGTCTACCAGGCTGTTCCGTGTCACTCTCGGGTATCCAATATCTCTCTCGCGCAAAGGGATAGGTCGGCAGCGAGATACGTTGCGGTCTTGCGCGGTCATATAGCAACCGCCAATCTATTTCAACACCCAATACCCATAGTTGGGCTAGTTTATGGACGTCTCGGTTCTCTAACACAACCTTAAGCATAGCGTGACCTGTCGCGTCATCGGTTAAGAGATTCGCAGTCTGTTTACTCTCTTTGATATTTCCCCCAATATACTTGACCTGTGGCGTCTTCTTTTTGTTGGTACTGGTACAATCGCTCAATCAATTCGTCACTGTTGGAGGCGACAAATGCCAGTCGTTCCTCCATAGCCTCTCGACCCACTTGTAGGGTGTAAGCGATATCTGATAAGGCTGGTGGCTGGTGAATAGTTGTTGGTAGTTGGGAACGGTTGACGGTTGATGGTTGACGGTTGACTGGCCACTGCTCACTGATGACTGGTAGGCGAGCGTTGTACCGCCCAAAAGCGAGACCAACTGTTGGGCCAAGCTCTCCACCGAATCCAAAGGCGTGGTCGGCAGTTCGCAACTATAGTACTCGTCAACCAGGATTTGCAGGCGACTTAACTGGACAGCATCGAACCCACAGTCGGCAAAGGCATGTTCATCCTCAATCTCGGCAACGTCCATGCCGAGGATGTCGGCGACCATCTCCCTCAACGATTGGCGAATAGTCTGAATATCTAGCGTCTCATCAAGCTTCTGTATCGTCAATCTCGGTGTCGATGCCTCTTCCAAATAGACCAGCAGCTTGTGGGCATACATCCGTAATCGCCCCTTGTTCTTGGCCGACAACACAAACACCTGTGGTTCACTGTTCACTCCCTCATCTTCCCGTTGCCGGGGTACCCTCTGAGTCCTCTCTTCCGGAGGATCCTCTGGATTCTTTCTTCGCTCTCCAACGTACTCCTCCAGTATCACATGAGCATTGGTGCCACTGAAGCCAAAGGAACTGACGGCGGCCCGTCGCGGGTCCACCCTCAATTTGCCAATCCCGTAACTCTTTACTTTCTGGTAAAAGAAAAGAGATGAGGTGAGAAATGTGACAAAAAGCGGTTAGCAGTTCATCCTAAAGGTAGAGAACCCAAAAAAGGAGGAAGGAATGCTAACCGCGCCAGAAATAACTATAGCAGTACTGATGAATGTATTGCAAGTAACGCCGATGGGAACAAACGTAAATGTAATGCGTCTGATGTGGGCAATGCTGAATGGGTCGTTTCTGAAAAGTCGAGGAGCAATCCATAGCGCATTGAAAGAAAGCGGGTTTGAAGATGAGGAGCTCCGGCGAAGCTGGTGGAGCTTTCGATATGGATCATGGGATATCACAAGTCTGCTGGGGTCGTGGCAAGAAGAAGTGGAGTGGAAAGGGGAATGGGAGGCAAAAAAGTTAGAAGGGTACCGAGTGAAAAGCATAGATATCACAGGGTTCTGGCGACCGAAGCTGCAAGGGAAAGTGAACCGACTCTATAACTCAACGGCTCGTCGGGCATTGCCCGCTCATCTTTGGAGTGATGATAAGCTCGGGGGAGATAGGCGGGAAGCGAGTGCCACTGCTCAAGGCAATCATGAGATGCACGGTTGGAACAAAGGAAAGTGAGTTTCGGAAAAAGCTGCTGAAAGAGACGAAGAAATCACTGGAGTCAGACGAAGTAGCGGTGGTCGATGCCGGGTTTACAATCAGAGAAATGCTAGAAAGCGGCATAGACCGATTTGTCCTGCGGGAAGCCATTAACTGCACAGTGCGCCGCAATGAGTTCCCCAAACGCAAAGAAAAGGCAGACCACCTGAATATGGTGATATTGTGCGTCCTCTCGCAGCTATAAGGAAAGCGACTCGAGGCTACAACTCCGGACTCGTCTGGTCGCTTTCTCTATAGTGGTCGCCTGATTTGCTATCAAGCATGGCACAATCTCGTCCCCAGAACAACCAAGGTGGATACAGCCAACCGTACCTACTCGATTTACGTCATTCAGGATCCGGCCTACAACACACCTTTGGTTTTGGCGACCGTTATGACTTTGCAGCCTGAAACCATTTATCTTGTCTACCTGGAACGCTGGCCTGTTGAACCTCCCCCCTTGGCTTCCAAGCAGATGATTGGCTTACATCGTCAATTTGTTCATGCCGATGAGGCTTGTTTCCGCTTACCTGAACTGGGGCTGCTTGCTGGCAATCTTCTTTCCCATTTAGCCGCTTCTCTTCCTCCCATACCGACTGGCTACTGGGATCGAGAGCCTCAATCCACTCCCGGCAGGCTGCGCCGTGTTCTCTCGAGTGCTCTTTTTCCAACTCCTGACCAACTCGACCCTGACTTTCGGAAAAGGCCTCGGTTTCACACCATTTCCCTAAAGGCGTTCTCGCTCATCGCCGCCTCAATGCCGCTGCTTAAACTAGCCGAGCACTATTTTTACATTTTATCCCGTTTTTTCAGGGTGGATTCTTTTTTCCGCCCCTTTCGGTTTGCCCTTTGTCACTCAAGCCTTTACCAGAAAGTAAAGTAACTGAGTATTTACGTAAAAAGGACTGTTTTCAAAATCAATGTGTTCGTTCGGGGCCTCAAAATGGAGCGAGGGCGGCAGCATTTTATATTTTAAGGCAAGCAACACCTTCAGGACGCCTGCCACGCCTGCGGCAGTGAGGGCATGACCAATGTTTGTCTTGACAGAGCCAATGGCACAGTAACCAGTCTGGTCGGTATATGCCCGAAAAGCATTGGTCAGTGCCCGTACCTCAATCGGATCGCCCAATTTCGTACCTGTGCCGTGAGCTTCTACCAAGGTGATGGTGTTGGGATCGATGTCATATTGGGTATATATCTCTGTTTCCAGTCGCTGCTGCGACTCGACGCTCGGTGCGGTAATGCCGTTGGTTCTGCCATCCTGGTTGATGCCCGACCCTTTGATGACTCCATAGATGGAATCACCATCCAAAATAGCCTGTTCTAGCTTCTTCAAGACCAGGACACCGACACCTTCGCCGATCACAAAGCCATCGGCGCGATTATCAAAGGTCTTGCAGCGACCATCGGGTGCCAACATCATGGCCTTGCTGGCCATAATGTGCATCCGCGATGTTGTTCCCACATAGACTCCACCTGCCATGGCCAATTCGCTTTCACCACTTCGTATACTCTGGCAAGCTTTGTGGATGGCCACGAGCGACGATGAACAAGCTGTGTCGATGGCGATACTCCCCCCTTTTAGATCCATGTGATAAGCCAATCGGGCGGTTAGAATTGAGGTGGCGGCTCCCATAAAAGCATGGGCATCCAGCGCGTCATTTTGTGGTAGGTTGTGATGATAATCTCCCTGTCCTACCCCAACATAGATGCTGCACTTGGTGTCGCGCAAAGCTGATGGTGCATAGGCGGCATCTTCTAAGGCTTTCCAGGATTCTTCCAGAAAGAGTCGCTGCTGCACGTCCATCCGTTCGGCTTCACGCGGCGAGATATTGAAGAAATTGGCGTCGAATTTGTCTTCATCATCCAAACTGCCTACCCACTGGCTGTATGATTTGCCAAGGGCCCGGGGATCAGGATCATAATACCGTTCCAGGTTCCACTTACGAGATGGTATGCGGCTGATGCTATCGACGCCGTTAGCCAGATTCTGCCAAAACGCTTCTAGGTCGTCGGCTCCAGGAAAACGACCAGACATCCCGATGATAGCGATGTCCAGCGCCTTGACAGTGTTGGACTCTCCAGTCACTACTGCTGACTTTGTGACGATTGCATCATTGTCCGTGGATAGAGGCTTTTTGGAAAGGAGTTGCAACACCTCTTCAGGCAACGTTGTCATCTGCTTTACGGTATAGAGGGCGTTGTCCTGTGCCGCGTAGTCCTGCACTTTTGTTGCAACAGGCTCTTCACAATTTTGCTCGTTACTGTGAGCGACTTCTACCTGTCCATCGATCCCGATACTCGCAAACGTCTGGCTCACATGGGCCAACTCTGTCTCGATAAACAGGCTTAACTTCTCTATCGTATGGTGGTCATAGAGAGCCACCGCTTCCAGATTGAGTCCAAAGATTGCATTCACCTCGCGGATGATTTCTACACTGCCAATTGAATCAACCCCCAACGCTTGAAAAACGGCTTGTTCATCAATTTCATGCGCATCTAGATGGAGTATCGTTTGGAGAATCGATTTCAGCTGTGCCTTAACTGGCAAAGAAGATTTCATCTCTGTTTTAGGTCTAGATGCTTGAACTACAGGTTCTTGAAGTGTAGGCGTTTGCACAACAGATGATTGCGCATTGTGTTTCAGAGGCGCATCGCTCTTTGGGTGCGCATTATTGCCCCTGTGGTCGCGTACGGGCGGAGCCAATTTAATTTTGCGTGCTTGACTTGCTGCCGATGGATAGCTGGCTGGCTTCGCTACTTGCCCCGCTTCCGCCAGGATGATTTTTTGTGGACTTCCTTGGATCTTGGCAAAATGAGCTGCGATTTCTGCTTTGACAGCATCTGCCCCAAAGGTTGCCTCGTGCATCTCGACTTCTTGCGCAATATGTTCTACCAGTTCGGCTAAGATACTACCTGATAGCACTTGTTTTAAGACCGTCAAAGCCTGCCGTGGCTTTTTTGCCAGTTGCCGGGCGATTTGCAATGCCTGCGCTAAAACATCTTTCTGGTCACAGACAATCACCGAAGCACCACGGCGGTGCAGGTGTTCGCCATCAAACATGTTGGCGGTATACATCATTTCTGTGGCCAGATTCTTGCCTAATTTCTCACCTAGAATGTAGGTTGCCCCCATGCCCGGTGTAAAACCATATTTCATAAAGTTAGCACTGTAGATCCCCTCTTTGGCCATCAAAATAATGTCGCCATATAGACCGAAGAGTAATCCTCCGCCCAGTGCATGTCCCTGCATAGCGGTAATGACTGGCACGTCAAGCTCCAACAACCCCCGATATAAGAGTGGCACATCGGTAAAATTACGGCGACGGTCAGCAATCTCTGATAGCGCTGCTTGAGTACCACCCATGCAAAAGATATTATCGTATCCGGTGAGGATGACGGCTTTGATCGTTTTGTTCTGCTGAATTTCAAACAGGTGCTTGTGCAGGCCCAGCATCAGTTCTTCTGAAAACATATTCTTCGAAGAGCTGTCAGCCATCTTTACCAAAGCAATCGTCTCATCAATCACTTGCACCTGAACCGCTTGCCCTTGATAACTTTGGGCCGCTTGCATAACAGCATCTGATGCCCACACTGACCTTTCTTTGGCAATTGAATCAGGAAGAATAATCTTCGCCGCTGCCTCTGTTGAGCCAACATCTGCATCATCGTGATAGCTGTCAAACCAGTAGCGTTTTCGGGCAAAGGGATAGGTCGGTAGCGAGATCCGGTTTGGGGTCTCATGCTCATGCAGCCATCGCCAGTCTATTTCAACCCCCGATACCCATAGTTGGGCTAATTTATCGTATTCGCGATTATCAACGACTGCTTTGATAATCGCTCTGCCTGTTGCACCATCAATCAGCAGATTTTCTATCTCTTTGCTGACTTTGATATTTCCCTGATAAACATGATCAAAGACGTTTTCCTGTTGTTGATAATGGCTCAACCCGTCCATCAATTCTTCAGCGCTAGATATGACGAATGCCAGCCTCTCCTCCATCGCCTCTCGTCCCACTTGCAAGGTGTAGGCCATCTCTGTTAGAGAAACATCTGGTCCATTCTCTAGAAAAGCTAATATCTTCTGGGCATAAGCTTGCAGCCGCTCTTTATTCTTGGCAGACAGGACAATGATCTGTGGAGCTGTACTCTCGTCCATTACATTCGTGCCGTCCTGCCCGCTCTTGGACTGAGCCGCGCCGTACTCACCTAGAGGGTGCTCCCGACCAGCGAGCGGGCGGTACCGCCGCTGGATGCAACGTCTGCCCACTTGCCCGCTTGCCCGCTTGCCATCTCATACTCTTCGACAACGAGATGAGCGTTGGCACCACCCGCACCAAAGGAACTGAGGCCAGCCCGTCGCGGAATGCGTTGCCGTACACCGTCAACTTCAATGACAGGCTGCTCCCAATCGCTCAACTCGCGTTGTACTACAAAGGGCGTTGCATCAAAATCGATATGAGGGTTGAGCGTCTCTGAATGGATAGAGGGGACCAACTGTTGATGTTTCATCTGTAAGAGTACTTTGGTCAAGCCAGCAATACCGGCTGCTGACTCCAGGTGACCGATGTTGGACTTGACCGATCCAATGGGACAATTACGGCCTTCTGACTGCTCTCCGCCAAATGCCTGACTCAACCCTCGGATCTCGATGGGGTCGCCCAAGGCGGTACCGGTGCCGTGAGCCTCGACATAGCTAATACTCTCCGGTGCAACACCACTCTTTTGGAGGGTTGTCGCAATCACTCGGGTCTGGGCGACTGGATTAGGGACCGTGTAGCCGTTGGTCTTGCCGCCGTGGTTGACGCTAGAACCCTTAATGACGCCATAGATGGTGTCGCCATCGGCTTCTGCCATAGAAAGCGGCTTAAGCAGCACCGCACCCACGCCTTCGCCAGGGACATAACCATCGCCACCCTCGCCAAAGCTGCGACAGCGACCGTCACTGGCGGCAAAGTTGCCTTGAGTCAGCTGGAGATACTTGTTGGGATGAATAGAAACATTGACACCGCCCGCCAGTGCCGCTATACACTCGCCTCGGCGAATGCTCTCACAGGCCAGATGGATACTAGTCAACGAAGATGAGCACATGGTATCTACGGCTATGCTGGGTCCATGCAGGTTGAAAAAGTAGGAGACACGGTTGGCAATCGATGCATAGGATGAACTTGGGCGAACTCGACCCTTTCCATAGAGCTGATATTCACCCCACATGACACCTACAAAGACACCCACTTGGCCTTGCAACTGCTCTCTTAGCGCCTGCCGAGTGTAGCCGCTATCTTCTAGTGTCTGCCAGGTGATTTCCAAGAAGAGCCGCTCCTGTGGGTCCATCTGTTCGGCTTCCCGAGGCGAGATGTTGAAGAAGAGAGGATCAAATTTATCCACATCATCGATAAACCCACCCCACTTGCTGTTGCTCTTGCTTGATTGGTTCTTATTTGCGTCAAAGTAGTGACTGTGGTCCCATCGTTCTGAAGGTATCTCAGTGATGCAATCCCGACCAGCTTGAAGATTTTCCCAGAATTGGGTCAGGTTCTCTGCCATCGGGTATCGTCCGCTAAGTCCTACAATCGCGATGTTTTCACTTTGATTCGGGGTGATTTGTGACTGGCATTCTATCATAGGTGTAGTGCGTTGCAGCCATCTTGCTCGTGGCGAATAGGATATCGAGTCAGAAGCAGTTGTCTCAATGATCGCCTGCCCCTTACTCCCGAATCCCCGCTCCCTACTCCCCACCCCCAAAGCCATTTGTAGCTGAGTGGGATAGGCATCCACAAAGTAGGTGGTCAGGTCGGTCAGGGTCTGATACTCAAAGAAGAGAGTCTTGGGCAATTCGCCAAAGTGCTGCTCCAACTGGTGCGTCAAGCTCAAGGCCAAGATTGAGTCAAAGCCATATCGCGCCCAAGATGCGTTCGCATCCATACGCGCGGCTGGCAGTTTGAGGGTATCCGAGAGCAGCTCCTTGAGATAGCGTTCGGTGGCCTCGAATAGCTGCTTCTCTTCAGCCATGGATAATTCGATGGGTTGGGCGTTACCCACACTTCGTTTTCGGCCAGCTCCGGTTAGATAGGCGTTGATCTGTTGCTGATTGCCGCTGGTCACCAACAATTGGGTGACATCTGCGTGAGTTAATGCAAAATCAAAGGCTGCCAGTCCGGCTGACGTTTCCAGCGCAGTCAGTCCCAGTTCGCGGGTCAGCCGCATTGCAGTTTCTTCATCCACCGACATACCGCCCTCATCCCACAGGGGCCAGTTGATGGAGAGGGTGCGTCCTGAACGCTCGTTCGCCGCGACCAAGGCTTGGCGGTGGTCGGCAAAGGTGTCCAAAAAGGCGTTGGCCGCAGCGTAATCGGCTTGACCGACATTGCCCATGACGCCAGCGATCGAAGAGAAGAGCACCACAAAGTCCAGTGGCATATCCTGGGTACTGGCATCGATGTTGAGGATGCCATCTACTTTGGGGCCCAGCACGGCTTCGATCTCTTCCTCGGTCTTGTTGATGATGAAGCTATCGCGCAGCACGCCCGCACTGTGGATGATGCCGTTGATTTGTCCGTACGCTTCTTCCATACGCTCTACGACCCTTCGACAGCTTCTGGTTGGCTGATGTCGGCTTGCAGGTAAACGACGGTGGAGCCCTTGGTATTCAATTCTGCCAAGAGTTGCTCCTCCGCTGCATCCAGCGAGGAGCGTCCAGTGAGGATCAGGGTGATTCCCTCACCTTTCTCAAATTGAGATGTCTCGAGCAAGTGCTGCGCAAAAAGTCGCCCCAGACCCCCCATGCCACCTGGTATCCAGTAGACGCCTCCAGGTTTGAGATAGGCTGTCTCCACATCAGTATCCAGTGCAATTTCGGTTAAGGTCTTGACTTCTCTACCATCAGTTTGGCCATAGCGGATCTCTTCAACGGTACCGAAGTTGCCCATTTGCATCTCTGCTCGTAGCCGAGAGACCAGCATACTGGCATCTGACTGGGCAACGGTGAGCACTTTCCCGAATATCTTCGGCTGTTCCAGTCTGGCTGTTTTTAGCAGCCCCACGAGTGGTGCATAGAGATGAGGCGCTACGCTGTCTGCCGCCACCACCAAAATCTGATGCCCTAGTTTGGGAGGGTTCTCCACAATCCCTTTGAGGTGCGTCCAGCCGCTATGCAGCCATTGCTTTATGCTCTCTTCTGCCTTCGAGCTGTTCACAGAAAGCGTCACGACATCGATGGGGGCACAGGCGATTCTGACGGAGTCAACTGCATCCTCTTCTAACCCAATCAGGAAGAGGGTGTGATCCGCTGGCGCATCATGGGCATCATTCTCCCCTTCATCTACTGCTTGGACCTGCCATGTTGGTGTACTGTAGAGAATTGTCGTTTCTGCGGTCTGTGGTGTGACGGCCCTTACCGTAACTCCCTTGAGCATGACACAGATGACGCCCTCCGCATCGGTCAACGTCACATCATACCTAACCATATTGTTCTCTAACTCACTCCCCGCACAGAACCGAACGTAAGCGTATCCAATCTCCGGTAGGTTTCTATACATATTGACGCTCTGCACGGCAAAGGGGAGATAGAGACCTTGTTCATCCTGGCGCTCTTGGGCAAAGGTCAGGCCGATGGTTGCCTGCAAGGCTGCATCCATCAGACTCGGATGGAGTCCATACCTCCTATCGGTCATCGCGGGTGGGCGCTGAATGTGCGCCAATGCTTCTTCTTCGTTGGCCTGAATCTGGATGACTCCTTGGAAAGTGGGACCATAGTCCAGTCCTTGGGTGGCAAAGTTTTGGTAGCACACTTTCTCTCCAACTATAGTGGGACAGCGGGCCACAATGGCAGGAATATCGAGCGACTCAGGCAAGGATATCTCTCCCAGAATCACCTTGCCCTGGCTATGAATCAATGGCTCGGGCAAACTCCCACTGCTCACCTCAAAAGCGATTTCGCCATTCTCTTCTGGGTATAATCCAAGTTGCACATCTTGTGGTTCATCCTGCACAACCAGCGGTCTGATCCAAACCACATCCTTCAGTTGCGTGGCTCGTCCATCTTTGACAGCCATCTCTGTCGCGGCTCGGGCCATCTCCAGATAAGCCACGCCAGGCAGAACAGATTCTCCCTGAACCTGGTGATCTCTCAGGAAGAACTCATTGCCAGTGAAGTTGGTGCGAAAGCACTGCTCGGTGAGTGTGGAAACGTTTTGATGAACCAGCGGATGCAGCTTTGGGATAGAATTTACGCTATGCAGGCCACGTCTATTATCCGCGCTATCCAAGATTGTAGATTCGGGTATCCAGTAGCGCTCCCTGGCAAAGGGATAAGTTGGTAGCGAGATACGCTGTGGAATCTGGTGACCATCTAATAACTGCCGGCTCATATATGAAAGTAGGTGAAAAGTATGTAAAATACTTTACTTTCTGGTAAAGGCTTGAGTGACAAAGGGCAAACCGAAAGGGGCGGAAAAAAGAATCCACCCTGAAAAAACGGGATAAAATGTAAAAATAGTGCTCGGCTAGTTTAAGCAGCGGCATTGAGGCGGCGATGAGCGAGAACGCCTTTAGGTAAATGGTGTGAAACCGAGGCCTTTTTCCGAAAGTCAGGATCGAGTTGGTCAGGAGTTGGAAAAAGAGCACTCGAGAGAACACGGCGCAGCCTGCCGGGAGTGGATTGAGGCTCTCGATCCCAGTAGCCAGTCGGTATGGGAGGAAGAGAAGCGGCTAAATGGGAAAGAAGATTGCCAGCAAGCAGCCCCAGTTCAGGTAAGCGGAAACAAGCCTCATCGGCATGAACAAATTGACGATGTAAGCCAATCATCTGCTTGGAAGCCAAGGGGGGGAGGTTCAACAGGCCAGCGTTCCAGGTAGACAAGATAAATGGTTTCAGGCTGCAAAGTCATAACGGTCGCCAAAACCAAAGGTGTGTTGTAGGCCGGATCCTGAATGACGTAAATCGAGTAGGTACGGTTGGCTGTATCCACCTTGGTTGTTCTGGGGACGAGATTGTGCCATGCTTGATAGCAAATCAGGCGACCACTATAGAGAAAGCGACCAGACGAGTCCGGAGTTGTAGCCTCGAGTCGCTTTCCTTATAGCTGCGAGAGAGCGGACGCACAATATCACCATATTCAGGTGGTCTGCCTTTTTCTTTGCGTTTGGGGAACTCATTGCGGCGCACTGTGCAGTTAATGGCTTCCCGCAGGACAAATCGGTCTATGCCGCTTTCTAGCATTTCTCTGATTGTAAACCCGGCATCGACCACCGCCACTTCGTCTGACTCCAGTGATTTCTTCGTCTCTGTCAGCAGCTTTTTCCGAAACTCACTTTCCTTTGTTCCAACCGTGCATCTCATGATTGCCTTGAGCAGTGGCACTCGCTTCCCGCCTATCTCCCCGAGCTTATCATCACTCCAAAGATGAGCGGGCAATGCCCGACGAACCGTTGAGTTATAGAGTCGGTTCACTTTCCCTTGCAGCTTCGGTCGCCAGAACCCTGTGATATCTATGCTTTTCACTCGGTACCCTTCTAACTTTTTTTGCCTCCCATTCCCTTTCCACTTCTTCTTGCCACGACCCCAGCAGACTTGTGATATCCCATGATCCATATCGAAAGCTCCACCAGCTTCGCCGGAGCTCCTCATCTTCAAACCCGCTTTCTTTCAATGCGCTATGGATTGCTCCTCGACTTTTCAGAAACGACCCATTCAGCATTGCCCACATCAGACGCATTACATTTACGTTTGTTCCCATCGGCGTTACTTGCAATACATTCATCAGTACTGCTATAGTTATTTCTGGCGCGGTTAGCATTCCTTCCTCCTTTTTGGGTTCTCTACCTTTAGGATGAACTGCTAACCGCTTTTGTCACATTTCTCACCTCATCTCTTTCTTTTACCAGAAAGTAAAGTAAAATAGGAAAGAGGTCAATGAGAAAAAAGAAAAGAGAAAAAGAGCCATGAAAATGCGATATCCGATCCAAGAACTGATGAGCGAAGAAGGCTGTTATGAGAGATTGTTAGAGATCTTGCATCCAGAAGGGATGCAATGTCCAGATGGACATAGATTGCCAGAAGGGCAAGCGCCTCACAGTCGAGAGCGAGCCCCGGTGAATAAGTACAGATGCCGAGAATGCGGCAAAGTATACGATGCCTTTACGAATACAGTCTGGTCTGGAACGCATTACAATTGTGTGACGATAGTCTTAGTGATGCGAGGCATCATTCAAGGGACACCAACGCTGCATCTATCAGAGGAACTGTCTCTGAACTATAGTACGTTGTTGGAGCGTCGCCATCGGATCCAGAATACGGCGTTGCTCCAAGCCGCAGCCGCTTCCCCCTTTTTCGCGATTCTGTAGCTGAAGCCGATGAACTGTACCAGAATGCAGGAGAGAAAGGCGATTACCATCCCGATCCAGATGACCCGCCCAGACCTCGAGCCAACAAGCGCCGTGGACGAGGGACGATGGAGAACGACCGACCACCGATTCTGGGCGTTGTGGGACGAACCTCTGGCCAAGTCCAGTTCACGGTCTGTGACAACACACAACAAGCAACCATTGTTCCTTTAGTTGTTGCTTGCTCTCCCTGGCACCACTCTCTATACCGACGAGTGCAACGCCTACAATCCCATTGCGGAGACTGGTCGCTCTCATGCCACTGTTTGTCACTCCCGGTACGAATGGGCTCGCGATGATGATGGCGACGGCATTCGGGAAGTTCACTGCAACACCATGGAAGGCATTTGGACTGGTCTACGCAATTTTCTGCGTCCCTTTCGGGTGTTCATAAACGTTATCTTGCCCAATATGTTGCCATCTTTGAATGGACTCACAATCTCAAATTTGTCAATGACTCCTTTCTTCGCTCTCTCATTGACTCCCATTTCACCTATTTTCATTCATGAGCCTAACTGCCAATCTATCTCGACGCCTGATACCCAAAGTTGAGCTACTTTATCGTATTCTCGGTTGTCCACCACCACCTTGATATACGCTTCTCCTGCCGTACCTTCCACCAGCATTCCGATTGTCTCTTGACTCGCTTTGATATTCCCCCGATAAACAGGACCGATGGCATTTGCTTTCTGTTTGTACTTGCGCAACAGCTCGATCAATTCGTCAATCCGAGAGACAACAATTGCCAAACGCTCCTCCATTGCCTCTCGTCCTACCTGCAAGGTGTAGGCCATACTCGCCAAGCATAGACCTTTCTGTAAAGGCGCTTGCTGTCTGTGTTCGCCATCCGCGACTGCCGACGTCAAGGCAGAGATGCGTTGCGCCACATCCTTCACCATCGTGCCTGCGGCAAAGAGCATTCTCGGCAGTTCGCAGCCATACCGCTCTTCCACCATCGTTTGCAAGCGACTCAGCTGCACTGCATCCAGTCCGCACTCGGCAAAGCTCTGCTCCACCTCAAGCTCAATGATGTCAATGCTAAGGGCTCAGCCACCATCTCGCATAGGGTGTGCTGGATAGTTGGGGAGCCTACTGTTGCATCGGATTCTTGTCTACCTGGATTCGGTGCAGATGCCTGCTCCAAATAGACCAGCAGCCTATGGGCATATTCCTCAGCCGTTCCTCATTCTTGGCCGAGAGCACAATCACCTGCTGTCACCGTCAGAGCTGCCCCTGCAGCTTTGCCACCGAGGGGTCTGCTGGGCCACTTGCTGCCTCCTACTCCCTCATATTCTTCTACCACTAGATGAGCGTTGGCCCTGCCCGCCCAAAGGAGCCACGCCGCGCGGCGCGGATATTCTTTACCTCACCATCAATCTCAACCACAGGCCGTTTCCATTCCGCCAGCGTCCCTTGCACTT
>JAHBNG010000028.1 GCA_019217005.1 Chloroflexi bacterium TSY
GCTAGTTTAACACCTTCTCGCGTATATTTTATTTTTTGGATTGGCCTAAGGTAAACCAAATTAAGGTGAACCAGATTAATAAGGGCCAGATTGAGCCTGAGCTGTTTGAGTTTGTCGCACTTGAGCAACAACTTGGCTGGCATGAGCACCTAAAAAACCACCATCAGACTGGATTGTAGCAAATTGAAATCCCTTTTCGAACATTTCCATTGCCATTTCTGGGGATCCAGTGTGAAGACCTGGAATGATACCATGTTTTTGTGCAGTTGCCAGAATTTCATCCATTGCTTCAATCACAATCGGTGCGCTCATATCGGGTGGCATTGTACCACGCAAGGAAATACTGAGATCGGCTGGGCCGATATAGATCCCATCCAGATTGGGAACACTCATAATATCATCGAGATTTTGCATGGCTTCTGCCGTCTCAATCATCGCGAATGTTAACACAGTCTCATTGGCGCGCTCGCCATAGTCATCTCCCGCATAGATTCTCGCGCGGGTTGGTCCATTGCTGCGATAACCAAGAGGGGGATAACGACACGCACCAACAAATGCTTCGCATTCGGCACGATTGTTGACCATTGGACAGATGATGCCATAGCAACCAGCATCTAGCATTTTCATGATAATTCCAGGTTCATTCCAAGGAACGCGTGCAAGAGGTATTGTATCAGTTGTGGAAATTGCCTGGAGCATTGGCAAGGCTGCGTCATAATGTACAGGTCCATGTTGCATATCAATCGTTAAGCTATCAAACCCCTGATGGGCCATGATCTCGGCTGAGAAAGGACTGGGAAAATGGAGCCAACCATTGACAACGATGCCTCCATTTTCACAAATGGTTTTCACCCTGTTTTCGCGCATAATCGCTACCTTATCGTTTTCTGGGAATTCGTTTTCTGGGAATTTGGACTAGCAAAGAATAACTTCGACACGTTGTTATCAAATAATAATGAAGGCTTGTTCCCTCGAAGAATCAGGATAAACCCTAATAGCCGCAGCGTCTCTATAAGTAGTATTCAAAGGAACCTATAACAGTGCCATCCTTCTACGATACCTTAACATAATAATGATAGTGATTGGCCGGTAAATGTATGTGTACGAATGTCAATCTAGCATAAGTAGATGGGCCTGTCAACAAGGCTGAGAGTAAAATTATGAAAGAAAGGTGGTATTCGAACGTAAATTTCCGCACTTCAAATTTGACCTGACCGATGAATGTGATATAATTCGCTCTTGCATGTCGATGATTATGCCGACGTAGCTCAGTGGTAGAGCACCTGTCTTGTAAACAGGCGGTCATCGGTTCAAATCCGATCGTCGGCTCTACTGACAAAGTTTAGAACCTATCTAAAGAGTCGTCGGTAAGAATCAGGTAGGATTGTGTACGTTCACATTGCAAATACGGGCGGGTGCCCGAGTGGACAAAGGGATCTGACTGTAAATCAGACGGCTTTCGCCTACGGTGGTTCGAATCCGCCCCCGCCCACTAGAATGTTATAAGAATCGCGCATAAGATGATTTTATGCGCGATTCTTATGATATTTGCCCACATAGCTCAGTAGGTAGAGCACATTCTTGGTAAGAATGAGGTCATCGGTTCAAATCCGATTGTGGGCTCTCTATAAATAATTGTTATGTGAATAGTTATTACTGGAGTTATCCTGTATGATTGGAGTTTTCTACAATTTCCAGTATCAGTAGATCCAAATTTGGCGTTTTTGGCTATTTTCAGTCGAGATTGCAGGGATTTTGGAGTCATTTATTCAGATTTCGGTTACAGAAAACAACCTATTTCATATCTGAAAATCGCCCAAATCTAACGCAAAAACTAGATATCGACCGGCAAATTTGTATTTATGTCAACTGTTTAGCCAGAATTCTCTCTCAAAACCTGAAATTTGGATCTACTGAGTATAGTTGATTAGCGGAGCAATACTCATTCTAGGAGGAATTCGCTATGGCGAAGGAAGTATTTGAGAGGACAAAACCCCATGCGAATGTGGGGACAATCGGACATATAGACCATGGAAAGACGACGCTGACAGCGGCGATCACAAAGACGCTGGGACTGAAAGGGTGGGCGGACTTTTCCAGGTTTGATCAGATAGACAATGCGCCGGAAGAGAAGGCGCGTGGAATCACGATAGCGATCAGCCACGTGGAGTATGAGACGGAGAATCGGCACTATGCGCACGTGGATTGTCCTGGTCATGCAGACTACATCAAGAACATGATCACGGGTGCGGCGCAGATGGACGGAGCGATTCTGGTGGTGGCAGCCCCGGATGGACCGATGCCGCAGACGCGAGAACACATCTTGTTGGCGAGACAGGTGGAAGTGCCCGCGATGGTGGTCTTCATGAACAAGGTGGACATGATGGATGATGAAGAGCTGCTGGAGCTGGTGGAGATGGAGTTGCGGGAGCTGTTGGACAGCTACGGATTTCCTGGGGATGACATTCCAGTGGTGCGAGGGAGTGCGCTGGCAGCGCTGGAGAGCGAAAGCCAGGATCCGGAAGCCGAAGACTATGCTTGCATCTGGGAGCTGATGAATGCTGTGGATGAGTATATTCCCCAGCCAGCCAGAGAGACCGAAAAGCCCTTCCTGATGCCGATTGAGGATGTTTTCAGCATCAAGGGACGTGGCACAGTGGTGACAGGTCGAGTGGAGCGCGGCATCATCAAGCCGATGGAAGAAGTGGAGATTGTGGGGATCAAAGAGACAGAGAAGACCACAGTCACAGGAGTTGAGATGTTCCGCAAGCTGCTGGACGAGGGACGAGCGGGTGACAATGTGGGCTGTCTCTTGCGTGGCATCAATCGAGAAGAGATCGAGCGTGGTCAAGTCTTGGTCAAACCAGGCAGCATCGAGCCACACACCGAATTCATGTCAGAGGTCTATGTTCTCAAGAAAGAAGAGGGAGGACGACACACTCCCTTCTTCCAGGGCTATCGTCCGCAGTTCTACATCCGCACCATGGACATCACTGGTGCCATTCAGCTGCCAGATGGTGTTGAGATGGTCATGCCTGGTGACAATGTCAACATGAAAGTTGAGTTGATTTCGCCTGTGGCTCTCGAGGTTGGCAGTCGTTTTGCCATCCGCGAAGGTGGGCGCACCGTTGGCGCTGGCGTCATCACCGAAATCCTTTCGTAAAATCTTTGCTCAACAATCGAAAGAGTGAGTTAGCCGAATTGACATATATCTAATTGTCTGAACTTGCTCTTTCGGCTGATGAGCCAAAATCTAAGCCAACCTGGCAGCTGTTCAGGAATCCAGTAAGTGAAAATTGAGATCCTGAAGAGCTAACTAGCTGGCTCGTATCAATAGCTTAGGCGAGTAGCTCAATTGGTAGAGCGACGGTCTCCAAAACCGTAGGTTGTGGGTTCAAGTCCTGCCTCGCCTGCCTGACTAGACCACCGGCTCAGAAGCCGGTGGTCGTTTTCCGCAAAGAAGCTTGTTCCAATGAGCAATAAGGATACAGAATGAGTCGTTCTACGGCAGCGAAAGCCAAAACGGATAATGCAATTGTTCGATATATTCGAGATACTCGAGCCGAGATTTCTAAAGTAACTTGGCCAACCCGTGAAGAGGGAATACGTTTAACTATCATCGTTGTCATTGTAACTGCAATTGCAGGGGCAGTACTATTTGGAATCGACAACCTATTTGGCTTCTTGATCAGTGTACTCATACAGGCAGGTTGATTGAGTGTCTAGTATTTCTTGGATATGGGTAAATAAAAAGTCTCCTCTCTGTAAAATCAGTAACTCCTACGTCTCGATCGAAACTGAGTATAGTTATGGTAAAAATTTCGCCCGTAGAGGCAATTTCCAGGCGCGATTTGATAGAGGGGAGCATTAGAATTGCTGTTGTAAAATGAGGACAAGTGGTAGATGAGCCTAAATTGAGCTGTGTTTGTAATGTTTGAAAGGGGCTGGCTGTGAATAGTGAGTTCGAAGAAATCGAAATGTCAATAGAAGCGGACGAGCTAGATGCCGATGAGTTAGAACTGGATGAGATCCAGGAGAATGGCTCCTCTACCGAAATGACGACGGAGGAATTAGCTGCTCTTGATGCAGAGATTGCAGCACAGTTGGATGCGGAAGAAGCAGCGCAAAACGATCCGCAAGGAGAATGGTTTTTCGTTCACAGTTATTCCGGAATGGAAAATAAGGTGAAGAAGAACCTAGAACACCGTGCCGAGTCAATGGGGATGACAGATCGCATTTTGCAAGTCGTCGTTCCTACCGAGACCGAAATCGAGATTCGCAATGGCAATCGCAAGGAAGTTGAAAAACGCGTATTCCCTGGCTATATCCTGGTGAATATGATTATGGATGAAGATAGTTGGTATGTTGTACGAAATACGCCCGGTGTGACTGGCTTTGTTGGAATGGAGAAGAACAAGCCAACGCCGTTACGCAAGGATGAAGTTGAGCGGATTATGCAACGCTTGGAGGCCGATGAACCTCGCATCAAAGTAAGCTTCGAAATTGGTGAGCATGTACGCATTACAGATGGTCCATTTGCAGAATTTAATGGTATTGTAGAAGAAATTTATGCTGATAAAGGTAAGGCGAAGGTGATGGTCAGTTTCTTTAATCGAGAAACTCCTGTCGAAGTTGATTTCTTGCAATTAGAGCGAGAAGTAGCATAGCACACCTACCTTAAAGAGCTTTGTCGCATTTCTAGTAAATCTCGGTGTAAATGGTTACACAGTTATTTTGCACATCTTCCCCGAGAGGTGGCACCCATTTACACCGTAAGTATTTACGCCAAACTGTGCTAGTTTGAGCGGGACACGGCCTTTCTGAAAAATTTTAACGAGACTAAAAATGGCGAAGAAACTAAAAGCACTTGTCAAACTACAAATTCCTGCTGGGAAAGCCAACCCTGCACCACCAGTTGGAACAGCATTGGGGCCTCATGGTGTGAACATCATGGGCTTTTGCAAAGAATATAATGCTCGCACACAGCAGATGGCGGGCCAAATTGTGCCGGTAGAGCTCTCGATTTTCACCGATGGTTCCTTTACATTTATCACCAAAACGCCGCCAGCCGTTGATTTAATCAAGAAAGCCGCTGGTCTCGATAAAGGTAGCGGTGAACCAAATCGCGAAAAAGTGGGCCAAATTACACGACAACAAGTTTCGGAGATTGCGGAAGTGAAACTTAAAGATCTTGGTGCGATTCCGCTGGAAAGCACCATGCGTATGGTGGAAGGGACGGCTCGTAGCATGGGTGTTGTTGTTGTTGATTAGATTGATTTTCGTTTGAACCACTGAGGAGCATTTATGCCAAAACGAAGTAGACGTTTCCAAGCGCATCTAGCAAACTTAAAGCGAGATCATTTTTATTTGCCGGATGAGGCAATGAAGATGACTCAAGACTTTGCAAATGCTAAATTTGATGAAACGATTGAAATTCATTTGCGGATGGGTGTTGATCCACGACATGCAGATCAGCAGATCCGTGGTGTTGTCACTTTGCCGAACGGAGTTGGTCGTGAGGTGAAGATAGTCGTTTTTGCAAGTCCGGATGGTCAAGCTTTGGCACGCGAAGCCGGAGCAGATCATGTTGGTGCAGACGAGTTAGCAACCGAGATCCAAAATGGTTGGACTGATTTTAGCGTAGTTCTTGCGACTCCAGACATGATGCGAGTCGTTGGTAAATTGGGACGCATTTTAGGCCCGCGTGGCTTGATGCCTAGCCCCAAAACGGGTACAATCGTTCCCGCAGAGGATTTACCTCGTGTCATTGAAGAAGCCCGACTAGGTCGTATTGAATATCGCGTGGATAAGACATCCAATATTCATGTCCCGATTGGAAAAGCTAGTTTTGAAACGCCTAAGTTAATGCAGAATCTGGGTTCGCTCATGGAAGCTGTAATGGGTGCCAAGCCATCATCATTGAAGGGAATTTACCTTCAACGCGCAACGGTAACTAGTACAATGGGACCAGGTGTCAAGATGGATACGACCGCTGTTGCGGAGTTACGAGCAGATCAGTATGGCGATGCATAAGTATGACGGTGGCTATGTCACAGAACTTTTCGGATAAACACTAAAGAAGAGTAGAGAAGCCCATTCACTTGATAAGCCGGTAGAAAAACTAGATAGAATCTGTGCTTAAGACAGTAGGTGTATTGCTTGTTTTGCATTACATGCATAATTGTGAGATTTACCTCCTACAGATGTGTACAATGGATACCTTTCTCGCCTAGCCATTAGGTGGTTTGTATACGTGTGAGAGACGTAAACTGTAATTCTTCACAGCCTACCGAGGCATTTGAAATAATCACTTTAAGACAACTGTAGTTTCGCGATGCGTTTTGCTTATGCCGCGTTGTTGTTTATTTGTCTGTTGAGTCATGTTTTCAAACGCTTCTGTGTTAAGCACGGAAGCGTTTTTGTTTATGGAAATCTTCTAAAGAAAGGAGGTAGTTTCTTGGCGATTTCAAAAGAAAAAAAAGCCGAACTCATTGCCCTGTATAAGGATAAAATCGAAAACTCGACGGCTCTCGTCTTTACTGACTATCGTGGAAGTACCGTAGCGCAGATGCAATCTCTGCGGGCAAAACTCAAAGAAACCGGTGCTAATTATATGGTGGTCAAGAACCGTCTGTTTGGGCGAGCGCTCGATGAGGTAGGTTTGCCACAACCGGAAGAGTTGCTGACCGATCCGAATGCAATTGTTTTCTTGGATGAAGACATCAGCACCGGCGTTAAAGCATTACAGGACTGGATCAAAGCGGACGAGACGATCGAAGTCAAAGGCGGTCTATTAGAGTCATCTGTTTTGGATTCCAATGGCGTCGGTGCTTTGACAGACTTACCAACGAAAGAACAGACACAGGCAATGCTATTGGGTGTCATTAGCGCACCATCTGGGCAGTTGGTTCGTATGATCAATGCGCCGATCAGCAGCTTGGTCCGTGTGCTGAATGCACCCATTGCAGATTTAACCCGTGTATTAGCAGCTCGTGCAGAGCAGATGAAAAATGACGAAGCATAGAGGATAATATTTACTTTAGGAGAATTGTGTAAAATGGCTGATTTAAATGCTCTAATTGAACAGTTGGATGGATTGACCTTGTTGGAAGCTTCAGAACTCGTGAAGCAGTTGGAAGAAAAGTGGGGTGTGAGTGCCGCTGCTCCAGCTGGTGGAATGATGATGGCGATGCCTGGTGCTGCAGATGGAAGCGGTGCTGCCGAGGAAGAGGTCGAAGAAAAGACCGAATTTGATGTTGTTTTGACTGATGTAGGCGGCAAGAAGATCAATGTGATTAAGGCTGTGCGTGCATTGACGAGCTTAGGCCTTAAAGAAGCCAAAGATCTGGTGGAAAGTGCGCCCGCACCCGTTATGCAAGGTGTTAGTAAAGAAGCAGCCGAAGATGCAAAAAGCAAACTCGAAGCTGAGGGTGCATCAGCTGATATTAAATAAATATCGGCTCTACGTGACAAGGTGTACTTGAGAAGGTGTTTTAAAAGTATTGGGCAAGAGAATTAAAGAGCGAGAGCCGGGTCGTTGCTGAGGCGACGGAGCATGATATGGACCATAGCGGCATAAATCATGGCTTCGCTGTTGCGAGGCAAGACTTCATAGTCCTTGCTAAGCCGCCGATAGTTGCCGAGCCAAGCAAAGGTGCGCTCAACGACCCATCGACGGGGCAAGAGGACAAAGCCTTGAGCGTCATCAGAACGCGTGACGACTTGGAAAAGCCAACCAGCAAGGTTGAAGACCCAGTCGATCATGGGTTGACCGGAGTAACCGCCATCGGCCCAGATGAGAGCGAGTTGTTGGAAGCCCTTCTGCTTGAGACGCTTCAGGAGAGATTTGGCTCCATCTCGCTCTTGAATGCTAGCTTTGTGGACATGAACAAGGAGGAGCAAGCCCATGACGTCAACCAGAATGTGACGCTTGCGTCCGGTGACCTTCTTGGCGCTGTCATAGCCTCGTTCACCCGCAACCGAAGTCGTTTTGACACTTTGGCTATCCAGGATAGCAGCACTCGGTTCGGTTTCTCGTCCAGCCAGGATGCGGACCGCTTCCCGCAAGGCATCATTCATCTTTTCCCAGATGCCTGCCTTGCTCCAGCGGTTGAAGTAGCCATAGACCGTCGACCAGGGCGGCAGGTCGTGTGGTATCATGCGCCAGGCGTTGCCCCCCTCGCAGCACATAGAAGATGCCATTAATCACCTCTCGCATATCGACGTCTCGGGGACGTCCGCCCGTCTTGGCTGGTGGAATCAGTGGCTCTATTATCTGCCACTCTATCTCGTTCATATCTGTACTGTAGGCTTCTCGACTCATTTTCTCTCCTCATTCTTGGGCAGGTTCAGAACAAGGGATGAGTTAGGTTTACAAAATTGAAATGGGCACGTTAAAAAGAGAATAGGTTAAAGAGCCAGTTGCTGTTGAGGCTGAAGAATGGCATCAAGGGCGTCAGCCAAAGAAGGGACATAGGAATCGGTAGCCAGTTCTAAGGGTGAGTGACCGGAGCGTTTGCCACGTGAGAAGGTGCGATGATTCCAAAAGAGCTGTAAAAGAGCGGCCAACCAATCGGGCAAAGAGCGATGGATTGCAAGAAAGGGCCTGAGCCAAGCATGAAAGGATTCAGCTAGAGAAGAAGCCCGATGGAAGCGATCCAGTGCATGCCAGAAGGCAAGAGCCATAGGCTGCAATGAGGGAGGGAAAAGCTGTTCAATGGGAAGTTGATGGTCATGGCGATAAGTCCAGAGGTGTGTGATGAAGGCTTCGTACTCAGGTGAGAGGTTCTGGCGGAGGGGAGCCAGGGATAGTTCCAGGCGACGGAGGGGAGCCAGCAATGTAGGTAGATTCTGCTGCAGTTGGGTGGCAAAGTGTGCAATTTCATCGCGGTTCATCTCCATCATAAGTTGGGTGGCAGCCAGAATGGTTTGTTGCGCGGCATCTGTGTTGACAAGCTGCCCGGTCGGTGAAATCGGCTCCAGTGCCTGACGGACCGTTCGGAGAAGCCATGTCCAGTTCTCGTGCAAGTCAACTGCTGTCAGCACCGTTTGGTCGGCAACCTCGAGAGTCACTGTGCATTTGCGTGGTCGCCCAGGGCGACGTGCAGGAGCAGTCTGCTCGTCCAACTCTTGCCAAGCTACGTCACGGTCGGTCATGGCCTGGTCCATTTCTCTCTCCAGACGTTGGGTGATTTTGGTGCCATTCTGCATTTGGTGAAAGAGGTCATAGGAGTGTGGCGCATTCATCCCCGCTGCCTTGGCTCCTGCCTGAATGCCCAAAGCCCCATCGGTCACCAAGTCATCAAAGGTGATGCCTCGCTCGAGCAATTCGAGAAACTTCAACCCCCATGTTGTTTCATCTCGGGCATCGGCTGCTGAGATATTCAACAGCGCAAACGATGCTCCGTCCACCACCGTCAGGCACGGTTGGTCGCCACAGAAAATTTCATCCGCTTCCCCCAACACCGGCAGCGTCGGCACCATGCTCTCATTGTACGCCGATGCCAGTTCTCCAACTTCCGCCAGCGTCCCTTGGATGAATCCCACCGACCGCTCCACACCTAGCAGCAACCCCAACCCCCTTTGGATATCTCGTACGCTTCCTCGCAGCATCGGCAACACCGTTATGGTTCGTCGGATGAACGTCTCATCCACTTCGATCACATGGCTTTTCGGCTGCGGTCCTGGACTCACTGGCGACAAGATCGCTTTCAGCGCCGCTTCACCGCTCTCTCAACTTATAGAGCCACGTTCGAGACACATTGTACGCCGTTGACAGTTCGCTCACTCTCCCCCACTCTCGATTCGGGTTGACAATGATAGGGGGTCTGTTCGATACTCTGACATTTAGAGGCTCCTTTTTGGCTATTTTGGTCTGAACACCCTTATTTTGCCTGAACAGGAGCCTCTTTCTCTAACCTATTCTCTTGTTAACGTACTCTCTTCTTTGTCAACCTATTTCTGAACCAGCCCCGATTTCTTCTTTTTTCAGTAGCAGCAAAAGTCGGGTACAAATTTTTCATGCAAACAGAGGGCTGCTCTAGGATTTCACCCCTTATGGTCATTTTTTGTACCCGACTTTTGCCGTAGCTGTTTTTTTTCGTTTGAGGAGTTTATTTTACTTAGCCTGTCTGGAAGTCTCATTCCTTTTCAGATCTTTTAATACACCTTCTGACAAGTGATGTGGCGAGCGGTAGGTGTATTGTTCGGACGCTTCGTGACCTTTCTAAAGGAGATGGCTACGGTGTCCTCAAATACAGGCGGGGTACGAAGTCATCGAACCATACAGACGGATGGTGGGTGATGCGCAACTCGCCACATTGCTCCGTTCCGATCCATTAAGCATGCGTAGGTACTAGGAATGAGAATTAAATTCAGTAAGTTGCGCATGTCATTCTCGAATGAAACGAAGAATCTACGCGCAACTTGTTGAATTTTCGTTCCTAAATATCAAGCCAAGGCACACCAATACACGCAAAAGTTCAGCGTTCGCTAGAAAACGATTCTATTGTTCGAAGTTTCAGCGGTGTCTCTATTAGCGCCCTTCTTGTATTTGGATCGTTGCCTGCTGTGGCGTCAATTCGCCTGACAACACAGCACTTTGAGCCAACTGTAGCCGCGATGCGAAGTCAGCAAAGGCAAGACCATTTGGTAAAGCAACTGCGACATCCAGTAATCTTTGAATAAATTCATCGTAAGGTTGATTGCTACGCCAAGTAGTAATTGCCCTCTGTTGAGTTGGTAATCGATGAGCGAATTGGCTCCATAAGCCCTGTATAGAGGGTTCGAGTAACGTTTGAATCAACTCAAGAGCGAGAAGTCTACGATCCGGATGCTCTGTAAGAATAACAAAGAGCCAAGTGTGTCCAATGGCTATCGGCGCGCCTGAACGAGTCGGAATCTGAGCAAATTCAATATTTTCTAATCGTTCTCGCTCATCAAGATATCGAGAGGTAGACGTGCTAACGAGAACGATATCTTCGTTTGAAAAGGCAGCCCAGATTGTATTTAGATCGGAATCCTCGGCGTTGAATGACGGAATGATATTGCGTTCTCGACCTAACGTCAGAAAGTTAAATAGGCTGATTAGTGCTTCTTGATTGCTTACGGTGCCATTAATGGTTAGTTGTCCACCTGCACTTACATATTGAGCCAAAAGCATTTCGTTGCTAAAGCCATTTTCTCCGTTCGCAGGGAAAAAATAGGTGTTTTCTGACTCTAATAGAGTGAGCCAATCAGTTGGTAAATTTTTTCTCGAGAACTGTTGCTCTTGAGCCGTTTGCTCCTGGCCTGTTGCAGTCACGTTTTGCTGTATAGATTTACGGTAAGCCATATGCAATAGATCTGCAGCATAGGGAATACCATAAATTTCATCCTTATATGTGGCTGTATTAAGGGCAAATGGATACATGTCAACCAGCTCGGGAATTGCAGAACGATCTAATGGCTGGATTGATATGCTATCGACGAGTCGCCAAAGCTGTCTAGAGTCAACCACAATTATGTCTGGTACAATGGCAGGGGCTACTTTGCGAGCACTTCGTACATAATCATAGATGTTGGCTTCACCCACTTCAGTTTTTATGTGAACCTCTAAACGCAATTCAGGATGCATTTGTTCAAATTGAGTATATGCGGTCGCTAAAACATCACCTGCTGCCGTTTCTAAATTGGGGGCCAGAAATTCTGGCAACCATATAACTAATTCACTACTCCGAACACCAATCGCTGCCCCATTGCCGCTTGTTACTGTTTCTGTAATAACTTGGCTACGCTCTTCTCCCGGTATCGGTGTAACTTCAATCGGCTGAACCATACGATTACAACCAACTATAGCAAAAATGAGTAGAATTCCAATAATCTTGGGAATGAGTATTGTATAAGTCGAATGGGTCATCCTCTGGTGAAGTGACAAATCTATATTCAAGTCATTGAATACCGAGGCCTGAGTAGATTTGGACCAGAAATGGCGAGAGTTGCTTCTGTCTGTTGTAATATGATTCATGATATAAAACGATCTCTTATGGGAGTGAATTGGCAAATCCAAAAATAGCCTTTTCGCAAAAGGTTGAAGATCCAAATTATAGCACAGTTGTTGCCCAAGAGCGTCGTTTGATCCAGTACTATCTCCACCAAAATTTACATACTGATTTATTGTTCACTGTTTACTTGCCACTGAAGGTTGCGCTGTGATACACTCGTATCTGCAATGTTTATGCAAGATACAGATAGTGTTGTCTCATCATGGAGTATCTATGGCCATGACAATACTGTTCGCATGTTACACTCTTTAGCCTTGGGCAAAACGGGTCTGCATCATGCCTATCTATTCTTAGGACGCGAGCAGGTAGGAAAGCGTACAGTTGCTCATGCATTTGCTCAAGCGCTTCTTTGTACGAATGCTACTCAAAGACCATGTAATAATTGCCGTTCATGTCGTTTAATGTTAAACGAGGCCCATCCTGATTTTCGGATCATCCAGCCCTTAAATCGAACTCACTCCATCGATCGTGCTTCTGGCATGTTACGCGTAGAGCAGGCCAGTGAGCTGACTCGAAATGCGTCTTTACATCCTTTGGAAGGTCAACATAAGGTCTTTTTATTACAAGATATGCACAGGGCAAACGATAGCTTTGCTAATATGCACAGGGCAAACGATAGCTTTGCTAATAAGCTACTAAAAACGCTAGAGGAACCTCCTCAACATGTCTTGCTATTGTTAACAGCTCTCAGTCGAGCAAGTCTTTTGTCGACAATTGTGAGCCGCTGTCAGACGATTTCCTTGCATCCGATTGATTTTGCGACAATTGAAAAAGCCCTCATTGAAGAGTGGCAAGCGATCCCAGAACAGGCGCGAGTCTTTGCGCGTCTTGCTAATGGACGATTTGGGTGGGCCGTCAAGCAAATAGAGGATCCAAAGAACTGGGAGAGACGATTTGAGCAATTGGAGTTTCTATGGCAACTGTCATCCAGTGGACGGATTGACCGTCTTGCCTTTGCAGAACAGTTAGCCACCCGTAGAGATGATCAGCAACTGTTTTCTATGATACATCTGTGGTTGGCTTGGTGGCGAGATGTCATGTTAACGCAATCTGGTTGTGTAGATGCGTGTAGCAATGTTGACCAGAGAAGCGAGATTATTCGTCAGGCTCAGATTCTACAGCCATCCTGTGTGCAGAACTATATTCAGATCTTGAACCAAGTTGAAGGGTATTTGCAGCACACAACCAACCTGCGTCTCGTTTTAGACGTTCTTTTGCTACGATTACCCAAATTGCATCTTTAGGTTCTGTTCCTTAATCTATAAAAGAGACATAACGTATGCATACTGTTGTTGGTGTACAATTCAAACCCGTCACAAAAATATACCATTTTGATGCAAATGAGCATCTCGATCTTGCCTATAAGGATTATGTAGTTGTTCAGACTGCAAAAGGGCAAGAAGTTGCTCAAGTTATCTATCCCCCTCATCATCTTGATGAGAAAGATGTGGTTGGTGAGATAAAGAGCGTTGTCCGACGTGCCTCTGCCTGGGACATGGTGCAAAAAGACCTATGGATTCATAAAGAACGAGAAGCTGTCACGATCTGTCGGCGTAAATCGCGGGAACACAAATTAGAGATTAAGATTGCACGCTGTGAGTATAATTTCACAGGTGGCCGTTTGCTCGTCTATTTTTCCGCCGAAAATCGTGTGGATTTTCGAGTATTGGTACGTGAACTGGCACGCATTTTCCGTACCCGTGTTGAGATGCGGCAAATTGGTATTCGTGATGAAGCTAAATTGTTGGATGGTGTAGGGAAATGTGGGCGGCAGTTATGTTGTACAAGCTGGCTACGAGAATTCACACCTGTAAGCATCCAAATGGCCAAAAATCAACAGTTGCCGTTAAATCCGGATGAGATTAGTGGTGTCTGTGGCCGTCTTCTCTGTTGCTTATCCTATGAAGATGCAACATACAAAGAACAAAATAAAAAGATGCCAAAACTTGGAGCCGAAGTCGTAACACCACAGGGCATTGGTCGTGTACGCCATGTTCATCCATTAAAAGAAACTGTGACAGTTATTCTTGAAAATCAGGTGTTTTCCGAGTTTTTAGTATCTGATTTGATCCGTTCAAAAAGTGCAAGTGGGTCGAGTTGTAGCACGTGCGGTGGATGTACGGTCAAGCGGCGAGCACGAGCGGAAGAAGACAATGCCAAAGCGCAGCGTCGACGAAATAGCACACGTCGAAAAAATGATTCTGTTGATGAACCCATCAGCTCAGAACGTAAATCGAAAGACAGTTCCCCCTCCCGTTCCCAGAATCGTAGGCGTCGACGACGATCTCGATCCAACAACAGGAAATCTTCTCCGTAGGTTTTGTGGTATTTAAACTGAGCTTTGTCTGAATATATGGCGGGGTGGTTCATTTTAGGCGGACAATTAGGTTTACATTTTTGCAAAGAGAAAAGATGTTTATATTTTCTACTTTGAGCCATGCTCAGGCAGAAAATGACCTCATATAGATTTTTATCTATGTATCAAAAGTGTAAACCTAATTCTGAACTACCCCTATATGGCTTTGCTTTATCTGGTAGGGAGTGTGTCCCAAAGTGTATAAATATAGCGGTTCTCTGACTGAGCAGGGTTCATTTACACACTTTGGGATACACACTCATTCGGGTAGAGCGACAGGAAAAACCTTGTTTTCATCACAACCGCAGTATAGGAAAAAGAACCCAATAAATAAAGGGAACCGTTACATTGTAAACGATTCCCCTATTTTATAGAATAGATTGTGTGGATAGATTAAAACAGACAAAAGTTGTATTTTTGGCTCATCTACCGTGAATGTCTGCTAAGTCTTTATCCGAAAAGGTCTGTGACAATGCGCACTCACTGAAGTAAATTGTTGGGTTCACAATCACTTTTCGGATTGGTTGTAAAAGCACTATCTTTCCGAACAACGTGTCATTTGCACACGTTTGGGAGATGAGCAATATTTTTTTTCAAACAAACGCCCCAACCGATAAACGATGCTGTTACATGCTCAGGAATCAAGATAGAATAATTTGAACATAAGACCCTTCGAAGACTTAGTGCTTATCCAAAAAGTTCTGTGGCGATGTATTCTCACTCAAGAAGCTGGTCGGACTCACAACCACTTTTCGGATAGGTTCTTAGGAAAAGTCTTCGTTTCACCTGAGAATAACATGTCCAATTTATTGAATGCTCATTCCTGAACGATATTTAACTTAGCAACTCAGCGGTCAATGCATGTCCATTACTTCCAATGATAGGTGGATCATACAAATTCTGAGGACGCTTATAGATTGCCATGCGAACCGCCGTACGTTCGCTTCCTTCAATCTCTACCTCTGTAAAACTAGGAACAATTGCTAAATCAATATTATCTTGTTCTAGATATCCCCGGGCAATTGCGATAGCTTTGACAGCCTGGTTGACTGCACTAGCACCAATTGCCTGCATTTCAGCATAACCCTGTTCACGCATGACACCGGCGATTGCACCAGCTACAGCGGTTGAGCGAGATTGGGCAGAAACTTTAATGAGCTCAGCCATGATATTGAAACTCCTTAGTAGATCAACGAATTCCTGTACTAGTCAATGTAAATAATGATAAACTCGAAAGCTTTCGGTTCATCCACAATAGCATATGTCTCGAAGCATCTCGAATGTTACATAGATATACACCCACTCACTATAAGATGAATTACCTATCCTATAACGAATCAATCGTTCGCTTATGCTATCGTTTCAGACAAACTTTAGTTGATACCAACCCATTCTATTCTAGTTGACGTCTGAATTTTTAAAAGGTTACGCTCGATTTATAATTAGTTTGGCTCATCTACTACAAATGTGTACTGACAATTACTTCGCCTTGGTAGAATAGTACTTTGCACACACAAGAGGTAAGCGAATTGCTGACCAAAAGCGTACGAATGGGCTGAGACTTTCTGTGAACGGGTGGCACAGTTATCATTAAACACCTACCGAATAAAATACCAAAGAAACTGATATTGTAGTATTTCGATTTGCTTACAATTTATCTGTATACTTTACTTTGCATATTCAACCGATCTCGTTTCGCGTACAACTGTAACACGAATTTGACCTGGATACTCCATATTGTCTTCAATCTTTTGGGCAATATTTTTACTAAGCTGGATTGATGCCATATCATCAACGCTTTCAGGCTGGACAATTACGCGTATTTCTCGCCCTGCTTGGATCGCATATGTATGGCTGACGCCGTCAAAGCTGTTTCCAATGTCTTCAAGAGCAGTGACTCGCTTGATATATGTTTCCAGACTCTCACGCCGCGCACCTGGTCGTGCACCACTAATGGCATCTGCCGCTGCAACAATGACAGCTTCGATCGTTTCTGGTTCGACTTCTCCATGATGGCTGGCAATACAGTTGATGATTTGATCATTGACACCATATCGCTTAGCAATTTTCCCACCCACGATTGCATGGGGACCATCGATTTCATGGCTAACGGCTTTGCCGATGTCATGGAGTAATCCCCCCAGTTGAGAAATTTTCACATTGGCATGTAGCTCGCTGGCGATAATCGCTGCGATATGAGATGTTTCAATTGCATGACTTAGCTGATTTTGCCCGTAGCTTGTACGGAATTTCAAGCGCCCCAGCAACTTGACGATCTCGCGATGTAGGCCATGTGTACTTGTTTCAATGATTGCCTGTTCGCCAGCCTCTTGTACGATCTGTTCGATCTCTTGCTGCGCTCTCTCCACTTCTTTTTCAATACGAGCAGGATGAATACGACCGTCTGTTACAAGCTTGCTTAAAGCCATGCGCGCAACTTCGCGGCGAATAGGGTCGAAGCTGCTGATAATAATAGCCTCTGGCGTATCGTCTACAACAAGATCAACTCCGATCGCTTGTTCAATCGCACGGATATTGCGACCTTGTCTTCCGATGATACGTCCCTTCATTTCGTCGAATGGTAGACTAACACTACTAATGGCATATTCAGATACGTGTTCACTTGCAATACGTTCAATTGCCAATGTAACGATTTCTCGTGCTCGACGATCTGCTTCCTCCGCAACCTCCGTCTCTACTTGACGGATTGTGCGAGCCATCTCCTGCCGTGCTGTTTTTTCAACTTCTATTAATAAGGTTTGTCGAGCTTCGTCCTCAGTCATGTTTGCAATTTTTTGAAGCTCTGCTCTGAATTCTTCTTCCTTCTTATTAAGCTTGGATTCACGCTGGTCGAGTTTGCTATGACGCTGATTCAGGCGACGCTCTCGTTGTTCTGTTTGCTCGAAACGTTTCTCTACTGTCTCTCGACGACTTTGTAATCGAGCTTCAGTTCGATCAAGTTCCTTACGCCGTCGATTTTGCTCTTTCTCAAAAGAGTTTCGCTGTTGAACCTCCTCTTCTTTTAGCGTTAGGCGTTGTTGTTTTACTTGTGTTTCAGCTTCTGCTATTATGCGCTTGGCACGTTCTTCGGCGCTTTGATATAGGTCCTCTTGGCGTTTTTTCTCCATCTCTATGCCAGACTGACGACCGCGGTTATGAGCGACGAACCCGGCGATGCCAGCACCAACAATTGTAAATAAAACGATCAAAATGATCGCTATTCCTGCATCCATAAGCTAATTCCTCATTTGTCGGGCTTCTTGATTCGCTTATCGACCAAAGCATATAAATCAGTGGCTTCTAGACCAAACACCACTGGTGCATGTGCTTTCACTGATGAGCTATTTATTGATATAAAAAAACGCTGTAGCGAACGCCACAGCGTAATGGAAGTGTTTATCTCCAAATGAAATGACGAAATGCATGCACTCTAGCAGGCAATTTCCTCGATTCTTCGGAAGATATCTACACAGTTATTTTGCGTTCAATTTGGGGGATGGTTCAGATGCTCCATTGAGTTAGATTGACACTTGTGCCCGCGGAGAAGGCGTCCTCCAACGCCGGTTTTCGTCAGACACGGTCGCATTCTCTAATGCGACCTCCGCAAATTTGTAAACTCAATTTTGGACCATCCCCAATTTGGAAATCAAAACGATACTTTATAGCCACATCATTTAAACTTCGGACAATTGCCCGTTAACAGAAAATGATTCTATTGTCCAAAGTTTAAGCAGTGTCTCTATTAGAAAATACCAATACGTCCAATTTGACCACAGTCTAAAATGCTTGATCGCGTCAAACACTAATCACGGCTTTCTTTTCGTTTTTTTGTTGCACGTTTGCTTTGGAATCCGCTATTTTTACATCTGTGGTGCTTGTCTCGTTGGGCAAAACACGCTCTGGCAAACCTGCCTTTTCACGTACAGTACGATCTATTTCAAAGGCTGTATCACTATTTTGCCGCAAAAACTCTTTGCTTGCCTCACGCCCCTGCCCAATCAGATCATCATTATAACGATAAAACGCTCCTCGCTTTATGAGAATATCATGTTCAACGCCCAAATCAATTAAATCTCCAACTGTACTGATTCCTTCGTTATACATAATATCAAACTCAGCAACTTTGAATGGTGGTGCAACTTTGTTCTTTTTAATCGTGACGCGCGTCCGATTTCCAATCACGTCAGTCCCTTGCTTGATAGACTGAATCCGACGGATATCCATTCGAACGCTTGCATAAAACTTTAGCGCCATGCCACCACTGGTCGTTTCGGGACTGCCAAACATAACACCGATTTTCTGACGTAATTGATTCGTAAAAATCAAGCTCGTACCGCTTGTTTTGACGATCCCTGTAAGCTTTCGAAGTGCTTGGCTCATAAGACGCGCTTGCAGACCAACGTGGCTATCTCCCATTTCTCCTTCAATTTCGGCTCGCGGAACGAGAGCCGCCACACTATCTAATACAACGACATCCATTGCACCTGAGCGAACCAAGGCTTCTGCAATTTCCAAAGCCTGCTCTCCTGTATCGGGCTGGCTAACGTATAGACTGTCAACATCGACACCTATTTTTCCTGCATAGGTTGGATCGAGGGCATGTTCAACATCGACAAATCCACAAATTCCACCAAGTTGTTGTGCTTCAGCGATCACATGAAGACAAACAGTAGTCTTGCCTGAACTTTCGGGGCCATAGATTTCAATAATACGCCCCTTTGGAACGCCACCCACACCCAGCGCAATGTCTAAGCTCAAACTGCCGGTTGGAATTGTTTCAACATTGAGCCGGGTTGCTTCTCCCAGCTTCATGACAATTCCTTCGCCAAAACGTTTATTCAGACCTGCGAGAGTGGTTTCTAGGGCTTTTTGACGTCCTTCGGTGCTCATTCGCTTAATCCGCCATATCTGCGCTGCTCTATTACTACTCGCCCTAACTAGGCATACTTTAGCCGAGCAATTCTATTTCACCGAAATGTTCTATCAATGCGATTATGACAAAAGGGAGCATTATTATATGGAGGTCGTATTGAAAGCCGGAGTTTTAGCACTCCTTGCAGCGGGACAAATTCCAATTATCAAACAGCTCTTCGTATAACCACTAATGATAGAAAACTCTATTTTGAAATAGAGCTTAGTTTTAACTGTGTAGATCCTTAAAAAATACAATGACGTTCGATGTCTAGTGTACTTTAGAAGTCCAAATATTGCAAAAGTATCATTTCATATTCTCGTCCAGAAGAATCCGTACCACATCTTGCAAGGCGAAGGTCAAGACAATATCTTTCAAGGAGCTATAGCAATGTTGTTGTACCTGGATCAGTATAAATTTTATCGCGTAATGTCATGAGCTCTCGCCGCAAATCTTCGTCTTTTTCTAGATCATTTGTTACTTTCTCTACACCATATCGAACCGTACTATGATCCCGTCCACCGAGTTGATCACCAATAGCCGGTAGAGACAAACCATTTTCTTCTCGTAGCAAATACATACTGATTTGCCTTGCATATGCAATCTCTTTGGTCCGGACTCGTCCAGTCAGATCCTCAATCGTCAGATGAAAATGTTCGGCCACGATTTGAATCACAATAGATGGACTACGTGGCGTGCGTTGCGGTGCCAAATTACGTAAGATGTTTTCGGCCAGGTTTAAATCAAGCCTAGATTCAAAAAGACGGGCTTGCATAACCATCCGATTGAGTGTTCCTTCTAATTCGCGTATATTACTATCGACGCGCTCTGCAACCAGCATCAATACATCAAGCGGAATCGCAAAGTTTGTTTTATCCGCCTTAGATTGCAGAATCGCTACGCGTGTTTCAAAATCTGGTTGAGAGATATCTGTCTGAAGACCGCCTTCAAAGCGACTGCGTAGTCGTTCCTCTAACGTCGCAAGTGCTTTCGGTGGACGATCACTGCTCAAAACGACTTGACGACCAGCAGAATGCAAATGATTAAATGTATGAAAGAATTCTTCTTGGGTACTTTCTTTACCGCCGATAAATTGTATGTCGTCAATCAAGAGGATATCAACTTGACGATATTTTTCGCGAAACTCATCCGTGTCCTGATTGCGAATTGCACTGATCAGATCGTTTGTGAACTGCTCCGATGAACAGTAACGCATACGGTATCCATGTTGGCAAGCTCGGTTACCAATTGCATTGAGCAAGTGCGTTTTCCCCAGCCCAACACCACCATAAATGAAAAGCGGATTGAAACTTTGGCCTGGATCTTCGGCGATTGCTGAAGCCGCAGCGTGAGCCAACCGATTGTGATTACCGACAACAAATGTTTCAAACGTATGTTGTGCATTCAGATCCGTTTTGTCTTGCAGACGTCCACTCTGTATACCGATGTCGCCCTTTCCAATCTGCGGGGAATGCGCGTTCGGTATCTCTCTTCTGTCCGAACGATTTGCGTCTGAATGCTTTGACTCTAAATTAGTCGCGGTAGTCAAAGTCTGATCATGTAATAAAGAATCTTGGAATAACTGATTTTGAGAGTGAATTGACCCATCCACGACCGATTGAGCTTGATTTTCTATACCATCATCTATGTTTTCCTGTTTCTGATCATTTATCTGAAGATTTAACATGGATGTTTGATTTGGATTTGCACTCTGCGAAGATTCGTATAGAGGATTTATCTCATTCGTAACCGCCTGTGTTGTTATCCGCGGATCCACACAAAAATGGATCTGCACAGCATGTCCAATTAAATTAGTTAGGGTTCGTTTTATCTTTTTGCGCAATCGGTTTTCAAGCCAGTCCCGCGCGTAAGCATTGGGAAGACCAATGTAGAATTCTCCATCTTCATATGCCATCACCCACGTATCTCGCATCCACGTATCATATGTTGCAACAGGCATTTGCAATGCCAATTCGTTTAGGGCTATGCGCCAAACAGCATGTGCATCAAACGTTGGCTTTGAAGAAGGAGGCTTGGTTATATCATGATTGCTCGAAATACTGTTTTCTGACGGTAACCGCGGTGATGATTCTTGTGGTCGATGACTAGTTTGCGGATGTTGATCAGAATATGAAAAATTGTCAAAATTTTGAAAAGATGAGGACAATGAATTAGCCATCGTATAAACGTTATTCCCCCTTTTCTAGCGTAGCAGATTGTTCAGACTAATGGACGTTGAGAAAATAATTGCCGTGAACTATGCTGGTATATATCAGGAAAAAATGAACAAATAGAGCTACCAAAAAACCTCAAAATCAAAAATTGATTCGAGGCTTGTTCAATCACTAGGTTCTCGTAATATTTAAGACTCAGAGATAACCATTCATCCCGTCCTTACTTCTAAGATAGCAGAGGAATTATTCCTTGCCTTATCAAAATAGAATTAGGAAGAGGTACTGCATAGTTCCTCAAAATCTATACTAAGTTCCGATTAAAAACCACGATACAAGAAAACGAAATGTGGTGTTGAAACTATTTATTTGTCTGTTTTCAGTTTATTGAGTGCCGCGCTGTCGAGTACATTTGGAACAAAACGCCCCGTCAAAGACAGTTCATTTCTTACTTCACAGCAGCCTAATAATACCAAGTGGTACTGCTCAGTAAATTCCAAAGCATAGAAGTGTTACGAGTTAATGGCATCGCCCGACATCGTTGTTATAGTCTCAGTAGATCCAAATTTGGCGTTTTTGGCGATTTTCAGTCGAGATTGCAGGGATTTTGGAGTCATTTATTCAGATTTCGGTTACAGAAAACAACCTATTTCATATCTGAAAATCGCCCAAATCTAACGCAAAAACTAGATATCGACCGGCAAATTTGTATTTATGTCAACTGTTTAGCCAGAATTCTCTCTCTAAACCTGAAATTTGGATCTACTGAGTCTAATAACAAATGACTGAATCGTTTCCTATTAAAGTGTGGTAAAAAATTAATCAGATGTGGGATATCATCGGCTGTGAGCTACCAACAACCAAATCTTGACATGTAGTCTATCAGAAATGATGTTTGATGACAATGCCAGCAAGGTACAATTTGGTACAGTTTTTGTGTATTATGGTCAACACAAAAACAGGGAACATGTGTTCTACACAAGATGTAGATGGCATTATGTGTCTATACGCGAAATAGCTTTTTGAATAAATCAGATTTGCTGAATAAATTTAAGGCAGAAACATATTTTGTTTTTCGATTTGTTTACACTTGCGAACTTGCCCCCAGTTTTTCCCAAAACTGATACAGTTTTCCTCAGACTTATCCCCAATAAGATACAGTAAATGTAAAAAGACTCGTCGTCATGACTAACTTCACATTTTTGCGATAGTGCGAATATGATTCATTGTTTGTCAATGATACCATTATCAGTAGACCGCAATCGTTTATCAGTAGACCGCAATCGTTAGATTTTTCACTTCGTTCGAGAATGACACGATTGCGGTCTAAAGCAAAGCAGTCATTTTATTGTGAACTGATTGCTTGATAATCGCCACATCATTTAAACTTTGGACAATCTTCCCTGAATAAAAAGTCATTTCGATTGTTCGAAGTTTAAGCGGCGTCTCGATAAGGGTCAGTCAATACTCGTTACTGAAAGAAAATAACCTAGTTTGTCATATAGGGAAGTAGTGCTATACTCAGTAGATCCAAATTTGGCGTTTTTGGCGATTTTCAGTCGAGATTGCAGGGATTTTGGAGTCATTTATTCAGATTTCGGTTACAGAAAACAACCTATTTCATATCTGAAAATCGCCCAAATCTAACGCAAAAACTAGATATCGACCGGCAAATTTGTATTTATGTCAACTGTTTAGCCAGAATTCTCTCTCAAAACCTGAAATTTGGATCTACTGAGACTGTGATTATTGTACAATTGAAGACTCCAACCTAAGAATTATTTAAGGTATTATAATCAAAATAGCATCATGACGAACTCAACACAATATCAGCTCACTACAGTCCCATTTACAAACGTGACGTTTAACGATGCATTTTGGGCACCTCGCCTAGAGACAAATCGCACCGTCACCTTGCCCTATAATTTTAAAAAATGTGAAGAAACAGGGCGTATTAGCAACTTTACCAAGGCTGCCGGGCTGATAGAGGGTGAGCATGAAGGAATCTTTTTCAATGATTCAGACGTTTTTAAAGTCGTAGAAGGTGCCGCTTATTCACTCACGATTCATCCGGACCCTGAACTTGACGCGTATCTGGACAAGCTGATTGCTCAATTTGCTGCTGCGCAAGAAGAAGATGGCTACCTCTATACAGCACGTACAATAGCTGAGCGCAATGGTGCAGTTGACCAATTGCCACCTGACCGTGAGGGACAGACACGTTGGTCCAACCTTCGCATCAATCATGAATTATATAATGTTGGACATCTCTATGAAGCGGCTGTGGCTCATTTTCATGCAACAGGGAAACGTTCTCTCTTAGACATTGCCCTCAAAAATGCTGACTTAATTGATCAAGTCTTTGGGCCAAATGGACAGCGGGATGTACCAGGCCATCAGGAGATCGAGATGGGGCTCGTAAAGCTTTATCAAGTTACAGGCGAACAGCGTTATCTGGATTTGGCCAAGTTCTTTCTTGATGAACGTGGGCACCCCAACAATCGTGAGCTATATACAAGTGAAGGCAACTTCGGCTATATGCAAGATCACAAGCCTGTGGTTGAGCAAGATGAAGCAGTTGGTCACTCTGTTCGTGCTGGATACATGTATTGTGGTATGGCAGATGTTGCTGCACTTGTTGGGGAAGCAGCATATATCACCGCCATTGATCGCATCTGGCAGAATGTCGTGAATTACAAACTCTATTTGACTGGAGGCATTGATGCACGCCATCAGGGTGAAGCATTTGGTGAGAATTATGAGTTACCGAACGATGTTGCCTATACTGAAACTTGTGCTGCTATTGCGAATGCAATGTGGAACTGGCGAATGTTCTTACTTCATAAAGATGCAGCCTATATCGATGTATTAGAGCGCACAATCTACAACGGTTTTCTGTCAGGCGTTTCCTTAAGCGGTGACCGTTTTTTCTACAGCAATCCCTTGTCTTTTGATGGCAAATTTGTTTTTAATCGCGATAATTCTACAACACGCCAGCCTTGGTTTAGCTGCTCGTGTTGCCCAACGAATGTAGTCCGTTTTGTTCCCTCTCTGCCCGGCTATGTTTATGCCTTAGGCGAAGAGCAGAGTAAGACCCCAAATATCTATATTAATCTTTACGTGACGAGCCAAGCAACCATCCATGTCAATGACAATCGGATGATTATAAGCCAGGAGACCAATTATCCTTGGGATGGAAAGATTCATATATCGCTCCAACTAGAAGAGCCAACCGATTTGACTCTAATGCTGCCCATTCCTGGCTGGGCACGCAATCAACCAGTTCCCAGCGATCTATATGATTATCTTGATAAGCATTCTCCTGCCGCACAAAAGGAACCGACTTTAACCGTGAATGGAGAGTCAATTGCACTAAAACTAGAAGATGGCTACGTAGCCGTCCAGCGCAGATGGGACTCAAGCGATCGTCTTGTGCTCAATCTACCCATGCCAGTGCGACGAGTTGGCAGCAATGCGTCTATTGAACCAAACCGTGGGCGTGTTGCTTTAGAACGTGGCCCACTCATTTACTGCTTTGAAGCAATAGACAATGGAGGGTCGGCCCTAGATCTGACGATTCCGGACAATTTGGACTTTCGACCCATTTATCAACCTCAACTTCTTAATGGGGTAACCATCCTTCAGACTGAGGACAAAATGTTGACTGCAATTCCCTATTATGCTTGGGCACATCGTGATGTTGGTGAAATGGCCGTTTGGCTACCAACAATGTGAATTCTTCCCGAAATAGCTGAAATTGTTTATAAAAACGCGAAAAGAATCAGATTATTGTCAACTCGTCGTTTTTATGGTAACCTAGTAGGAAATCGGCTCATGCATGAACTAGTAAGCACCAATTGAAATAGCAAGGTGGGTATTTCAAGCATTTATTGGACTAGATTAGGTGAAATGAGGCAGTGTATGCCAAAGCGGTGAATTATACTGTTTGGTGCCTAATTATACTAGCTCTGCTCTAAGCCTCACTCGAGTATGCATTGCTTTTTGAGGCCACATGTTGGGGTGGTTCAGAATTAGGTTTACACTTTTGATACATAGACAAAAATCTATATGAGGTCATTTTCTGCCTGAGCATGGCTCAAATTAGAAAATATAAACATCTTTTCTCTTTGCAAAAATGTAAACCTAATTGTCCGCCTAAAATGAACCACCCCCACATGTTTACAAAGAACACCCCCGTTTTTGCTCGAGGAGCGGGAATTGTTTTGATTGGCGGATTGAGTGTCATTTTTGCGCTTTGTTTTGCAAGCGTTGTCATGGCACAATTTTGGCCATTCAGTGGCGGACGTCTCGTATGATGGTCGCTGGTTGGCACCGGTCGAAGGGACACTGCTCTCTTCTCATGAAGATGACCATATTGGACGAGGTTCTGTCTATGCCTGGGATGTGACCGTTCCTTTTGGCTCGCCCGTCTATCCGATGGCACCAGGGCGCGTAACCTATGCAGGCTGCAATAATGCGGGTGGCTATGGTTGTTGGGCACAGGTGACCCATGATGATGGGTTCAGTGCAATTTATGCTCACCTAATTGACGAAGGCAATGGTCAAATTTGGGTCAACATTGGTGAACAAGTTGGGAAATGGACACCCCTTGGTCGTGTTGGCTGGACCGGAATGACGAGTTTTGGGCCCCATGTCCACTGGGAAATCCATCACAGTTCCCAAGGGCGTGCCAGAATTGACCGTTTTTTTGACACGGCCTCTATGGTCTATTGCAAATTCTGTGCGTCGTCTGCGAGCAATAGCCAGGGTGGTTTAGGGCAAGTCTTTCGAAGCCAGCGCATCCCATATTACACAAGTTTATTTTATTCGCCGTTCCTGGTACTTCTTGTCTTTTTGATTCTTTTAATTTTATTGCTCTATGTACGACCAGATTTGCCGGTCGTAACAGCGAGACAGGCCGGACTCTTTTTCTTACGAACAGTCCATGCTTCGGACAACCGTGTGGAAAGTTTTGGCGAATCGAATCTGTGGACAGGTGCCAGTCTGCTCTTGTTAGTTTTTGTTCCGCCAGCCTTGTGCAGCACGATGTTGGCTTTTGCTATCTGGATGGCAGATGCGGAAATTAGTCTCTGGCAGCTCTACAGTTATGTTCGTTATGGTTCATATGCATATCCTGGGATTGGATATGATGAAGGTGTACAATATAGTGCAGTCTGGGGCATTCCTTGTCGAGAAGTTGGGACACTTGGTCAAATCTGCCGTGTCGATGAGATGATTGTCAGTGCAACTCGTTGGCAAACGCGAGTTGAGGAAGCAACGGGTTCAAAACCACGATTTGCCGTGATTCCACGGTTAAACAGACTCTTTAGCTATACCAAGACCCGTCATCTATTAGCAGAAGCCCATCGCAATGGCGGAGTCGTCATTGTGGATACAGGTGGTGATTTGCGCAAAGCTCAGATCGCCATTGACCGTTTGGTCAGCTTTGGTTTAGACGGTATAGCGATTGATCTGGAATATGTAGAGAACCCGACTGCTCGAGATATACGACAACTGGCTGAATATCTCGCCGTTCGTCGCCGCCAGGTTGATCTAAAGGGCGACGGAATCCTTGTGGTATTTGATGTTTTTCACAATATTACAGGTGACGTAGATATCGAGGTTGATGGCGTTCAGATCATCCCGATTTTTACTGGATATGGTTCAGCAGTTTCAAAAGTAGCTGGTCTACGCGTAATGCAAAAGATATTTGGCGTTGGACCTGCTGAATCTGGTATGATGACATTTGACCAGCGGTGGCCCATCAATTGGCGTTGCCGCGATTTTGGAACTAGAACCGGCTTTGATTGTCAAAGCTGGCATGTTTTGTTTGCTAGACCCGAAACACATAATCTAGGTTGGTGGGTATTGCAATAGCTTGAAATCCTTCAAATTACTATACTCAACATGATACAAGAGTCCATTTTTTTAAGGAGCGAAAATGTTGCTTTGTATCCGTGTTCAGTATATATCGCGCTAGCTTATCACTTTAAAATAAATTCGGCTGTTCTAGCCGACTGAAACTGATCAAATTTATTTTAAAGTTGTAGTAGTGCGCAGCATATGTAGCACTCTTTCACAAATGAAAATCAATCAGCAGACTCTATCTGACCAAATTGAGCTGCTTCATTTTCATCTATCGGAGTGCTCAGTATAAATTACAGACTTACCATATCATATTCTGACGGAGGGTCCGACCTTTACCTATCTACTCATTACCTATACTGCAGTTGTGATGAAAACATGGTTTTTCGAATCATTCTACCAGATAAAGCAAAACGATGTTTTTATGCAGAGCTCAGTTTATATTGACATCTTTTGTCGAACCATTATTCGAAGTCTTCTCATTCGTTGAAAAAGCGAATTTTAATAGTGGCTGTCCGATCAGTGATGAACGGTCAACGAGTGCAAGATTCTTAGGCTACAACAAGAGTTTATATAAATCGTGTCACTTAACCCGCAGCCACGACCCACATTTTAAGTAGCTTTTTCAACGTTGAGTCTTGAAGTTTTTTGAGGGAGAATATCGTTATGGGTGCTGCATACGATCTTTTCGCCTGGATTGCCGGGGCGTTTTACGTTCTTGTTTCACTGGCAATAGTCTATCTCTATTTCTTTAAAATTGTTCCACCTGTCCTTGCGAAAGTTGGCAGTTGGAATCTTTGGTCTGTCATTCAAGTCACACTTGTGCTCGGTTTGATCGCCATCATTCTGGGCAGTGTAGCCGTTTTTACTGCTGATTGGATCTTTGGCAGCGTTTTGGATACACTACCAAGAACCCGCATGGCACGCGAGCTGAACCGTGTGACAGGTTCTATGATGCATCTATCGATCGAGTCCCCCGGCATAGATACCACTGGCTACTTCTTTAGCGGTGAGCGTGGTTCAGATTCTGATAACAGCGACTCAAACCTGGACGTGGGCGTCCGACAGCAGCCAGGCAATTCTCTGGTTACGCGTGAGGATGGAGTCCAGCTGCGTCTGAAGCCAAATGCATTAGAGCTATGGGCGAGCCGAGTCCAAAGCGTCTACAATGAATCTGGGCGAATCAGCGATAACCGCAAGGTAATGTCTAAGCGTGATGTGCCCGAAGGCGTTATGTGTGATGTTGCTGCCGTTGCAGATGGTTATTACCCCAAACGCTATGAAGACTGGAACTTGACCTGTAGTGATGATAGTTTCCGTAGCTCGCTCACGCTAGTTGTCAATGGAACAGCGGCTCGTGGCTTAACTGGTGGTAGCTACTACAGCATTGAAAATCCATTTACACTCTATGGAACGGGACGCTGGCCTGACGTTGCCTACGAAACTATCTTGAGTCCTGATCAAGGGTCAGATGAAAATGATCCAGAGACACCGTCTGGTGACTCACAACCAACCCCAACTGCTAGTCCAAACGATAGCGGCGCGACAAGTGATGAGGTGGCTGAGCCAGCAGGAGGCCCAAGCATTGGAGAAGCCCAGGTTCACGAAGTTCAGAAAGGTGAAAGCCTGGCAATGATTGCGGCCCGCTATGGTGTCCCAATGCGCAAGCTTGTTCAGGCAAACGCGGCAAAATATCCACGCTTACAAAATGATCCGAACGTGATTGGCATTGGTTGGACGTTGGTCGTTCCAGAACAATAGATAAAGTTGGTGTAAGATGGCAACCGAAGAAACTGATCTGAACGATGAACTGGAAGACGCGGAGTTATTGGTTGATGATAGTGCCTCAACGAGTGATGAAGATGCATTAGACGAGATTCGCCAAATTTTACACGAAGCGGGACAGACCAACTGGTCAATGCCGGAAGATTATATGCATTTTGCTTATCAACTGGCCGACATGTCCCCGACGGTTGCTTTGGAAGAGGCAAAGAAATTCATTTCTGACCTTCGTAACCATAACCTAGACGAAGATAAAAAATATGCCGAAGCAGTCAAGCGCAAAGAGGAACTACACGAGGAACCGATTACAAATGCTGGACGACGGGGCATTTGGGGATTTCTTTTGCGTCAAATCATTGCAACGATCAATGGTACACCTTTTAATGCGCTCGATTGGCTTGAGGTGAATGAGAATGGTTTACAGGTCTACCAGCCATTTTCAGCCGTCTCGCAGCGTACAATACAGCTGAGAGATATTGTGGGTCGTAATGTCGTACTTTCAGTCAACCCACCCGCTTATTTCGATGCCATTCTGGCCGTTTTACGGCAATTCTTCCGGAATGTGGCTATTCCCTGGGGACAGTTGGTGATCGACGAGCCTGGCAGCGGTCGTATTATCGCGACTGCAGTAGCAATACGTCCCGACAAAAAGCTTGTCGCCATTATGGAAGCATTGGACAAACTGCATCGCGTCAGCAATCGCTATGCCGGTTATAGGCGACTGCCGCGTTTGGTCGGTCTTCTGATCTACTACAACACCAATACGAACGGCAGTACCCCAAATGGCAATGGTGCAGCATCACAAAACCTTTGAGACTCATCACATGCCCGGTCTCGTTCTTACCGGGCATGAATTTGTTTTGCCCCTTAATCATGGTCTGACGAACAGCGATGCGTTTGCCGACGACGAGGTTATTCGTGTCTATGCTCGTGAAGTTGTTTCGCCAGACAATCGGCATACCGATCTACCTTGGCTTGTCTATCTACAAGGTGGTCCAGGGTTTGCCGCGCCGCGTCCACTTGAAAAAAGTGGCTGGCTGAAGCGTGCGCTCCAAGAATATCGCGTCTTGTTGCTCGACCAACGCGGCACAGGTCGCAGTACACCTATCACCCAACAGACACTTGCTTATTTGCAAAAACCGTATCGTCAAGCTGAATATCTAAAGCATTTTCGGGCCGATAGTATTGTACAAGACGCCGAAGCAATTCGTCGGGAACTTCTCGGTCCAAATGAAAAGTGGAGTATCCTGGGCCAAAGCTTTGGTGGTTTCTGCGCAACACATTATCTTTCTGTTGCACCAGATGGACTAGATGCTGCGCTCATCACGGGTGGATTGCCACCTCTAGAGCGACCTTCTGACCATGTCTATCGTGCAACTTATCGGCGCGTGATTGAAAAGAACCAGCGCTACTATGCCCGTTATCCAGAAGATGCTGAACTCGCACACGAGATTGCTGCTTACCTTGCGGAACATAGAGTCACTCTGCCTTGTGGTGAGCAGTTGACGCCACGCCGATTTCAGCAACTAGGACTTGCTTTTGGTGCCAGCGACGGTTTCGAACAAGTTCATTACCTGTTGGAAGAAGCTTTTGTACAAGGCGGGACGGGTCGAGAGCTGAGCTATGTGTTTCTACAAGGTGTTGACCAAGCAATGGCCTTTAACACCAATCCCCTCTTTGCCATTCTCCATGAAGCTATCTACTGTCAGCGCGATGCCTCCAACTGGGCAGCTCAGCGCATCCGCAGTGAATATCCAGAATTTGAGATCACCCTCGATCGCCCTCTCTACTTTACAGGCGAAATGATCTACCCCTGGATGTTCGATGAATATCGAGAATTACGCCCTCTCAAAGAAGTTGCCAAGATATTGGCCGCACATGATGGCTGGCCCCGCCTTTATGACATCACCCAGTTGCGCGCCAATGAAGTGCCGTCTGCTGCCGCGATCTACTACGATGACATGTATGTCGAACGAACATTCTCAGAGGAAACGGCTCAAAATATTCGCGGCATGCAGCTCTGGGTGACCAACGAGTTTGAACACAACGGTCTGCGTATTGATGGCGAGAAGATTCTGGATCGTCTTTTGACGATGGTACGGGATCACCGATATTGACCTGTCCTCTCCTTGTTCTTCCACCACTATAACCTACTCACTCCATCCACAAATATGAACTGGAATTGAGAAGTTCCTCTCATTGTTGTAGAATAGCCTACAATGATCGATGCTCGTTGACCAAAAATGTATGCGGACGTCAGTGTTTCCTGACGAACGTCATGAGTTGCATACAATTGAACTATATGCACCCAGAAAGATTTTGTCCAGTCTCTGCTCTGAGAGGCGCGGCACAAAACTTTTCTGGGGATCTATATGCAAGTACCCAAACACCCCTATCTAAACTTGGAGAACCAAATGGATGCGTCGAACTTAACCGGAATTATTCCTCCTATGGCAACACCCTTTGACGAAAATGAGGAACTAGATGAAGCTGCCCTACGAGTTGACGTTCGCTACATGATCGAAGCTGGTGTCAATGGCATTGTTGTCGGGGGCAGCACAGGTGAGGGGCACACCTTGACCCTAGATGAGTCACGGAAACTGGTGGGAATCGCAACAGATGAAGCTGCTGGTCACATTCCCGTCATCGCGGGCGTCATCGTCGACAGCACAAGACAAGCCGTCGAGCGCGTTCAAGCGTTAGCCGATCTGCCCATAGCTGCCCTACAGGTTACACCCGTCCACTACCTTTTTCGTCCAACCGATGAGATGATGCAGCGTCACTTTGCCGCCATTGTCGAGAAGACGCAGATTCCACTGATGATCTACAACGTAGTACCTTGGTCCTACTGTTCTCCCGCCTTACTCACCAAGATTATCACTGAGGTGGATGGCGTCATCGGTGTCAAACAGAGCGCCGGCGATATGAAACTCTTAGCTGATCTTCTCATGTTGCTTGAGGGTCATGGGCTAGTCTTTACTGCCGTCGATGCACTGCTCTACCCTTCATTTGCCCTACAAGCAGATGGTGCAATTGCCGCGTTGTTGGCCGTGGCCCCAAAGCTTTGTATCGACCTGTGGAACGCTGTAAAAGAGAATGATCACCCCAAAGCGTTAGCGCTCCACAAAACGCTATTGCGTATCTGGAACGCCATTGAAGACAACAATCTACCCGCCAATGTGAAGACAGCAATGGCGATGCAGGGCCGTGCTCGCAGTTACTCGCGCGCTCCCATGTCGCCTAGTTCGCCCGAGCAAGAAGCAGAAATTCAGGAAGCACTCGAGGCCGCACTGCTCGTGCCAGAATTGGTGTGAACAGAAAATACGCAATACATCCAAACAGCAGAACTCTTACCCATGCAATCAACCAATCTTCTCTACATCATATCCGACCAACACAATCGAGATGCCGCCGGCTGCTACGGTCATCCACTGGCTCAAACACCCCATATTGATAGCCTGGCAGAACGAGGTACACTCTTTACAAATGCCTACACTAATTGCGCCATCTGTGTTCCTGTTCGAGCAGCGTTAGCAACCGGGCGCTATGTCCATCAAATCGGGGCCTGGGACAATGGTCATCCCTACGATGGGACAGTTCCAAGCTGGCACCATCGACTACGCAAACAGGGTTACCGTGTCGATTCGATCGGTAAGCTCCATTTTCGTTCAACGGAAGACGATCTTGGATTCACCCAGAGTGTCGAACCGTTGAATGTCGTTGATGGCGTAGGTGACATCTTGAGTTGTATTCGCAAGAATCCACCTATGCGCCCTAAGCGTGAGCCAATTCAGAAATCTGGCCCCGGCGATTCTACTTATCTCCAATACGATATTCGCAATGCAGACAACGGCTGTCGTTGGCTGACCGAACACGCTCACGATGAGAAACCCTGGACGCTTTTTCTCTCATTTGTCTGCCCCCATCCACCGTATATCGCTCCTCCCGAACTCTACAACCAATATTCACTGGATCAGATTCCGATGATGCCACAGTGGCAAGAACAGGAGTGGCCCGATCATCCAGCACTGGATTATATGCGACGCTTTTTTGGATTTGCCCCGCAATTTGATGAACATGACGTCCGCAAGATGATTGCTGCATATCTGGGCGCGACGACTCATCTGGATCAGCAGATCGGGCGTGTTTTGACAGCCTTGGACGAGTTGGGCCTGCGAGACAAGACGCGCGTCATCTATACTTCTGATCACGGCGAGCATATGGGGGCACGCGGCATCTTTGGCAAGTTCACCATGTATGACGAGGCCGCGGCGATTCCCTTTGTGATGGCGGGACCCGATGTGCCAGAGGGTAAAGTTTCAAACACACCCGTTTCGCTCGTTGATACTTTCCCAACGGTCATCGAGGCAGTTGGTGCCACGCCAGATCCAGAAGATGCTGACTTGCCCGGTGTGTCACTCTTGTCCATTGCGCAAGAACCTGACCAAAACCGCATCGTCTTTAGCGAATATCATGCTGTGGCAACCGAAAATGCTTATTACATGGTTTACGATGGTGTCTATAAATATGTTCACTATGTTGGTGCTGAGCCACAGCTTTTTAATCTTCAGGCAGATCCCGAAGAGATCAACAATCTGGCGGCGGCGGAACCTGCTCTCGTCAACGAATTCGAGGGGCAGTTGCGTGCAATCGTTGATCCGGATGCAGTCGATGCCCAAGCAAAAGCGGACCAGCGCGCGCGAGTTGAACAGTTCGGGGGCGAGGACGCAGTGCGTGCCCGCGGCTTCTTCGTCAATTCGCCGACACCCGATGAAGCACCGACTTTTCATCGCTGAGTAACAGCAATAGTCGATTCACCAAAGACAGCATAAAATGAACAAAACCGTCAGGTATTTTGATTCTTTATCAGTAACCGAGATCAATGCGCAACGACCCGGAGCGTGGGGTGATTATGAATTGCTCGATGTGGTGCATCATTTCTCGGAACAGAAAGATGATGAACGTGAGGAGGCCGTACGGATTCTTCTACTGCGCTCACCAGAAGTCTCGGAAATGATTCTGTATAGTGAATTATACTGGGAGCAAATGGAAGGAATGCGTTGGCGTGGGGACTATTCCAATGCGCTAAAGTGGGCTTATGCGGGTTTTGCTTACGGAGCACAACACAGGGCTTGCAATCATCACGCGATTGCTCAATGCAGATCCGACTGATATTTGGACGTATAACACCCAAGCGCTAACCCTACCATCTTGTAGTATGAACGATCTGGCGATTGAAGTGCTAAATCGGGGAATGCAACTCATTCAGGAGAACGATAAAGAGAAGTTGCAGGCCCAATTTGAAAAGCTGTTTCGTGAGGCAACAGAAAAGGCAGCCAACGAAACGAGCCGACTATCAGACATTGCGCCTGATGTGTTAACCGCCTACCGCAAAGCGCTTACCCTAGACTCCGGGCATCCAGATGGTCAGAATGCCTATCTGTCACCTCTGGATCAACTGATTACGACAGAAGAGGCACAACCCACCACTCTCTATGCGGAGATTACGAGTCAAGCCAAAGTGCTGGCGGCCGACTTGATCCGAATGGCCTTTGATGAAGCATTGCTGGGCACATCTGCCCCGCGTCATGCCGTCACTCTCTTGCGTCATTTCCAGGAAGAGAATTTGGTCGAGTTAGATGAACTCACATTTTGGTTGGAGGGTGCAGATGGCGACTGGCAGACAAGATTGTTGTCTAGCAAAGTAGGCAAAATTGGCGGTTACGACACAGATGAATTGGAAGCCATCGCGAGTGATACAAACTATGATCTGCACGTTCGGTTAAGCGCTCTCCAGGCACTTATTGAACGCACCCAACAACTCTTGGAAGATCGCGAACGGATAGTCAACCTCATACGTACCTTCCTGACGCGACCAGAAGCCCACGAAATCGCAACCGAGGAGACATTCACGGCCTTTGTGATTTGCGAGGCTCTTGATCTGCAAACCAAAGAACTGCTGCCTGAAATTGAAGCGGCATTTGACGAAGACCGAGTTGATATATCAGTGGTCACGTTTGATACCATTCAGTCAGAATGGGGAATCGGCACACCTGTCAAGAAGGTACGACGTGAGGATGGTCTTTATTTGCCACTGATTTGTAAAAATTGTGGCCGTGAACGGGAACATTTTGTGCAGCAAGTATTAATTGATCGAGGCACGATGGAGCGTCAAGAAGCTGGCGAGGAAGTGCGCTATGATCCACACATCATGGATCATGAAATTATCTGCCCAAAATGCGGCGCACGCGATCAGTATGAACTAGGACCGCTTGCCAATATGCGCCTTTTGATGCCAACAGACGGCACAGACGGTTTTGCTCGTTTGTTGTCGAAGAAGCCAGAGGCTTCCGGTGTTCGTCTCCATCCGCGCGTCCAATCCTTTAAATCACTCGTTTTTGGGCGCCCAATGCACCCTCTTGAAGGACTCGAGCGCTACAAAAAGCTAATTGAGAAGGAACCCGAAAACGCCACCCACTATCTGAAAATGGGCAACCTGTTCCGCACGTTATATCGCTATCCATGGGCATTGGAGACCTATCGCGCAGGATATGAACTCGAGTCCAAGGATGCTGAAAACGTGCTTGCTTATGCAATGGCCGAACATGATTTTGGGGATCGTGAAAAGGCACGAACTCTCTACGAGGAAGCTCAATCAATGTCATCTGGGCGATTCCTGCCCAAGCGGTCCATGATGCAGACGTTCCAAGCAGCAACCCAATGGCTGCGCGCGCTCCAACAAGGTGAAGGGAGTCCGTGGGGGATGGAAGTACTCGAAGTTGAGGATGATGCGTTAGAAGAGCGCAAATCTGGAGTTCAGCCCAAAAAACGGAAAAAGCGAGTCAAACCAGCCAAACTTCAGAAGGCACAGAAGAAAAAGAAACGCAAACGAAAGCGTTAGCAGACATGAATGTTGGCGCGCTAACATTTCAGATTGATTTACTGGGTTACGCTGAGCGTCAGAATTTATACCTATACGGGAGTCAATTTGAAAACGGGAGTTGTGAGATTACAGATTAGAGATTGGCTGCCGGCGTGGAAAACCTCTAGTCTCAGTAGATCCAAATTTCAGGTTTTGAGAGAGAATTCTGGCTAAACAGTTGACATAAATACAAATTTGCCGGTCGATATCTAGTTTTTGCGTTAGATTTGGGCGATTTTCAGATATGAAATAGGTTGTTTTCTGGGGGTGGTTCAGAATTAGGTTTACACTTTTGATACATAGATCAAAATCTATATTGAGGTCATTTTCTGCCTGAGCATGGCTCAAATTAGAAAATATAAACATCTTTTCTCTTTGCAAAAATGTAAACCTAATTGTCCGCCTAAAATGAACCACCCCGTTTTCTGTAACCGAAATCTGAATAAATGACTCCAAAATCCCTGCAATCTCGACTGAAAATAGCCAAAAACGCCAAATTTGGATCTACTGAGTCTCCAATCTCGATGAAACCCCATTTTTTCTTGTATATTGGGCAAGAAGTTGGTGCGTGTGACAAGACGAAGAGGTGAGAAGGTGAAGAGAAGAACTACATCGGGTCATCTTGTCATCTCGTCATCTTCTCATTTTGGTTCTGGCTTGGTAGCGAAGCGGCCTTGGTAGCGAAGCGGCCTTGTCCAGGTTAGGAACAGACAATGAATTTTGACTTAAACGACGAACAACGAGAGTTTCGAAACGTACTCCACAAGTTCATGGAGAATGAGGTGCGTCCGATGGCGCGCCAAACTGACGAAACCCATGAATATAATTGGACCGCAACGCGTAAAATGGCCGATCTGGGACTAAAGGGTTTGCAGGTGCCGCTTGACTACGGCGGTGCTGAGATGGATACCGTTAGTGCCACGATTGCAACTGAAGAGCTGGCTTGGGCTTGTGGCTCCACATCTTTAGCAATTTCTGCCCACAACTGTCTGGGAATGGGACCAATTGTTGACTTTGGCACCAACGAACAGAAAGAGAAGTGGTTGCCTCTTTTGACCGCCAAAGAAGGTAAACTGGGGTGTTTGACGCTGACCGAATCGGGGGCCGGCTCGGACTTGCGCAACATCAAGACGGCGGCACAGCTTGTGGGCGATGAGTGGGTGATCAATGGGTCCAAGATGTGGGCCACCAATGCCAGCATTGCCGAAACAATGATCATTCTCTGCCGCACCGATCACGAGGAAGGATCGCGTTCGTTGAGCCACATCATCGTGCCGACTGACACACCAGGTGTGGTGATTGGTCCACCCGAAAACAAGATGGGACTCAATGGCTCCCCTACCCATGCCGTTACCTTTGATCATGTGCGGGTGCCGGCTGACTATCTGCTTGGTGAGCAGGGGAAGGGATTGTCCCAAACTTTGGCTACATTGACCAAAGGCCGCATCAGCATTGGTTCGTTGGCTCTCGGCCTCGCCCAAGCCGCCTATGATGCTGCTTTGCAATATGCCAAAGAACGTCAGACAATGGGTAAACCGATTGGACAACACCAGGCGGTGGCCTTTATGTTGGCCGATATGGCGACCGAAATCCAGGCTGCACGTCACATGCTCTACTGGGCAGCTTGGCTCAAGGACGAAGGTCGACCCTATGCCAAAGAAGCGGGTATGGCAAAGCTCTTTGCCACGGAGATGAGCGAGCGAGTCTGTCGCAACGCCATTCAGATTCATGGCGGGTATGGTTACAGTCGTGAATTTGAAGTCGAACGTTTTTTATCGGGATACGCGGCTCATGTCGATTGGGGAAGGCACCAGTGAGATCTTGCGGATGGTGATTGGACGTCATTTGATGAACGAGTAGGTGGTAGATGGTGAATTGTTGATGGTCAGTAGACTGAAATCGTGTCATTCCCGAGTGAAGGGAAGGCTCGTCCTGAGCAAAGCCGAAGGAATCTAACGATTGCTCTCTACTGAAAGTGGATGGTGTCGGCGACGTGACAAGATAGTGATGAAAATTTTGGAATCCCAAATAGACCCAAATGACCCCGAATTTGCGACGAATCTGGCCCACAATCAGATTCTTGTTGAGGAGTTGAGAGCGAGTCTAGCCCAAGTGCGACAAGGGGGTGGGCCAAAATATAGGGAGCGCCATACGAGTCGCGGCAAGATCTTCGTGCGTGAACGAATCGATATGCTGTTGGATCCAGGAGCGCCTTTTTTGGAGCTTTCGCCTCTGGCTGCGTGGGAGCTATATGATGGCGATGCACCATGCGCGGGGGATCGTGACGGGAATCGGTCGTGTTTCGGGTCGCGAGTGTCTGATCGTAGCCAATGACGCCACCGTCAAAGGCGGTACCTATTTCCCAATGACGGTAAAGAAGCATCTCCGCGCGCAACAGGTAGCATTGGAGAATCGGCTGCCGTGCATCTATCTGGTTGATTCCGGTGGAGCGTTTCTTCCCATGCAGGACGAGGTCTTTCCGGATATCGATGATTTTGGTCGCATCTTCTACAATCAAGCGGCCATGAGTGCTGTGGGGATCCCACAAATTGCCGCTGTCATGGGCTCTTGTACAGCAGGTGGTGCATATGTACCCGCCATGAGCGATGAGGCCGTGATTGTAAAGGGAACGGGTACTATTTTTCTGGGTGGTCCGCCACTGGTGAAAGCCGCAACGGGCGAAGAAGTGAGTGCCGAAGAGCTAGGCGGTGCTGATGTACATACACGACTCTCTGGTGTGGCTGATCATTTTGCTGAAGATGACGCCCATGCATTGGAAATCGTGCGCGACATTTTGGAGACACTCCATACCCGCAAGCGGTTGGAGATGGATGTTCGTCCCCCCGAAGAGCCACTCTATGATCCATCTGAGCTCTATGGCGTGATTCCATCTTCATATCGAGTAGCCTATGATGTGCGAGAAGTGATTACACGGCTAGTGGATGGCAGTCGCTTTCGCGAATTCAAGGCCCGCTATGGAGAGACGCTGGTCTGCGGCTTTAGCCACATTCATGGCTACCCAGTTGGCATCATCGCCAACAACGGCATCCTCTTTAGCGAATCGGCCCTCAAAGGCACCCATTTCATCGAACTCTGCACCGCGCGGCGCATCCCACTGCTCTTTTTGCAGAACATTACCGGTTTTATGGTAGGCAAAGAGTACGAAGTCGGTGGGATTGCCAAAGATGGAGCCAAGATGATCCACGCCGTTGCCAATGCTCAAGTGCCCAAGCTCACCGTCATCATCGGTGGTTCTTTTGGTGCTGGGAATTATGGGATGTGTGGACGAGCCTATGGACCTCGTTTTTTATGGATGTGGCCCAATAGTCGTATCAGCGTCATGGGGGGCGAACAAGCCGCCAATGTGTTGCTGACTGTCAAACAGGATCAGCTTGCACGACGTGGGGAGCCCCAACTAACGCCGGATGAACAGCGGACCTTTATGCAACCCACGCTCGAAAAATATGAACACGAAGGCAGTCCCTACTACGCCGCGGCCCGTCTCTGGGACGATGGAATTCTCGACCCAGCCGAGACACGGACTGTTTTGGGGCTGGCGCTGTCGGCCTGTCTAAACGCCCCGGTTGATGAGACCCGATATGGTGTTTTTCGAATGTAGGATTGAAAGTTTATGTTCTCCAAAATCCTCATTGCCAACCGCGGTGAAATCGCCGTCCGCATTATCCGTGCTTGCCGAGAAATGGGCATCGAAACCGTCGCCATCTATTCGGAAGCAGATGCAGCATCTCGCCATGTTTGGCTCGCTGATGAGGCCGTCCATATCGGCCCTGCGCCTCCTCAAGAGTCCTACCTTTGCAGCGACAAGATCGTGGCTATTGCCCGGCGGTTCGACTGCAAAGCCGTACATCCGGGCTATGGATTTTTGTCTGAAAATGCTGATTTCGCCAAAGCAGTACTTGATGCGGATTTGAGTTTTATTGGTCCCAGCCCCGAGACCATTCGCATCATGGGGTCAAAGACAGCGGCGCGCGAGGCGATGGAGGGTGTAGGTGTGCCAGTCGTACCTGGCTACCAATCTAGCACTCAAAATCACCATCAAAATCATGATGGAGATGAAGCTCTCAACAGAGCAGCGTACCGAATTGGCTATCCCCTATTGGTCAAGGCGGTGGCAGGCGGTGGTGGGAAAGGAATGCGAATCGTCTCAACCGAGAGTGAGCTGCCAAACGCCATTGCAGCGGCACGACGTGAAGCACAAAGTGCCTTTGGAAACGATGAGATTTTTCTAGAGAAGCTGGTCCAGAATGCGCACCACATCGAATTCCAGATATTCGGCGACAGAGAGGGAAACCTGGTCCATCTCTTTGAGCGTGAGTGTTCGATCCAGCGCCGTCATCAGAAGATCATTGAAGAGACACCTTCTCCTTTCCTGGATGATGATCTGCGGAATCGCATGGGAAATGCGGCGGTCGCAGCCGCGCAAGCAGTCAACTATCTGAATGCTGGAACGGTCGAGTTTCTAGTCGATGAAGAACAGAATTTTTACTTTCTGGAGATGAATACGCGTCTACAAGTAGAGCATCCGATTACCGAGTTGGTCACCGGTATTGATCTGGTCAAGCTGCAAATCGGTGTGGCCGCTGGACAACCATTGCCCTTTCGCCAATCAGATCTCATGCAGCATGGTCATGCCATCGAGTGTCGCATCTACGCTGAGGATCCAGAGAATGACTTTCTCCCATCGATTGGAAAGCTGCAATTGGTCAAAGAACCAGATGGCCCGGGAATTCGGGTCGATTCGGGCGTTGCCAATGGTGATGAGGTTTCTCTGCACTATGATCCGATGCTGGCCAAGCTGATTGTCTACGGCATGAATCGCCAGGATGCCATCCAAAAGATTGGGCATGCATTGGAGAATTATGTTGTATTGGGCGACATCGTCACAAATATCCCTTTTTTGCGTGCAGTCTGCACGCATCCAGCATTTCAAGAAGGCAGCACAACAACCGAATTCGTCGAACATCATTTTAGCGGTTGGAGCAACGAAGGCGCGCAAGTATCGGACGAAGTATTGGTCGCTGCAGCGATGGCGGATCTATTCGAACAGAGGGTTGATGATTTACATCAAGGAGAGCAATTAGAGACCGATCCATTCAGCCCGTGGCATAGTCGTAGCGGCTTTCGTCTGGGAGTCGCTTCATGATACAGTTTCAGTATGAAGTTGGGGATGAACAGTTCACAGTCACCATCCATCCAAGCGACAAAGCCTATCAAATTACCATCGGCGAACGCGTTTACCATGTTCAAGGTAATATGGATCCCAACGGAGAACTCAATCTGACGCTCAACGGCAAGCGATTCCGTGCCTACGCGTACAATGATGAAGACAGTGCGCAGTCTCAGCAACGCGCAGTTTGGATGCAAGGACGTGTGTGGACACTCGAGCGTCCGAGCAGTCAAACGCTCGCGGGTAGAGCTCAGCGGCGTCGCGACGCACAACCCAGAAGTGGTGCTTTAACAGCAACCATGCCTGGACAAGTACAACAGATCCTGGTTACAGAAGACGAGATGGTTTCACGGGGCGCTCCACTGGTTATTTTGGAAGCCATGAAGATGGAAATGCGCGTGACGGCACCACAAGATGGACGGATTATCCGAATTCAGTGCAAGATTGGTGACGTTGTTGAGCGCGGTCAACTACTGATCGAAATGGGGGAATAGAAGAAGAATGGCAGGAAAATATTACGACGAACTCAGCGTGGGTGACGTCATCCAACACAGCTTGGGTCGCACACTCACCGAGATGGACAACGTCCTTTTTTCGGCGCTCACGATGAACACCCAACCACTCCATCTGAATGAGGATTTTGCCAATAAGCAGAGCCAGTTTGGACAACGTATTGTCAATGGGATTTTCACTTTGGGTTTGGCGGTTGGGATCACGGTTCCCGAATTGACCGAAGGAACAATCGTGGCAAACTTGGGCTACGAAAGCGTACGCCACCCACATCCACTCTTTCACGGGGATACGCTCTATGTAGAAAGCGAAGTGATCGAGAAACGCCCCTCCCGCTCCAAACCGGATCGGGGAATTGTGCGCTTTCGTCACATAGGGCGTAATCAGGATGGGGTGACTGTGATCGAATTTGAGCGGACGGCGCTTGTTTTGAGGCGTGAATAAGAGGGGTAAGCGTTGAATGACTCACTTGATATAGACAAAATTTCCATTCTTAAACACCCCCTCCGGACAATATCCCGGCGGCTGCGCCCCATCAATGTCCGTAAAGCCATATTCTTTGGCCAGATATCCGGCACTCAATGCGTGTCCAGTTCGTTCCATAATGTTTGGGTCTGTGGCCAGAGCAACAACCGCACGTCCAACATAAAACGGACTTTCAGAGTTGGCAAAGTCAGGCGTTTTCTTGAGGGCATCGCGCCAGTTTTCTGCTGTCACACCAAATCCATCCAGGATCTCTTCGGATCGTAACCAACCGGGTGTCAGAGAAACCGCAGCGACATTGTGGCTCTTTAATTCTTCTGACATGATGAAGGCCAAAAGAACAGTTGACACCTTGGAGAAGCTGGAGAATAACCCACAACCATTGTAGCCTACATAATTGCCATCCGTGATTTCGACAATTAGTCCATTGCGATTCTCTACCATCAATTGAGCGCCATAATGATTTGTGATGATGTGGGAGTGAACCCCAGTTTCTTGAACCGATAGGCCTTTTTGCAAATTACAGTCCCAAAATGGCTGAGCACTGTACCCTTGAACAACCCACTCAACATGCCAGTTTCCAGAGATGTTATTCACCAGGATATCGAGACGTCCTTGCTGTTCTTGGTGAACTCGCTCAAATAAGGCTTTAACCTGCGCTGGTTGTGTATGGTCGACTTGCTGCCACAATCCGACCCCTCCATGCGCCGTCACCATTTCAGCCGTTTCTTCGATTGTTTCAGGACGGCCGATTTCAGAAGGGGATCCCTTGACGCTGCGCCCGGTACAGTAGACCGTTGCGCCCGCTTCGCCTAACATACAGGCAACGCCACGCCCAGCTCCGCGCGTTGCGCCCGTCACAACTGCCACTTGATTCTTTAGAGACCGCATGTTTGTCCTCCAGTGAATGTTTCAATGTCAAACGCTGTTCAGACAAAAGTATAGAGCCTAAATGATGACGTCTAGTGTCATATTGGAGCCACTGGGCTTGCAGCGAAAATGGAACATGTGTCTTGCGTGATGCGTGATACCAGATCAGAATATTGTCAGGCTGCAAGATTCTATTTCTCTCGTCGGACACTTGTTTTATTAGGATAGCCTAACCTGGCCAAGCCAGAACCCAAAGGCTAGGGTGACAAGATGACAAGGTGACTGGATAGAGCTCATCTTGTCATCCCTTCATCTCGTCATCTTGTCACGCTGACCAACTTCGTGCCCGATATGCAAGAAATCTTTTGTGAAGATTCCAAGAGGACGCCCAGATGATTACTGAGGAATGACGATTAAATAACTCATCGATGTCATTCTCGAGTGAAACGAAGAATCTATCGATGAGTTATTTAGTTCCGAATCCTAAAGAAATTGCCGATACTGATCATGGGTTGTCCACGGTGGATTTTGCGCCACAATCCGTCGATAAATGGGGCAGTCACGATCGTGGGCACCCGGCAGATAACCGGTGCTCAACAGAAATTCGTTCGTGATCTCGCCGCCAGTAAATTTGAAAGTTTTCTTAAAGAGCTTGACCCACTCTTCACGCGTGAGGGGAAAGTGGTGATCGAGCCAGGCTTTGAAGCTGCCATATTCTTGCTGGAGCTCCCGAATGCATTGTGCGTTGTGGATAGCAGCATTGACTTTGAGCTTGTTTCGGATGATCCCTGCATCACTCAGCAGTCGTTCCCGATCCGATTCGCCGAAATCGGCAACCTGATCGATGTCAAAATTTGCGTAGGCTCTGCGGAAGTTTGCTTCTTTGTTTAGAATCGTGGTCCATGACAAGCCAGCCTGATTGATTTCCAAAATCAGCCGCCCAAACAGCTCATTGTCGTCAGTGATTGGGAAACCGTATGCCGTATCATGATACGTGCGGTGTACGTTGGGTGATTCCATTTGTGCAACCACTTGGCAATAGGATTGTGGTGCGTCCATTCGATTGTTTCTCCAAGTAGAAGCGACGAATTTATTTTAACTTTGTGCGCGAGTGCGGCATATAGACGAGTGTAGTATATAATCCGTCTATGCGCAAACGGTTTGTCACGCTGCTTATCACTGGTGCAGCTATTTTGATCGGCTATTGGACCGTCACCACTAATGTAAATGATGGTGGCTCTTTCCCCAATCTCTCTCGCATCATTCGTTTGCGTAGTTGGTTTAAGGATCCTGCTCGTTACCCAGACTGGTCACTTTCTGTGGGTAGTCGATGCGGTGACGCTCTCATGCTCATCCCCACAACCGGTTATTTGGGCTTTGGTTGGGGCGATAGTTTCCGGCCAGGACATCGGCATTCAGGATTGGATATCTTTAGCCCGGATGGAGAGAACAATATAACGCCAATCGTAGCTGCTTATGATGGCTATTTAACCCGAGAGAGCGGATGGAGGAGTACAGTAATCATCCGTCATCCCGATTTTCCTCTCAGCGTGATGAATCCCGATCTGACAGACCAACAGATCTGGACTTATTACACTCATATGGCTTCGAGCGACGGAACCGAATCCTATGTGGATAGCGCATTTCCACCAGGCACCCACGGGGTTTTTGTTAAAGCAGGCACGCTGCTGGGGAAGCAGGGGAATTGGTCGGGAAATCCCAATCGCTCGACTGGATTACATCTCCATTTCTCTGTGGTAAAATCGAAACCGGATGGTGGCTATCTAGATGAACGAGAGATTCGCAATACATTGGAAGCCACACAGTTTCTTGGGCTGGTCGAGAATAAGTCGGGCATTTGGCGATGTGAGGATTGAGGCAAAGTAGATTTGTCGACTGCTTTATTGCGCGATATTAAGGCTATTCCAGAGAATTAATGTGGATGCGACGCATCTGTACCAAACACGAAGTGGGCGCTTCGCCTTCCACAGATGGACAGGATTAACGAGGTTTACAAGAGAAAGTTTCTAGTCAATCCCGTCAATCTGTGGATCGTTTAAAAATTGGATTCGCCTAAAAAGGTCATACTATAGATGTTCGGATAATGTTTTTCGGGGTGGTTCAAAATTAGGTTTACACTTTTGATATATAGACAAAAATCTATATGAGACCGTTTTCTCTCTGAGAACCGGCGAAATCAGAGAATATAAACGTTCTTTCTGTTTCTAAAAGTGTAAACCTATCTATCCAGCTAAAATGAACCACCCCTGTTTTTCCACGCAATACAGTAGCTTGACAGGTAAATCTTTTCCTGAAAGGCTATATATTAGAAAGGTAAGGTTATTTCTCTTATGCAACAAAAGACAGAAACAACAGTCTCGATCTCGTTGAAGAACTGGCAGTGGTTCCTGATGGGTGTTCTCGTAGCGCTCGTTCTCTTTGGAGGTGTGAGTGCTTGCTATCAGGGACGCAAGATTTCGCGTTGGACGGGGCGTCCAGTCCGTATTAACTTGCCCGCCGAGGTGACAAGCTATCAGCAAGTTGTGAGCATCTCGTTCCACAAAAACAGCAACGGTGAAACCATCAAGGATGTAACCTACATGGGAAGAGATGAGAAGTTACATAGTCAGGAATTCAACGATTGGGGTATTTTGCAAGGGGAGATTATTTGGGAAATTCAGGGGCGTGACTAGATGGAAAGAGTGGATAGGCCAGGCGATACATTGGCCCATCTGGGCTGAAGACAGCTGATCTTCGTGACCAACGAGTGTGTGAAATTCCAGACCCGTTTGTACATCCCAGATTCTGGCCGTGTGATCACTGCTGACAGTAACAGCGCGGGTTTCACCTGGACTAAAGAACGCAGATGTGACCGTATTTCTGTGGCTGGCGAAGATGTCGAGTTGCTGACCTGTTACCACATCCCAGACCGTGGCAAATCCATCATTACTGCTGGTGACGACCCGTGAACCATCTAGGCTGAAACGTGCATCCGTCTGTAATTTACTTTTGAAATGGCCTTAACGGCGTTAAGAATCAGCACTCTCTAAAAGGTGGGCTCCAAACCCTCGTTCATCACCAATTGACGCATCTGTTGTTTGGCACGATAGACCAAGATATGAACTGTATTGGGTGTCACTTTGAGATCGGCGGCAATATCTTTGGCCTTTTCCCCATCGACAACTCGTCGAATCAATGCCAATCGATAGCGTTCAGGCAGCTTATTCATACACGATTGGAGCAGTTCGTGAGTCTGTCCTTGAACAACGGATGCGTATGGCGAAGGCAATCCTTGATCTTGGGTCGAGATTGTGCAAACCTCAGAGATTCGCTCCTGTCTCTGCCAACCGACTTTGCGCAGTTCAGAACAGAGCTGGTTGCATACGATCTGTGCTGCCCAAGAGGTGAACCGGCCTGAGGCGCGATAGCTGGACAATAGCGCATACTCGTCGCGCACGAGCTTTTCCATAAAATCCTGCACCGCGTCTTCGGCCAGAGAAGCGATCTCCTCGTTTGGAAGCTGGCTCAACATCTGTAGGTTCTCGCGGCGTTTGTTCAAGTAATTATAAGCAACGACAAATAAATAATTTGCCAAATCTCTATGTGCCTTGATCTGAACGTTCTCATGATGAGTGTTGGACAACTCCTCGACCCATTCTTGATTCGACCTTCGAGCCCTTTTCCTTTGCGGTTCATCTGAACAAGGCGTATCCACTGTGCTGCACTCCAACTGAGCCTGGTCCCGCGGCAAAAACAACTTTCTGAAGGGGGATTCATAAGCGTTTCTCCTAGTTTAATTTGTTTATATCTGACGAATCACTAGCAAATAATCATGCGTGTGGGTGACGCATTTATACTGGATATTCTAACACGATTTGCCTAGTGATTGATTGAAGTTTGGCTGAAGAAGCGCTGAAGGGGTTATGTGCTACTGGCTCACGATCTTTAAGTGCGTCGTGAACGTTGAGGGAATCTTGGCCTTCATTCGATAGACCAGTACAGGCGCAGGGCGTTTCTCATACCACGAATCACTCACCCAACCTTCCTCCACCTGAATTCGACCATCGCGATTGCTGCTGATGTTGTTATTGATATTGATATCAAGCTCTATATCACCTGGATAGGCGATGCGTGCGCTAGATTCGCTACGAATGATGACATTTGCCATGGGTATGGGTGGCAGGTGGAGCCAAAGGGCGAGTTGGTGACTGTGATTCTCTTCGTCTTCACCCCCATGATGGGCCGTTGCTTGTAAAACTATTGGCTGAGGATCGAGGAGTTGATCGACAATAGTAATGTAATCATCACCGTGAAAGCGGATTCTGCGACGGTGCATCACAGGGGTTGGTAAGCGCAGATAACCATCATGTTCACCCTCCACTTCGGTCAGTTCATCTGTAATCATTTGGGAGATCAAGCGTGCCTGCGCCATGTGGCCCACGCGAAATGGTCCGCCAAATTCTGACTGATCCTGTCCATCGACCGTGAGCGTGTTATGCGCAGCTGTACTGCGAAAATAATCACGCCATTTGCCTTCCACGTATTGGTAGGTGCCTGGATCAACGAGCAATGGCTGACCATACGACCAGAGTTCAAAGCTCAAGGCATCTGCATGGCCATGTCCAGGGCAATGATGAGGGCCGAGGTCGCCTGCATCAAAGAGCAGGTAGGTTTGCGTCTTGTTGGGTCTGAGTGGTTGAGAACCGGTTGGAGCAGGGCGTAAGACAGCGTAACCACTTTCGCGCAAAATTGTGGTTCGCAGCAACGGCTCTTCCTCTTTCAGTGCGTTGTCTTCTCGTCCAACCCAAGCAAAGTCAGAGCGAGAAGCAGATCGTTCTGTCGATGAATGTCCCGTAAAAGCGATGGCTGCCAACTTGAAGACTGAGCGCATTGAGAGTGGTTCATTTAGATGGCTATCATTGAGCAAAGGCAGTTGTTCATCCGGACGAATCAGAGCAAGAGCAAAATCCCCCATGCGTTCGAGCATAGGCCAGACGTCGGCGGGCACGGCTTCCCCGCTTGCTTCACAGAGCAGAGCGGTCTCTAATCCAACCAAACGCTCATGTGATAACTCGTTGAATTTTCCACATGCCCACCATCTGCGCGAACCTGCATCCGCAGCGCATCCCACAGACAATCCAACCCCAATTGTTGATACTGTCTGGCGTGAGGGAGACGGGGCAATAGCAGACCCACCCAAGCCAATGCCTTCCCGTTTGCAATCAAGTGATTGTTGTCGAGGTCGCGTTCCAAATGGTCCACCAGATAAGCCGTTTGCCGATCAATCTGTACAGCCCAATCCGGTCCTCCATCTAACAAATACCAAGCCGCAGCCCAACAGATCAAGCGACGGGACGTTGGATATGGTTCCCACGCTGCCCCGCGACCAATGGTCATCTGGGCAGACCAGGACCGCCACAGATCCTGAAAACTTTTTTTCCACCCAAGATCTGCTTGCCCAAAGGTCAAATGAGGCCAAGCCCACTCCCATCCATGAAGCTGGAATGTCCAAAGTGGCTCTGAAATCGGCGCCGGTGCATGCCAATTGATAGGTGCTTGGAGTGACCAAGGGGGTTGATTAAGCAGCCGGAGAGCCTGCTCCTCATGACGGAGGTCCACTAGCTGTGCCAGCAAAGAGCGTTGGGCAGCGCGACAATCTTGATCTTTTGGAGCATGGGTTGGTTGGTCAAGTGAATAAAGTTGCTGAGATAGAGGATAGAGTTGTTCTGCAAACAGCGGATTGATGATGCGTAAGCGGAGACGGCGTCGAACGCGATAGAGTATGCGTTGGAGCCCCGCCCGTTGTGCTGTCAACCATGCTGTCCGCAATCGCTTCATTGTACGCTCTCCTGAATGGCCCGTTGAAGTACCTGCACAAACCGCCGCGCCAAAACGGCTCGATCAAAGTGTTGACGGACATATTCATACCCATTCTGCGCATAGGTCATCAGTCGCTCTGGCTCTGCCTGACAAGTCAAAATTGCCTGAGCCAATTTGCGGCTGGCTTCTGGCGCAATCACAACCCCTCCCTGACAACGGTCCACAAGTTGGGCCGCCTCTCCTGCCGCTGTCAATAGTACCGGGCGCCCGCAGGCCCACGCTTCGAGCAACTTCGACGGAACAGCATCTTGCAGCGCGCTGTTGAGAAGAGGAACAAAGCAGATGTCAGCCTCTTGCGTCATCGCCAGAATCTCGCTGCGCGGTTGGGTTGGTAAAATGGTGACATTCGTAAGCGCTTGTTGCTCAACACGAGCCACCAGCGCAGAACGACGAACGCCATCCCCCACGATCAGCAGATGGATATTCGGCGATGTACGCAACGTTTCGGCTGCATCCAGCAGTCGGTCGACACCTTGTGCGATACCAATCAGCCCAGCATAGAGAACGACGAATTTTCCCTCCAAGCCGAGCTGTTGACGCCAGGATGGCTGGCTCTTTTCTTTTGGGTTGTTCTCTATTGACTGAAAATATTTATCTGAAAAAGCTTTGTTCTCTTTTAACGAATGTGACGGTGTAAAACGTTCCGATAAAGTCGACTGAGGATTTTTTGGAGGAGAAATTTTAATATCGTCAAAATCAACGCCATTGGTCACCACGCTCATTTTGGTTGCGGGTATGCCCAGGGCCAAAAGCTTCTGTCGTTTGCTCTCTGTGACGGGAATCAGATGATCCGCACGGCGATAGAAAAAGTGCGCTAGTCGATCCGCAAACCGCACTGTCCAAGCATCAGCCGAGAATTCCCCTGACTCCACGGCAATCTGGGGCCAAAGATCGCGCAGGTCAAAGACCCAAGGAATGCGACGAAGTTGAGCAACGAACAGACCAGATAAACCCAAAAAGAGAGGTGGAGATGAGGTGACGACGACATCGTATGATCCGCCAATGGTTAATCCCGTGAGTGTACTAGATGCCACAAAAGAGAAGTAGTTTCCAAGGCGACGCCAGGTGCTTCGGTGTGATGAAGCATAGAGCCAGGTGCGAATCACCTGGACTCCATCGATTTGCTCCCGCTGACGCCATTTGCCACGATAATGTTCCGGAATCACGCCGGACGGATAATTGGGAAACCCGGTAATCACCGTTACCTGATGACCATCGTGCACCATCCAGCGTGCCAACCCATGCAGCCGTGCAGCCGCCGCCCCCATCTCCGGTGGATAAAAATGGCTAAGAATCAAAATGTTCATGATTAGCCATATAATATAGCCTATTCTTTATTCATACGCCAATGCTTCCTGTACCGTCACTCGACTGGCATTGCGAGCGGGCAAGAGACTGGCAACGCCCGCCAGAATTGCCACGATCAACAGCCACGTAAAGACACCATTCGCAGAAAAGACATAGCCCAATGGCGCTTGGAAAAGTGCAAGCCCCAACACACTGCTCAAGACAAAGCCAGCCGGATAAGCCAAGGCTGCCCCAACAATCCATGAAAGCAGACCGATGATCACGCCCTCGACCAAGACCACGGCTAGGACTGTGAAGTCCGATGCGCCAATGGCTCGCATAACGCCAATCTCACGAGTCCGCTCGAGTACGTTGGTGCTCATGGTGCCAGCCAATCCCAGCGCGCCAACCGTGGCGATCAGGACGCCCATGATCAGCAGCAGCGACACGATAATCGTAAAGAAGCTACCGGTGAAGTTGCGGATAAACTCCACGGTCATAACATTGGCCACATGAATGTTGGACGCCTCGAAGTGCTCTTCGATGATCACACCCATCTCGGCCAGCGACGCCGCGCTGTTTTCGTCGATCTTTATCAAGACTGTTGTAGCGCTGCCCACGCTGTTGGTGATGTAGGCATAGTACTCTTGATTTACATACCCTGTCACCTCTCCCGTAAAATCAGTGGTTTGCGCAAAGCCAACCACAACCCAGGTGCGTTCCTTGTCATTGATTTCGAGCACGATTTCGTCACCGAGCTGAATGTCTGGCTCATCTTCCAACACATTCTGGCTCAGGACGATGGCATTCTGGTCATCGTTTAAGAGCCAGCGCCCCGTCTCCATTGTGGGGTCAACCATTTCGCTGGTTGGCGGCAGAGCCGTGATGCTGATTGAGTCACTCTCGCTGCCGTCTGGACGGATGCGAACTGCACTACCGCCACTCCAGGCTTCAACCGTCTTCACATTCTCGATTTCGAAGGACGCTTGCTCCACTTGGGATGTGCGATATTCGCGCTCCAGCGTCACCCGAACATCGAACTGATTGTAGGCGAGAACGTTATCCACCTGGCCCTCCAGCGAACTCTGGACGCTATCCACGGTCATGAAGATCATGCCACCCAGAATCAGGGTAATGAGGGTCAGGATCAGACGCCCACGCTTGCGGAAGGTGTTGCGCAGCGAAATCTGCAGTGGACGAGAGAGCCCTTTGATGCTGGCAATGATGCGGTCGATCATATTGGTGCCAAATTGCCCGTTGCCCACGCCATAGTCAGAGATGGCCTCGCGGACGGTGATACTCGTTCCCTGAATGATGGGCCACAGCGCGGCCAAAGTTGGCACCAGCAGACCGATGGCCACTTCGATCAAGAGCACGTTGGTCGGCAGAACAAAGCCAGGAACCGATAGATTGATAAAACCACTCAAGACGATTTCGATTGCACCAGCCACAATGACGGTCAGCCCCAGCGCAACGGCGAGCGAGAACAGACTATAGACGAGCACCGCCCCCACGTACATACGAATCAAGTCACCGCCCGTCGCACCCATAGACTTCATCACGCCGATCTGGCGGGTCTGCTGTGAAATTAGGGCAGACATGGTGTTCACAACCAGAAAACTGCCCAGCACAAGGGCCAAAATGCCCAGCGGCGTCAGAATCAGAGTCAACGAATCGAAAATGTTCTGCATTGGCAGCTCACCAGGATTCATGACGCGCACATCGGGCGTTGGGTGCCCGGCTTTTTCGATCTTGGCGACCACATCATCGGCCACGCTCTGCACGTAATCGATATCGGTGATCTGTTCAGGCGTCCCCTCGACGCGGAGGTTGATTTCGCTATATGTTGAACTGCCGCCCAGCCATTCAAAGGTATCCATATCGACAAAGCCAACGGGCGTGCCGGTAAAGGAGACGGGCATACTGTTGGCATCGTAGACCAGACCAGTCAGATCCAACTCCCGGATTTTGCCATCGCTATTCTCAACGACAAGAGTATCACCGACAACTAAATCTGCGGGCAACCGATCCTGCGTATCGAGGGAACTACGCTCCAGGACAATCTGTTCATCTTCGGGCCAAACATAGGGGACGCTGCCGCTTTCTCCCGGTCTGGTTTGCTGTTCATCCAGCGTAATCAAACTAACCGTCGCACCCTCAAAGTCAGGAATGGCATTGATCGTCATCGGCTCCCAGATGCCCTCTGCCACCTGCACGTTGACCGTCATGGCGCCGCGGCCCTCTGCGTCCGCAACGCCTGGTACCGTGCGAATTGTCTCCAGCAACTCATCATCAACGCCACCGGTCCGGATCACTGCATGAGCCGCATTGCTCTCCTCATACACCGTCTCCATCTCACCCACAATCACTGTATTGATGTGCTGAACCACACCCACGGCAAAAATACCGACCGTAATTGACGCAATCACCAACAGCGTGCGCGCTTTATTCGATGTCAGATCCCGAATGACTTTGAGCCAGCGGGGAGAAAGTAGGTTGTTTAAGCTAAACATGGTATGCTCCTATATGGAATCATGACAAGATGACAAGACAACAAAATGACAAGATGATTTGATTGCTCTATCATCTTGTCATCCCTTCATCCCCTCATTTTGTCATCTTTGCGTATCCGCCACAATCTCGCCATCCGCAATCGTAATCGTGCGCGTGACTCGTTCGGCCAACTCATCATCATGCGTCACCATCAGGATGGTCTTGCCGTTGTCAACCAGGTCACTAAAGAGCGAGAAGACCGACTCTGCAGTGCGAGAGTCCAGGTTGCCCGTCGGCTCGTCGGCCACAATGATGGGTGGGTTGGTCGCCAACGCCCGGGCAATGGCCACACGTTGCTGTTGACCGCCGGAGATGGCCGTTGGTAGTTTGTCTGCTTGCTCCGCCATGCCAACCTGGGCCAGCATCTCCAATGCCCGTCCCTTTCGTTCACCGGATGCGTGACTCCCCGTAAAATCCATGGGCAACATGACATTCTCCAGAACCGTCAATGTGGGCAACAGTTGGAAGAACTGGAAGACGACACCGATGGACTTGCCGCGCCACTGGGCGGTCTCTCCTTCGCTCAACTTGTGAACCGCCGTGTCCGCCACAAAGACTTCGCCGTCGCTGGGCCGGTCAATGCCGGTAATCATATTGCTTAGCGTTGACTTCCCACTCCCTGATTTGCCAACTACCGCCACAAACTCACCCGCATCGACCTGCAAGTCGATCTCCTTCAGCGCCGTAAATTTCCCCGCCGCCGAATCAAACGTCTTCACAACATTCTGCAAGTCGATGAGATGATACGTTGTCGCATGCTGTGAACCCGATGCCCCCATATCCATGACGCTCGTCGGCTTATTGCGACTGAAAAATGATCCAAACATGATTTCGTCTCCTCTATCCTTACATGTGTCGTCACTCATCGCCTCGACCAATCGTAGAACAAACAGCCTGTTTGTTCAGCACCACAAATGTATACACCCCGCCATTGAACCAAAACGATGACCGACACCCTATATCTGAATCAGCAGGTCAGGTCTCGCTGACCAACTGTTTGTTGTCTGCCTCCAGGATAGCAGAAGTAGAGATGAGACTGTAGTGTGTCGAATCAATCAATCACATGGGCTGATTCACATATGTGCATGAGTCAATTCATCCGCCAGAAGAAGTGTATTTCACTTTCGGCCAAAATTGAATCCATGCAATGAGAATGGTTGGTTGCAACAAAAATGCACCACAAATGTCATTCTGAGCTACGGCTAGCGAACCAGTTTATTAAGCACATAGACCCGGTTGAACCCTTCTGCTTCATAGACGATAGCGAAGAATCCCACCTTCTAAGCTACCCCTTGGCATGGTCAACTCGCTAGAAAAAGATGAAAACACTTGTCTTGGAGCGCTGGATTCTTCGCCTTCCTCGAACGAGGCTTGTTCGTTCGCAGAAACTGCTACATTGAAACAGGCAGCTGTTGCATAGAATGGCTCACAATGACAGGCTTGGCAGGATCGTCGCCTTGAACATTCTTCCCCCAAGTGAAATGAATCCATCACAAATGTATGATTTCTCTGACTGCAAATTGTTTGCTACAATGCATCATGCTCAGATTCATGAGTCTCCATTGCTGCCTACGTTGCGAATAGCAAATTTCAGCCAAGACTTTTGACGTTTTTTACGGTTGGGCCTTCTCTTGCTGACTACAGCAGATTGTGATAGGAACTGATTTTGCTTAACGGCGAAGGTACTTGGTTCAATTTGGATGTTTTTGTCTACCAAATGATTGTCAAATCAGACAACATAGAGAGTTCATTTAGTGCTCATCCGAAAAGTTCTGTGGCGATCTATTTTCACTCGAGAAATTAGTTGGACTCACAACCACTTTTCGGATAGGTCCTTAGAAAAGAGTCGGTGTCATTCGTGATTTGCATCCACGAGCAGAATCCGCTCCTATCTGAATCCGTTGTAGTATTCGACAAGAACCACAAAAACGTCAGAACAAGAAAGATCGATCTCAAAGCCTGTAAACACAAACAACCATGACTCGCCCCCAAAACCCCTACATCGCTGGCAACCCCATCAGCGACCAGGATCGCTTCATTGGCCGCACCGACGTAATGCGGGAGACCCAGCGCATTTTACGCAATCCCAACACCAACGCCATCGTTCTCTACGGACAGCGCCGTATCGGCAAGACTTCGATCCTGTTACGCCTCGCAAAGGACCTACCGCATGAGGAGTACTGCCCCGTCTACTTTGATTTACAAGATAAAGCGGCTGCTCCGCTGGGTGACGTACTCTACCAATTGGCCCAGACCATCGCTACTGCTGCAAATGTTGACCTGCCCGACCGCAGCCACTTCGATGGCGATGGACATTTCTTCCGCGATGAGTTTTTACCCACCGCCGCAAAACAAGCGACTCCACGCTCGCTTGTTTTGCTCTTTGATGAGTTTGATGTGCTCGATCTGCCTCAAGAAAGCCAGGCTGGTTCGGCCTTCTTTCCTTACCTACGCGCCTGGATGGCCCAAGCCCAAGAGGTGAAGTTTGTCTTCGTGCTGGGGCGCCGTCCTGAAGAACTTTCTACCGATACCCTCGCTACCTTCAAAGCTACTCAAAGTGACCAAGTCACCCTAATCAACCTGAATTCGGGGTTCGAATTAGACAAGGGCAGGGAGAGCAAGGTCATCAGCGCGTAAATTGAGAGAAGGCTTTTGTGGCTGCCAAGAGTAAGAAATGAGGCCACAAAGAACATTGACGAGAAAGTTGTGAGGGCTGCGATGGCGAGTGTGAGAGATTTGAGAGATATTCTTGAGCTGGTCATTGATGGTCTCGATGATAGAGCGTTTGCGAGAGAAAATGCGATCCAGTAAAGTGAGAAGAGCCGGTTTCATGTTTTTCTTGATGGGTGTGACGAGTCGAAGATTGTGGTGTTCAAGTAAGTCTGTGGTGAGCCATTCGGCAATGTAGCCCTTATCGCCGAAGAGTTTGCCCCAGAGGTCTTGAGCCATGTGGGGAACAGGTTCGCGGTCATCGACGTTGGCAGGCGTGATGTGAAAGGAGAGAATCTCCCCACAGTCGTTGACAATCAGATGCAGCTTGAAGCCATAGAACCAGCCCATGGATGTCTTGCCTCGTTTGGCGAGTTTTGCAAAGACTTTGTGACGAGGAATGCGCAGATTGTGACAGACTGGCAGAGGCGTTGCATCCACGAAATTGATCCCTGTTGACTGACCCAACCGACTCCGCATGTAACTACAGAGTGGCACCAGTGTCCCTGGTGTGTACTCGACGAATCGACTGTAACTCACCAGGTTGGGAAATTCGCTCTTCAACTCTTTTTGTACATGCTTTGTGTAATATTTCTTGAAGCATCTGTAGTCTGATTGATGGAAGTAGATTAGGATCGTCATGATTTCACTCAAATACATCTGCCGTTTGGGTCCACTCGGTTTCTCTCCATTCTGCAGCAGATACAACGCCCACGCTGGCTCAAATAGCAGGCAGAAATCATCGACATCTGTAAATAGTTCGAGTATACTCAGTAGATCCAAATTTCAGGTTTTGAGAGAGAATTCTGGCTAAACAGTTGACATAAATACAAATTTGCCGGTCGATATCTAGTTTTTGCGTTAGATTTGGGCGATTTTCAGATATGAAATAGGTTGTTTTCTGTAACCGAAATCTGAATAAATGACTCCAAAATCCCTGCAATCTCGACTGAAAATAGCCAAAAACGCCAAATTTGGATCTACTGAGACTCATTTCTAGCACCTTTCTTTGCTGGTTGATGGGTTTTGCTATCTTCATTTTACCAGCAAAGAAAGGTGCTTTTTCCTTTTTTCTAACCCCGAATTCAGGTTAATCAGCAAGAGCGAAACATGGAAAATTGTGCGCCTTTCTGAGACGAACCAAAGCCTTGACTGGAGCGAAGACGCGTTGAATCGAGTCTGGCAGTGGACCCAAGGTCATCCCTATTTTACCCAGCTACTTTGCAGCGAAATTTGGGAAGCAGCCTACGATGATAAACCAACCAAAGCGCCTACTGTGATGGGCGATGATGTTGAGGATGCCGTGGCAGATGCGCTAGAACAGGGAGCCAACGCTTTTCAGTGGATCTGGAATGGTCTGCCCTCAGCCGAACGGATTGTTATGGCGGCGATGGCCGAGGAGCGCACCGAAGTCATCAGTCAACACCTGTTAACTGAATTGCTCAACCGTAGTGGTGTGCGGCTGATCTTACGCGAGCTCGAGCTAGCCCCAGAGACGTTGGAAAAATGGGATCTATTACGACGAGTAGTGAATGAGAACCAGAGCGACACTGATGATCAGGACGTAAGGTATCGTTTTGCAATACCATTACTCAAGCGTTGGGTACAGGAGAATAAGCCATTGCGGCGGGTGAAGGCGGAGTTGGATTCGATTGAGCCGCTGGCCGTGAATCTTTATCAGAGTGCTGCAGGCATCTATGCCTTGAATGATTTAGATGGTGCAGAAGGACTTCTGACCCGTGCATTAGACATAAATCCAAATCATATGCAGTCTCGTTTGTTGTTGGGACGCGTACAATTGGGCCAAGGAAACCCAAATGCCGCCGTTACAACGTTAGAACCGGTCTACGAATTTGATCCGTTCATGGGAAGACATGATCTTGTGGCAGCCTTACTGGCACGAGCGGAGAGTGAGGCCGATTCTGACCAACAGATCCTCGCTTATACCCGCATTCTGGAAATTGAACCGGACCAACCTGTCGCAAAGAAAGCTTGGACCACCATTTGGACACAGAAGGCGGAAGAGGCCCTCAAGACCGAAGAGTATACAATCGCTCTGGACGCCTACCAGCAGATGGACGATGAAGAGGCCGTCAATCGTGTGTTGACCTTACAAAGCAAAGCACAATTAACCCATTTTGTGCATACTGCTGAAGAACACGAAAAAGCAGAACAGTGGTCCGAGGCAGTTGATATCTACACCCAGCTGTTGACCGAATTTCCCGATGAAGAGGATTTGCAACAACGGTTGGCAAGAGCAACAGAAGAATCGGATCTGGCCACGCTCTATACGCAAGCATTGGGCTTAATCCAAGAAAAGAAGATGGACGCTGTGGCAACTCTACTGGCCCAAGTGATCGGCCGCCGCCCTGACTACAAAGAGAGCGCCCGCTATCTGCTAATTTCACTCCATGGTGACGATGTAATGGCCTTGAAAGAAAATCTTGCTGCGCTGACAAGGCAAAAAGATAGATTACAGCAGAAACTGGACGCAGTTGCAACCACAAGCAATGTTCTTGCTGCCAAACGAAAAACAGCTTTCTGGAACCCGATAAATTATTTGCGTCTCTTTTGGTGGATGCTGATCAGACCAAAGTCGTTCAAGAATTTCCGAGCAGCGTTAAATACTGGTCAGACCGAACAACTAACGTATCTGGCCGCCTGGACGAGTAGCACGTTGAGTTGGGGTGCATTGAGTTGTTACGCAGCTTGGGGTGTAGCACAAGGTTCGTTACTCCAAACTAGCCCTGTGATCGTCTATGCTATATATGTGATCATGATTTTGGCCTGGTTCCTCACCGGGCGGTATGGTCATTTAAAGGAAAGTGACACAGCGGGTGCTCTTGGGATCGCTATTGTCTTCGTGGTCACTGTTGCTTATGCTCTCTCATCTGCTAATACAGGGACGATTGCCTTTGCTTGTGCAGGTGTAATCGCTAATGTAAGTGCAGGTGTAATCGCTAATGCAGGTGCAGATAAAAGTGTCTATTGGAAAACTGATACGGGTGCCGGCGCGTTTGCAAAGATAGGCGCAAGTATTTTTACAATTGCAATCCCTGCCCTGGTTGTGACCGCAGGGGGAGTTAATATTGTTACTGGCATTGTGGCTGCGTTTGTTGCTCTTTTGACTGTTTTTGGTGTTAGTCGTTGGTTAACTAGTCGCGTTTATTAGATGTGAGCCATGAGGAGAAAGTGTGATGCGCATAAACCCCTTCGTCTATGGAAGAATAGTTAAACCAGCGGAATTTCACGGCCGTAAGCGGGCGTTCCGGCGTATCATAGGGAGGTTGAATCGAGGCGAATCAACCGCGATTGTGGGACAACCCCATACAGGCAAAACATCGCTACTCAATGTCGTGATGGATGATGGTATCCGACGCGAAATAACAATTTCTCCGTTCGAACAGACGATTCTGCGTTATATCGATTCCCACATGTTGGCTCATGAGTTCACTCAAAACCAATTTTGGGATCATGTGCTGGAACCCGTTTCGCTGCAAATTCAGGATGAGAACGTGCAAGATCTCTATGCCATCGCCAAAGAGAATCATTTTGGTGCATTTACGTTGGAAAAGCTTTTCAGCGGGATGCATGATGCAGGCTGGAAGGTCGGTCTATTGCTAGACGAGTTCGAGGCCATTCTCAGCCATCCAATTCTCAACAGTACTGAGTTCTACGGCAGTCTCCGCTCTTTGGCCTCTCGCTTTGACAGCCTAGCCCTCATCATTGCCACCCGTCGTTCATTGGACGATCTGAATGTCGAAACCCAAAAGCTTAATCCTCACGGCTCGCCTTATTTCAACACCTTTACCGAACAGCGGATCGGCGCGTTGCCCCTCAATGCCGCCGAAGCAATCCTCAAACAGGAAGGCGTCAACTTCAGCAAAAAGGATCGGGAGTTTGTGCTTGCTCTTTCGGGTCGTCACCCTTATCTGCTACAACTCACGGCGGCGCTGCTTTGGGAGCATGAAGCGGGGTCGACTGACGAAGAAGAGTGGGTGCGCTATGAAAAGGTGGCCAATGAACTTTACGACCAGACCGACGCTCACTTCCACGACACGTGGCGTTCCTGGTCCAACGCCGAGCGCAAGGTGGTTACGGGAATTGCCTTAGCTCAGATTCCACGGTTAGTCGAGGGGCACGACTTCAAGTGGCAAGCCTTGATCAATGACATTGAAGATTTTTCGCCCGAACTGCGGGGGCTGCAGAAGGATGGCACGGTGGTCGAAACCGAGTATGATGGCACGGTCGGCTGGGCCATTACCCAACAGGCGTTGCTCTGGTGGCTGGCCGATCTGATCAAGCGGGAAGTGCGGGACGACACCGCTTGGGCACAGTGGCTGGAGGCGCAGGAGTTTGGGGCGATGCTGACACAGGAGGAACAAGAGCGTTTCAACAATGCCGCCAAAGTTGTGGGCAAGACCATCGGTCGGGGCGCAACGACGTTGATTGAGGCGTTTGTGAAGGGGATTGGTGCTGGTTGGGCGAAGTCGATTGGAGGGTAGTTTAGACTGCCAGAACCACTTCCGCCTTGGGTCCAACGAAGACGATTAGCCAGGCACGCAAGTCGGGCAGGTTGCGCAACTTCTCATGCTGTAAGTAATCCTGCATTTGGGCCAACCCATTGGTTTTGACATCCTCTAAATCCTCCGATTCAGCCAGTTTGAGATACTTTAGCTCGAAAGCGAATTGATAGTTGGGATCAATGGGTGGACGGCGCGTCAGCAGTAAATCGACATAGCGTCGGTCTGTTTCATATTCGCTGTGGATGGTGTAGATCTGGGTGGAGTAGAGGAGTGAGGCAAAGACCGCTTTGACATATTTTTCGTCAAAACCTACGGCGTCGCGGTTGGAGAGTTGCAACAAAATCGATTCAACGGCTTCAATGAGGGGTGCGATCTCATTTTCCTGGGCCAACTTGAGCACTCGGTCATAGATGCGTAGATCATCGGCGCGTAGGGCGGCTTGCTGGAGGACGATTTGCTGAAAGTAGGTGAAGTAGAGCTGGGTGATCACAAAATTGGGCGGCTCGAAGATAAAGCGCGAGAGTTGAGATTCTTTGATGGTGATGATGCCTAGATAGAAGAGTAGGCTGATCAGGTCATCGCGTGTGAACTCTCTCTCAAAGTTAAATTGGCGCGTCAACTGGGCGGCGATCTGCTCCTCGGTAATCAGTTCATTCAGGACGGCCAGATTCTGGATCTCTTGCCCATCCACGCGGAAGGTTTGGCGCAATTTTCCATAATCGCTGGCGATATTGGTGTCTAGTAATTCCGCTGGATAGGCGCCGTATCTGCCAAGCTCTTTGACAAAGTAAAGCACCATATCAGGGTTATAAAGACGTATCTGCTCCTTTCCATTAAAGAGGTATCCATTATACCACTGGCGTATGTCGGCAATGGTTTGGGGTATGTTATCCTCAGACACGTTGACACCACGTAAAATTATTGCAACTTCGTCCTCAGTAAATCCCATCATGTTGTGAAATTGACTATCCAAACTCAGATGCGTACCGATATTAAAACCACTGGTCAAACTATCGAGCGTGAGTGGAGAAACCCCTGTAATAAAGATGCGATCGACGATGCCGGAGCCCGTGGCGGCCTTAATGCTTTCATAGAATTTACACACAAAGCCATTACGACTGACAATTTCCTTGAATTCCTCCAATCGAAAAGCGACCAACTCATTGGCAAAATGATCGTACTCATCAATCAATACAAAAATCTTGTGGTCGGTCTCCTTTTCGAATTGGCGTCGTTCCAGTCGTTCCATAAGTCGGCTGAACACGTCGGTTGGAGTATCCCCAGTCAAAATATACTCATCGTCGTCCGATGCAAAGCAGAACCGATAGGTACTCAAGAAGAGACTAATGCCAAATTTTACGTTTCTCAAAAATGCTTGAAAGGTGCATTTTCTGGTCTGTGTATCAATCTGGCTAAAATCGAATTTCAATACCAGGTATTGATTGGCAAGTGGGGTGGGCTGTGTACCGATTGCATAAGCGCCAAAAATCTCTGTAAAACTGCCGGCATATTCCAGCCCATAGTAGCATTGAAGGATTGAAATAAAGAGGCTCTTGCCAAAGCGCCGCGGACGTAGAAAGAAAAGATATCGTTCAGCAAGTTGCTCAAGTTGCGCAATGTATAATGTCCGATCCACGAAGTAGTAGTCGTTGCGTCCCAATTGTTCAAAATTGCTGATACCATAAGGTAGTTTGAGCATAAGATTTCCAACCGTTTAACTGAGCGACCTTGCTGTCCGATGTGCAGCAACTATCACGCTGTGGCACTGATTTGATTATACTATTAGAAACTTGCCGCACAAATATTTTCGGCTCTTCAGGAACTCAGGAGGTTGACAAAGAAGCACCACCAACTTCCTGGAAGTTCAACCCCCTATATTCCGGAAGAACCATATTTTCTCAACTGGTACCACGCACTACGCACTACGCCTACAACAACCCCAATACTTGCGCCCGATGCGTCGCCTCAGTACGGTTGCGGACGCCTAGCTTGCCAAAGATATTGTTGGTGTGCTTGGCGATTGTGCCTGTGGCAAGGATCAGCTGATCGGCAATCTCGGGATTGGAGAGACCATCTGCCATCATGTGGAGCACTTCTAGTTCGCGATTTGTGAGGGGTTCGATGAGCGGCTGGGCGGCAGCACCGACCGTGGGAAGGAACGAGGCCTGGAGCTGCCCCACAAACGTCCGTGTGCGGTCGTGTTCCAATGCCTTGCGGAGGAGAGGCACCATCTGTGGTCCCTCAACGATGAAGGGAGCAATGATCTCTTCAGGTTCTGCCAGGTCGAGCGCCTGATTGAGTACTGTAAGTGCTTGTTCGGTCTGAGAGTCTTCTTGATACACACGGGCCAGCAAGATGTTCACCTCGATCAAGTTTTCGGTCCAGCCCTCTTGTTGGGCTATCTCTCGCAGTGCTTCGAGGCGGTCAATTGTGGCTGGGTCGCCTGTGACAAGCAGATAGCGAGCATGGGTGATATCCATTCGATGGTGCTGGTAGCGTGGAATCGATTTGGCCAGAGTTTGGTAGGTCGCGGCCCATGTTGCGACCTTTTTAGGTTCACCTTGCAAGAGAAACTGTTTTGCTTTGAAGGCGGCTGCAAATGCTTGTTGCTGCTCCGAATTGTATTTGCGAACTGATTCATCGATCTGTTTGATCAGCCTTGCAATCGTTGACCAGTTTCCTTGCAGTTGTTGCAATTCCGCCTGAATCATCAATCCATACTGAAGGACTGGCGGACTGCTGCGGCCAAAAGAAAGCCCTCGCTGAACATTGTCGGTTGCTTGAACCAGCAAATTTTGCAGATATTGAACGCGCGCCAAACAGATATAGATATAACCCAAGGATGGAGAGTCATTAAATTGATTTGTTGAATAACGCTGTAAGACTTTCTGAAACAGTGCTTCGGCTGTTGATAATTCGCCAGCCATTGCATATGTTTCTGCCAGATCAACGTGGGAAAAGAGCCAGATGGATATCTGGTCTGTCTGCTCTGAGGACTCTGCTGCCTTGTGTAGGTATTCTTTTGCCGCCGCGATGTTGCCATTCAGGCGATGCATATACCCATATAGCTGCTGGGAGATGGCACGAGTTGTTGGCGTCAATGTTTCGGCGCTCGAGTCGAACTTCTCTAACATATCCATGGCCTGCGCCATTTGACCTTGGTTCAGGGCAACTTCGGCTTCTAGAACAGTCAACTCATTCTCAATTTCGGGCGTTGCGCTCAAATCGATCTGATCGGATGCCCAGGCTTTGCGCAATCCCTGCGTCAATTCGTGCAAAGGCTCGCGTTGCCCCGACAACAGTTGCGCCCATCCCGCAGAGATAGCAAGGGATGGCAATCCATAGAGCAACTCTTTAGGTAGTTCGTTGCACCAGCGCAAGAAGGTCTGTGGTCGGCTTTCGTGCCATAACATTGTCTGACTGGATTTGTTGATGCAGGCTGCTGCTTCTTCATATTGCCGCGACGCCAAGGCGTGTTCAATTGCTTCATCAGTTTGCCCCCGGTCAATAAACCACCGATACGCACGCTGGTGGTAAACTGACACATCTTCTTGATTGGAAGATTCTTGGGCAGAGTTGCGCAAATGAGCCCGTAGCGATTCGGCAAAAAGTGGATGATATCGATACCATTGACGTTGATTATCCAGAGGAACGAGGAAAAGATTTCGTTTTTCCATTTGCTCGAGCAGGGAATGGCTATCGCTGCGTCCCGTGACTGCTTCGCATAGCGATGGAGATAGCCGTCGCAGGATCGATGTCTGGAGCAGAAAATCACGTATATCTTTTGGTTGCTTTTCTAATACTTCTTCGATGAGATAGTCCAATACATGACGATCGCTCCCTGTAAATTGACTCAACAATTCCGCTGGATTCTCAGACGTCTGAAGCGACATCGAAGCCAATTGCAAACCGGCGATCCAACCTTCTGTACGTTCGGTCAGTTGCAGAATTTCATCATCGCCCAAGTCCAGGCGCAGCATCTCTCGCACGAAAGTGATCGCCTCATCTTCTGTAAACCGCAAATCATGAATCGTCAGTTCGGTACACTGGACGCGGACCCGCCAGCGGGCGACGGGCAACATGGATGCATCTCGGCTGATCAAAATTGTGTGAATATTTGATGGCGCATGTTCGATCCAAAAGCGCAGCCCCGTAATAATATTGTTGTCCGATATCAAATGTAGATCGTCCAAAATCAGCAGCGCTGAAACTGCACTTTGCGAGAGTTCATTAATCAGGACCGTCATCATCGACTCGATTGTTTGGGGCAACGGTGATACTTGAGACGACTGAAGCATCTTTTGTAGGGTTACTCCCACATCTTCTTCGAGCTGCTGGAGCGCTGCAATAAAATAGTGCATAAAGCGTACTGGCTCATCATCATATTCATCTAACAGGTACCAGGTCGTCCTGTGCTCCAGTTCCTGTTCTTGGACCAACCAGTTGGACACCAGAGTTGTTTTGCCATAACCGGCAGGTGCCGTAATCAGAGTGAGTTTGCCTGTTAGGGATTGATGCAGTTTGTTAAAGAGACGGGGACGTGAAATAACAAAAGTCGAGCTTTGTGGGGGTAGGGTTTTGGTTGAAAGTAGCATAAACGAATTGTCTATTCGAGTTCATCCAATTACTTAACAGTTGACAGACCATCCATATGGATGGTATACTGTCTCTGTACCATCTATATGGAGTACTTATGGATTCCATATAGATTCTTTGTAAAAGACGAACACATATGTCAACAACAGAAAAGATTACGATTAATACAAGTGTCGTCGATCTGGGCAAAATCGACTTACTGGTCCAAGAGGGATTTTACTCTACGCGTACCGACTTTATCCGTAGTGCAATTCGCAATCAGCTCAACAAACATGAACCTGAAACGCAAAGCGTCGTCGAACGTCATTCAGTCGGTTTGGGCATCTTTTACTGTTCGAAGAAATCGCTTGAATCAGCGCTTGCCGAGGAAAAGCGCGTCACGTTTAAGGTGGCGGGCATGTTGGTGATTGACAATGATGTATCGCCGGAATTAGCCAACAATACAATCGATTCGATCAAAGTGTGGGGTGTGTTGCGGGCAAGTAAACCTGTAAAAAATGTTCTGGGGGATCGGCTTCGATAAGCGTGTTTTAGGACATGAAGTGCCTGTGGTTCAATCCCTTCACTCTCTTCATGGTTCTATTTTCCTTGTCATCCACCGGAGATCTTGTCGAACCATTTTTTCTTGACAAGATTCTGATTTCTTGCGCTTTGAACAAGAGATAATTACACTGTGAATTGAGGGTATGTACACAGAGTGTGTAACTGAATACTGCCCAGTCAGAAAACCGCTGCATTTACACACTTTGGGACACACTCTCTGAATTGATGAATCAATAAATCCTATAAGGCCATTCCAAATGAATAACGCATATATTGTTGCGGCAAAACGTACACCAATTGGCAAGTTTGGTGGTGTCTTCAAAGATATGTCTCCCATCAGCTTAGGGGCTTCTGCCATGCAGGCTGTCTTAATGCAAGCTGGGGTCGATGGTGACAAGCTCGATCTCTACATGATGGGGAACGTCTTGCGGGCTGGACATGGACAACTGTTGCCCCGTCAAGCGGCGTTCAAAGCCGGTATTCCAAACACGATTGATGGCTATGCTGTCGATATGGTCTGTTCTTCCGCGATGATGGCTGTTATCAATGCTGCCACATTCATCAAGGCGGGTGAGGCAGATTTGGTGTTGGCTGGTGGTATGGAGTCTATGTCGCAGACCGGCTTTTACCTATCACACCGGGCGCGATGGGGATATCGATATCTGGCTGGCCGCCCAGAGGGTGTGATCGATATCTTAGAATATGATGGTCTGACCGATCCCATCACAGATGAGGCCATGGGGGATGAGACCGATCGGCTCTCCGAGGCCTACGAAGTGACGCGATCTGAAGTCGATACAGTTGCATTCCATTCGCATGAGCGGGCAACCGTTGCAACAGAAGAACATCTCTTCGCACAAGAAATTGCTCCAGTTGAGGTGAAAACACGTAAGGGGTCCACCTTGGTCCAACGTGATGAAGGAATTCGTTCGGATACGACGCTCGAATCGCTCGGCAAACTCCGACCTGCATTTACTGCGAATGGAATCTTAACCGCAGGCAATTCCAGTCAGTTGAGTGATGGTGCAGCGGCAGTTCTCTTGGCCAGCGAATCGGCTCTCGAACAGCGTAATTTAACTCCTCTAGCCAAAATTGTCAGCAGCGCATGGGCGGCAGGCGAAACGTGGCGTTTTGCCGAAGCACCCATCCCAGCAGTGCAGAAGTTACTGGCCAAACAATCGATGAAAGTAGCAGACATCGACCTCTATGAAAACAACGAGGCATTTGCCACAAATAGCGTCCTCTTTCATAAAGTTCTTGGTATCCCATATGAGAAGTTGAATGTTCATGGTGGTGCAATTGCCTTGGGGCATCCCATTGGCTGCACTGGCACACGCATCATCGTCACGCTGATCAATGCCCTCAAACAACGGGACGGTCAGTTCGGCGTGGCTGCGCTTTGTCACGGCACGGGTGGTGGCACGGCTGTATTGGTTGAGAATTCGTAGAGAAGAAGCAGTCAATGAACTATATAATGAGCAATCGCAAAATACGAGTGCTGGTGGCCAAACCAGGGTTGGATGGACATGATCGAGGAGCCAAGGTGGTGGCTCGTTCTCTACGCGATGCCGGGTTTGAAGTCATCTATACCGGCATTCGGCAGACACCTCAAATGATTGCGGAGGCCGCCCTACAAGAGGATGTGGATGTTGTGGGGATGAGTATCCTGAGCGGTGCACACATGACACTTTGCCCCAAGGTCGTCGAGCTGTTGCGCGAACAAGGTCAGGGCGATGTAGTCGTGTTGGTTGGCGGAATTATTCCGAATGAGGACATTGAGCCGCTCAAGGCCGCAGGGATCAACGAGGTCTTTGGTCCGGGCACATCAACCCGGGATATTATTCAGTACATTCACAATGTATTTAATTTGTAGGTCCTGGCTCTGGCGGGACAGGTGCCAAGTAGCCCGAATTTTGGCTTGGAAAAGACCGCTCTCTTGGTGGTCGTCCCGCCAGAAACGGAACCTATAATTTTCTATCATACCTTCGATTACACTGTAGTAGTTGGAATTGATTCATGGTTCATCATAAGAAATTGGTTAATGGTATATTGAATGGTCGACGTTTAGACATTGCTCGCGCAATTACCCATGTTGAAAATGAACAAGATGGTGCCACACAACTGCTCAGTACTCTCTATCCACATACGGGCAAAGCCCACATCATCGGTGTGACTGGGGCGCCTGGGACGGGCAAATCGACGCTCGTTACCATGCTCGCAAAGCAATACCGAGAATTGGGGTTAACTGTCGCAATTCTTGCCATCGATCCCTCCAGCCCGTTTACAGGCGGTGCGCTATTGGGTGATCGTGTCCGCATGCGTACGCTTTCTGGCGATCAAGGCATTTTTATCCGCAGCATGGCGACCCGTGGCAGCCTTGGTGGCTTGAGCAAAACAAGCAGCGATGTTGTGACAATATTGGATGCCGCCGGTTTTGAGCGCATCATTGTCGAGACTGTTGGTGTGGGGCAAGCCGAGATCGATGTCGCCAGCACTGCCCACACGACTTTGGTCATCGAAGCACCGGGTATGGGCGATGAAGTCCAAGCCATCAAAGCCGGAATTCTTGAAATTGCTGACATTCTGGTCGTCAACAAAGCAGATAGACCAGGTGTCGACCGGACAGTTCGGGCTTTGCAGATGGTCCTGGCTCTGGATAGTGGTGTCACGCAGCAAGTTCGACATCACGGGCAGTTGTTGTCTGTTGAATCTCCCGCAAGCGCCAGCGAGAGCCAAGAGTCATGGAACGTACAGATCCTCAAAACCGTTTCAACAACGGGCGAGGGAATCAACGAGTTGTGTCGTCAGATCGACTGTCATTCTGCCTGGCTGACTAAGTCGAGCGAACGAGTGATGCGCGAAAAGCTGCGTATTAGCAAAACGATCGAAACGATCATCCAGTCCGAACTCAACCGCCGTATTCGGGCTTCTATGCCAGATGGTGTACTAGACACCAAGATTGAGGAAGTACGCCAACGTCGGATGGATCCATACCAAGTCGCGCGAACACTTTTGGATAAACTTAGCTGACATTTGGATCAAGATATAGAATTACTTGTTGATGTTGTGTCAAATTAGTCCCGCCAGTGCTACACTGCAAGCATCACAATTGTCAATGACTCGATAGTTGTGAAATGAATATTTTCCAAATTTGACAAAAGAGACAAAAGTCATCTCAATAGATTGCATCAAGAAAAAAGTGCGAAAAAGGAGCCATCAAGATGCAATTGCCGATAGTGAATGTAGCGCCACTGGTCAGGGAGCATAGCGAAACCTTTCGTTCAGTATTTGCCAATCGTAAACAGTTTCGCCACTTTGAAAACTATCTGACGGGTCTGATGGTCTTGGACAACAAAAGCATGGCAAATATTGCCCGCTGCATTCTAGATAGTGCAGATAAGACGAATATATCACGGTATTTGAGTGAAGCTCCTTGGCGAGCCGAAAAACTCAATGATGAGCGTATAGGTTACATGAAGTCAGAGACAGCACAATACCAACGTTCAGAGTCAGAATCGGTATTAGCGATTGACGATACACTATGTGAACACGTGGGAAGTCTGTTCGAGTATATCGATACACACTACAATCATAGCAATGGTCAGCATCCACTGGCTCATAACTTAGTCACAAGTCACTATGTCAGTGGCGCTGTTCGTTTTCCGGTCGATGCAAGTATCTACGACGGTACGAAGAGTTTACCGACTGGGAAGCATTTGTGGAAAACCATTTCCCAGTGACTGAGATTCCCAAGAAAAAGAAAGAACGAACCGCTTTTCATAAACGAGTGGATAGCCACCTATTAACTGACCCCGCCTTTCGAGGGCTAGACGAAGCGTTTAAGACCAAGATAACCATTGCCAGTGAACTGGTTGAAAAAAGCTGTTGAACGAACCCTTATCTTTGGTTGGGCTCTCTTCGATGGTTGGTATCTCGCTCCAGATCTTCTAGCTGTACTCGATCGTCTGAATAAAGATTGGATCAGCATCTTGAAGTGCAATCGCAATCTGGAGACAAATAGCTTTCGTTTGCGAGATGAAGACGGTCAGCCGATAACTTTCGAGGGGCCACATATTAAAGTCAAAGAGTTGGTCCCCTACATCCCCCCAGAATGCCTACAAACCTGTCACCATTGATGGTCGTACTTACTATACCTTTACCATGACTGTGCGTATCCCTTCTATCGGCAAGGTACGCATCGTGATTAGTTTTGATAATCCTGAATTGCAAGGCAATTAGGCCGTTTTAGTGACCAATCGCACTGATTGTAATGCCAAACGCATTCTCTCGATTTACCTGCTTCGTTGGCCTATCGAGACGGTTTATCAGGATGGTAAACAACTGCTTGGCCTTGATGAATATTGCATGCGACCTGCCCACGCCTTTCAAAAAACATTGGTCTCTGGTCTTCGTGGCTTATTCTCTCTTGCACCTTGATTGTTTGGGACCATCATTGGCTAAAACTCAATTCTCGCCCAGCAAATCCCTTGGTGAGGCTACTCGGCAGCAAGCTCAGTCACTAATTCAAGATCTCATCTTGACTGCACATCATGCCTTGAATGACGGACAGGAGATTGCAGAGGTCTTCGCTACCCTTTTCGCCAAACAGCAGGCCTGCTCTGCTTAATTTTGACTTTGTCAAATCCGGCACCTGCTCAAAATACAACTATCGAGTCAATGATACGAATAAGATTCCAAGAACACTCATTAAACATTCAGCAATTCGACAATTCAGCAAGTGACAATTTGCTAGCATCTTGTCAATCTATAGATTGAGGAGTACATGACTTTACTTTCTGGTAAAGGCTTGAGTGACAAAGGGCAAACCGAAAGGGGCGGAAAAAAGAATCCACCCTGAAAAAACGGGATAAAATGTAAAAATAGTGCTCGGCTAGTTTAAGCAGCGGCATTGAGGCGGCGATGAGCGAGAACGCCTTTAGGTAAATGGTGTGAAACCGAGGCCTTTTTCCGAAAGTCAGGGTCGAGTTGGTCGGGAGTTGGAAAAAGAGCACTCGAGAGAACGCGGCGCAGCCTGCCGGGAGTGGCTTGAGGCTCTCGATCCCAGTAGCCAGTCGGTATGGGAGGAAGAGAAGCGGCTAAATGGGAAAGAAGATTGCCAGCCAGCAGCCCCAGTTCAGGTAAGCGGAAGCAAGCCTCATCGGCATGAACAAATTGACGATGTAAGCCAATCATCTGCTTGGAAGCCAAGGGGGGGATGTTCAACAGGCCAGCGCTCCAGATAGAAAAGATAAATGGTTTCAGCTTGTAAAGCCATGACGGTCGCCAGAACCAAAGGTGTGTGATAAGCAGGATCCTGAAAGACGTAAATCGAATAGGTGCGGTTGGCTGTATCCACCTTGGTTGTCCTGGGGACGAGATTGTGCCATGCTTGATAGCGAATCAGGCGACCACTATAGACAAATTGACCAAACGAGTCTGGAGTTGTGGCCTCGAGTCGCTTTCCCTATAGCATCGAGAGAGCGGACGCACAATATCACCATATTCGGGTGGTCTGCCTTTTTCCTTACGTTCGGGTAACTCATTGCGGCGCGCTGTGCAGTTAATCGCTTCCCGAAGGACAAATCGGTCGACGTCGCTTTCTAGCATTTCTCTGATTGTAAACCCGGCATCGACCACCGCCACTTCGTCTGACTCCAGTGATTTCTTGGTCTCTTTCAGCAGCTTTTTCCGAAACTCACTTTCCTTTGTGCCTACCTCGCATCTCATGATTGCCTTGAGCAGTGGCACTCGTTTCCCGCCTATCTCCCCCGAGCTTATCATCACTCCAAAGATGAGCGCGGGCAATGCCCGACGAGCCGTTGAGTTATAGAGTCGGTTCACTTTCCCTTGCAGCTTCGGTCGCCAGAACCCTGTGATATCTATGCTTTTCACTCGGTATCCTTCTAACTTTTTTGCCTCCCATTCCCCTTTCCACTCCACTTCTTCTTGCCACGATGAGAGCAGGCTTGCAATATCCCATGATCCATATCGAAAGCTCCACCAGCTTCGCCGGAGCTCCTCATCTTCAAACCCGCTTTCACTCAATCCACTATGGATTGCTCCTCGACTTTTCAGAAACGACCCATTCATCATCGCCCACATCAGACGCATTACATTTACGTTTGTTCCCACCGGCGTTACTTGCAATACATTCATCAGTACTGCTATAGTTATTTCTGGCGCGGTTAGCATTCCTTCCTCCTTTTTTGGGTTCTCTACCTTTAGGATGAAACGCTAACCGCTTTTTGTCACATTTCTCACCTCATCTCTTTTACCAGAAAGTAAAGCATGACGAAACCTATCTATTTACATGGAGGAGGAGATCATCCAAATGGTCGAGCCACCACATTGGGACGTTTTGTGCAGGCGACACGAGCGAAAGGGAGCGTCCGAATTGCGCTTATTGTGGTCGAACCAACAGAGGAGGACGCCAGCAAAAGCGCCCAAGCCTATTGCCGTATCTTTGAGGCGATAGGGGGTGCAACCAACCGAGCTTCGCCCTGTTTTGGTGTCCCCTATAAATCCCCTTACGTATCAGCAGCTTGCACAAATTGCTCCTACAGGACTCTTTGTCTGTGGAGGCATAACGCCTCTCTATCATGAGGCTCTCTGTTGTGACATGAAATGGCTTGACTATTTAGAGGAATTTGACATCCCTTATGGAGGCACGTCGGCTGGAGCGGCTATTGCTGCGCGCCATGCAATCCTGGGAGGATGGCAACGAGAATGTGATGGTACGGTGCGCTCGATTCTCTTTCCAGGAGCAAGTGAGGGCCTCGATTTTTTAACAATCCGACCAGGACTGGCTCTGGTGCCCTTCGCAGTTGATGTTCATGCCAGCCAAATGGGTACCCTCACGCGGCTGATTCATGCCGTTGATTCTAGACAGGTTGCAGAAGGGTGGGCCATTGATGAGAACACGCTACTCCAAGTCAGTGATGAAGGGATTCAGGTCTATGGTCAGGGACACGCATATCGTGTACAACGAAATAACCAAAGGGCAATCGCAATCGAGACTGTACACTGTCAATCAGAATAAACAGGTTGAAGCCATGTTCAAGGCGATGCCGGGCGTCCATCTACATAGACGAAGAAAGAAAGTTGTCGTCCATGTAGGTGGACGTTCAGCCTAATGGGCCAGATTAGTGCCTTCAGTCGCTTCTTTTGGTACACCTACTGGTGTAGACACAATCTTCATTCCTAAATTTTAGTGCAACTTTTTACCGCGCGAAACGTATTGATCTATCTAAAGCTCTCATTGATTCACTCCAATTATCGATCGTACCCCGGAGAACAAGTCCATGCTAAGCCCTCGATGGCGTAAAGTCCTACGTGACCTCTGGTATAACAAAACCCGCACACTCTTGGTCGTTTTCTCGATTGCCATTGGCGTTTTTGCTGTGGGGATGGTGCTCCACACCAATCTGCTTGTCGCAGAACGCGTGCGAGAAGACTATGCTCAATCACGGGCTGCCAATGCCACGCTTTATGCATCGAATATCAATGATGATATGGTCCACACTGTTGCAAATATGCCTGGGGTGCTTGAAGCAGAGGGGCGTAGTGATGTTACCGTGCGTGTTCAAGTGGGGAAAAATGAAACGGGCGAGGGGGAATGGGTCCCGTTAAACCTCTCGGCTTTTCCAGAACCAACCAACATTCGGATCAACCGCGTCCGTCCAATCACAGAATTTCGTGAGTTTCCAGAGGTCGGTGCCGAACGGGGTGTTTGGCCACCTGGAAGACGAGAGGTTGTCATCGAACGGTCGTCCTACTTCCGCCCAGGGATGATTCCGGAAGGGTTGGTTGTTGGTGATACGATCCTGGTCGAAACCGACGATGGCAAACGACGAGAACTCAAAGTGGTTGGACTGGCCCATGAATCCAATCGTGCGCCTGCTCCCTTTAGCGGTCAAGGGTTTGGCTATGTTGATTTCGAAACGCTTGAGTGGCTTGGTGGGGATGATACGTATGATGAATTGAATATTGTCGTTGAGGAAAACCCAGCAGAAGATGGTGAGCTGACGGAAGAATATATCGCCGAGATCGCCGAAGCCGTCGAGAACAAAATTGCCAAAAGTGGGCGAACGGTCTACTTTACCGAAATTCATGAACCGGGACGTACGCCACGCGACACCATTCTCGAAGGCTTTACGGCAATGATGTTCCCCATGGGGCTGATGTCGCTCTTTCTAAGTGGATTCCTGGTCGTCAACATAATTTCTGCTTTGCTCAGCCAGCATGTGCGGCAGATTGGTATGATGAAGGCTGCTGGAGCTCGCAACGGGCAGATTACGCGCATGTATATGGGGATGATCTTTCTCTTTGGTCTGCTTTCATTGTTGGTTGCTGTGCCACTGGCTGCCCTTGCGACCCGTCAAACGGCTCAACTGCTGGCCAGTTTTCTCAATGTGACTTTTCCTGATTATACACTGCCGCCCGCTGTCTTGGGCGTTGAAATTCTGATCGGGATCGTTGCGCCATTTTTGGCCGCTCTCTATCCTGTCTTCCGAGGCACTCGGGTGAGTGTCCAGGAGGCCATTAGCGATTATGGTGTCGGAAGAGGCCGCTTTGGGACAAATGTGCTTGACCGCATTGTCGTCAGCGTCAAGCGCATGTCGCGTCCGACACTCATCTCCATTCGCAATACGTTCCGCCGCCGGGGGCGCTTGATCCTGACGCTCATCACGCTGGTCGTGAGCGGGGCGATTTTTATCGCCGTGACCAATGTCTATGGTTCACTGTTGCGTACGCTCGATTTTGCGCTTCAATATTGGGCCTTTGATGCAGAAATCTCATTCAATCGTGACTACCGAGTGGAGCAAATCGAGCGGGTGGCTTATCGCGTGCCAGGTGTGGTGGGCGTGGAGAGCTGGGATTTTGCAGGGTTGCGCATCAAGCATGAAGATGAGACGGAAAGCGAAAACATCTTTATACGCGCCGTTCCTGCGGAAACCGAAATGTTGCAGCCGATTCTGCTCGAAGGACGATGGCTTGTGCCAAACGACGAGAATGCCATCGTCATCAATCAAGCCCTGCGTCAAAAAGAAGAGCTGGTCGTTGGCGATACAATTATCATTCCGGTAGAAGGCAAAGATCTGGAGTGGATGGTTGTCGGTGTGGTGCAGGTAATTGGCGATCAAAATCAAGCATTTGTGCATTATCCATACTTCACGCGAGTTTCGGGCAATATGGGGCGGGCAGGCCAAGTGCAGGTGATCACAGAACAGGCGGACCCCGATTTTGTCAACGGTGTCGTTGAGCGGTTACAAGTTGCCTACGAAGATGCGGGGATGGGCGTCAACAGCACGCAGACTATCATTGAGATTCGCGAAGGTCCGACCTTCTTCTTTGGGGTAATCGTGACTCTACTTCTTGTGATGACCGTCTTGATTGCTGCGGTGGGCGCTTTGGGCTTGGCAGGCACCATGAGCATCAATGTGATCGAGCGGACCCGCGAAATTGGCGTCATGCGAGCCGTCGGGGCGTCCAACGGCACAGTACGCAATATCATTTTGGTAGAAGGTGTTTTTTATCGGCTTTATTAGCTGGCTGCTGGGCACTCTTCTGGCTCTGCCATTGGGGCGTTTGATGAGTGACGGCATTGGTTATGCCATGTTTCAGATACCCCTGAACTATGCTTTCTCCGCCAACGGCATTGGCTTGTGGCTGTTGATTGTGATCGTCTTATCGGCGATCGCCAGCGTTTTTGCCTGCCCGCAACGCGTCTCGATTGACGGTGCGGGAGACGTTGGCATATCAGTGAGATAACACGATTTGTCAAACTGTTGCCTTCGTTAGATCGCTCATCAGACGAAAGCGTGCAATTCACTGATCATTCGACAGTTTGATCGCATATTTGCACACTTTTCATAGATGAGCCCTGTTGGATTGTTCTAATTGGTTAGCCGTCTAATCGGCAACAATAATAATGTGTTCTCTTCAATAACTCGATAGTTGTATTTTGAGCAGGTGCCGGATTTGACAAAGTCAAAATTAAGCAGAGCAGGCCTGCTGTTTGGCGAAAAGGGTAGCGAAGACCTCTGCAATCTCCTGTCCGTCATTCAAGGCATGATGTGCAGTCAAGATGAGATCTTGAATTAGTGACTGAGCTTGCTGCCGAGTAGCCTCACCAAGGGATTTGCTGGGCGAGAATTGAGTTTTAGCCAATGATGGTCCCAAACAATCAAGGTGCAAGAGAGAATAAGCCACGAAGACCAGAGACCAATGTTTTTGAAAGGCGTGGGCAGGTCGCATGCAATATTCATCAAGGCCAAGCAGTTGTTTACCATCCTGATAAACCGTCTCGATAGGCCAACGAAGCAGGTAAATCGAGAGAATGCGTTTGGCATTACAATCAGTGCGATTGGTCACTAAAACGGCCTAATTGCCTTGCAATTCAGGATTATCAAAACTAATCACGATGCGTACCTTGCCGATAGAAGGGATACGCACAGTCATGGTAAAGGTATAGTAAGTACGACCATCAATGGTGACAGGTTTGTAGGCATTCTGGGGGATGTAGGGGACCAACTCTTTGACTTTAATATGTGGCCCCTCGAAAGTTATCGGCTGACCGTCTTCATCTCGCAAACGAAAGCTATTTGTCTCCAGATTGCGATTGCACTTCAAGATGCTGATCCAATCTTTATTCAGACGATCGAGTACAGCTAGAAGATCTGGAGCGAGATACCAACCATCGAAGAGAGCCCAACCAAAGATAAGGGTTCGTTCAACAGCTTTTTCAACCAGTTCACTGGCAATGGTTATCTTGGTCTTAAACGCTTCGTCTAGCCCTCGAAAGGCGGGGTCAGTTAATAGGTGGCTATCCACTCGTTTATGAAAAGCGGTTCGTTCTTTCTTTTTCTTGGGAATCTCAGTCACTGGGAAATGGTTTTCCACAAATGCTTCCCAGTCGGTAAACTCTTCGTACCGTCGTAGATACTTGCATCGACCGGAAAACGAACAGCGCCACTGACATAGTGACTTGTGACTAAGTTATGAGCCAGTGGATGCTGACCATTGCTATGATTGTAGTGTGTATCGATATACTCGAACAGACTTCCCACGTGTTCACATAGTGTATCGTCAATCGCTAATACCGATTCTGACTCTGAACGTTGGTATTGTGCTGTCTCTGACTTCATGTAACCTATACGCTCATCATTGAGTTTTTCGGCTCGCCAAGGAGCTTCACTCAAATACCGTGATATATTCGTCTTATCTGCACTATCTAGAATGCAGCGGGCAATATTTGCCATGCTTTTGTTGTCCAAGACCATCAGACCCGTCAGATAGTTTTCAAAGTGGCGAAACTGTTTACGATTGGCAAATACTGAACGAAAGGTTTCGCTATGCTCCCTGACCAGTGGCGCTACATTCACTATCGGCAATTGCATCTTGATGGCTCCTTTTTCGCACTTTTTTCTTGATGCAATCTATTGAGATGACTTTTGTCTCTTTTGTCAAATTTGGAAAATATTCATTTCACAACTATCGAGTCAATTACTTCAAATGGAACCAAGTAATCCATTACTTCAATTGTGAAACGATTAGGACGATGAGGAACGGATTTAGCTTGCGTCACTGGATCGTCGAGCGCTGTGAAAGAATTGTGGATCGCCTCGTGAATCTCGTAACGACGATCTGGATTGGGAATGACTTGTCTAAGGCCAATCCAAAAAATAAAATATACGCGAGAAGGTGTTAAACTAGCTCTCCAAAAGGAGCAAAAATGACAATCTCGCCAGAAATGGTTGAAGTCTTGAAAGAGACGAAGGCCATGTTAAGTGGATACGAAAGAAGGCACTTCATGGCCCAAACGGTCAAAACGATATGCGAAGGGAGTCCGACGAAAGCAGAACGAGAGTTGGGCTGGAATCGGGCGACGATAGCCAAAGCTCTGGAAGAACTAGAAGGCGGCTTCTGTTATGTCGACCAAAGCCACCGACGTGGTCGCAAAAAAGCCGAAGACCATATCCCCACTTTACTGGCCGATATGGTTGAAATCGCCGATCAATTCAGCCAGACCGATCCCACCTTTCGAACCCCAATTGTACACTCGACTAACCGCCGCCGAAATGCGTACCCAGCTCATCGAGCAGAAAGGATACACAGATGAGGAATTGCCTGGCGAAGAGGCCATCCGCTTGAAGCTCAATGAGTTAGGCTATGGCTCAAACCGGGTCAAAAAAAGTCAACCAGTGAAAAAGATCCCAGAGACCGATGCGATCTTTGATAGAATTCATCAGATCAATCAAGAAGCGGATGCAGACGAGACGGTTCTGCGCCTCTCTTGGGATGCCAAAGCGACGATTTTACTTGACCGTTTCTCGAGAGAAGGGATAAGTCGAGTGGTTGTCAAAGCGCTCGATCATGACTTTCAAGATAAGAAGACCGAGAAAGTCACTCCTTTTGGCATTTACCTCCCTTCAACCAAGGAACTCTTTCTTTACTTGACTCAGTCGAAAGTGACGAGTGACTTTATTGTCGACTGCCTGATTGATTTTTTGGGAAAGCGTACGTGAACACTTTCCTCACGTCAAGACCCTCGTGATCAATCAGGACAATGGTCCCGAAAATCATACCCGTCGGACTCAGTTTATGTATCGTCTCACTCAGTTTGTTGAGCACTATCGTCTCTCTATTCAGCTCGCCTGCTACCCTCCTTATCACAGTAAATACAACCCCATCGAACGGGTTTGGGGCCATCTTGAAAAACACTGGAACGGTTCTCTTCTCGATTCTCTTGAGACCGTTCTCAATTTTGCCCGTTCTTTTCGCTTTAACCAACTACAACCCTTCGTTCACCTGAATTCCACTCTTTATGAGACCGGCGTCAAACTCACTCAGAAAGAGATGGACCGTTTGGAACAACGCTTCCAACGTTTACCTGGTTTAGAAAAATGGTTTGTCCTTATTCCCCCCCTCTCCATTCTCTCGTTCGCGTATAATTATTTTTTTGGTTTAGCCTTAACGTTTTCATGTATTCCTCGTGAATATGAAACGTCCATTGTTTACTCATCTAGCAGCGCCATCCATTCGTCTTTGTTCTTAACAACCTTCACAGAATCAGGATTACGCCGTACTTCCAATGCAACCCAATCACAAAGTGCCAAGTGGCGTAACATTTCTAATTCATAGGCAGTTGCATTCCACTCTTCTGGATCAACCATGATCGCGGCGGGTTTACTTTTGGACATAAGAGCGACTGGACCTTGTGACATCATTTTGAGAACAGCGCCTGGACGTTTCGCCATATCACTGATAGATGTAGTCTGTAACATTGGTGTCATAAAAAAGGTACCTCCAAAGTTGGCAAATAGTTGACAAGATGACAACATTTTGCACTCGTTTTCATGGTTTGTCAACCTATGAGTTCCATGCGGTGTGACACAATTGGGGTTCCCTTCATTCATTAAAGTATAATAATCTCCCAATTTCCATCTATGCCGCACTCGTTCATAGATGAGAATATACTATAGCCTTTTAGGAAAAGATTTACCTGTCATTGATGGCATTGCAGCCGGTCAGCTCGTCAGCTCTCTGGCAGACCGGCTGTAATACTGACAAGCCACTGTTTTGCGTGGAAAAAACATTTTCTGAACATCTATAGCAGACCCTATCCGAATCGTAAAGAGTCAAATTTATTCTCATTTGGGGCAGTGCTTACCATATCATCATCATCACCAAGTTTATGAAGGGAAAACGAATCATGGATATGAGTCAGGTCAAATCCAAGATCAACTGGTACAGATCACCAGTTGACCGCGAAGTGCTTGTGGAGTTGAATCGGCGAAGCGATTGGAAAGGGGCCGCTCAGACATTTGGTCATTTGGGGCTATTGACGTTGACGGGGACTGCTGCTTTCTATGCAGCCGAAAATCTTCCAATATGGGTCTTATTATTGATTCTCTTTGCACACGGGATCTTTTATGCCTTTCTGCTCAATGGATTCCACGAGCTTTGTCATAGTTCGGTCTTTAAGACCAAAGCATTGAACTACTTTTTTACACGCGTCTTCGCCTTTCTTGGCTGGTACAATCCCGTTCTCTTTTGGGCCAGCCACCAGGAACATCACAAGTATACGCTCCATCCACCAGACGATCTGGAAGTCGTCCTGCCCGTGGAGTTTACATTGCAGAGCTTTCTCAAAGCCGCGGTTGTCAATCCATGGGGCTTTTATCAGCGGCTGAAAGGCGTGATTCGGTTGACGCGTGGCAAACTAGAAGGAGAGTGGGAGCACATTCTCTTTCCGCCAGAAGCAACCGACCTGCGGCGGCAGCTCTTTGGCTGGGCACGTTTTATGCTCATCGGTCATCTTATCCTGACGGTTGTCTCGCTGGCCTTGGGGCTCTGGCTCATACCAGTTTTGATCACATTAGCTCCCTTTTATGGTGGCTGGTTGCTCTACCTCTGCAACAACACACAACATGTGGGATTACAGGATGAAACGCCCGATTACCGGCTCAATACGCGCACCATCATCCTCAATCCGTTTGTGCGTTTTCTCTATTGGAGGATAGGACATAACATAAGATGCGTGCGGTTGAGCGGAACGAGAAGGCAGAAAGGGTTCCGAAAGACTGGTCGAAACGGAGCATAAGTTATATTAAGTTCCGATAAGCGGCCCCCCAATCGACGAACGAGTTCCAGAGAGAATGTTGAAACGGAACTGAACATAAGATGGGAGCCATTTTGACAGGTTGGCAAGAGCTCCCTTTGGCATTAGAGTATAAGTCGCCAAAACCATCCCCCGAGCCGCCAAAAGGAGCAACCATCATGATACCACAATGGAATCTAGATATTCGAACGCACCTGGCGCCGATCTGTCCCTGGCTCAACCCGACAGAACCAAGAGAGGAAGCAGCCAAGCAAGTGGTGGGACCATTGTTGGACGAGACAGAGGACCAACAAGAAGCATATAGTCTCGAGCGTCCAGACCTGCATAGCCTGTGGCGGGGCGACAAGAGCCTCCTGCCAAGCTTTGTGCAAGAATCGAAAGCAGCCATGACGATACTCGAACTGCTGGGACCACTGGAGTGGAGTCACTTCCCAGAACGAGCGAAGAATCGAGCATGGCCAGGAAGTGAGCCGGTGCCAAGAGCCTGTTTTGCGGCAGCCTATCTGGTGAAGTTGAACAAAGAGATCGCATCGATGCCCAAATTGTGGGAGTATCTGAGCGAGAATCCAGCGTTGGTCTGGCTGTTGGGCTTTCCCCTGGTGCCATCGGATGAATACTCATGGGGCTTTGATGTGGAAGTGAGCCTCTGCACAGCCAAGCATTTCAGTCGAGTGCTGCGCGAGATGGAGAATGCCCAGTTGCAGTTTCTGCTCACTGGCACAGTCCACTTGCTGCGAGATGCATTGCCCTCAGACATCACCTTTGGAGACGAGATTTCTCTGGATACCAAGCACATCATCGCTTGGGTGGTCGAGAACAATTCCAAGCATCGCATGAGCGACCGCTATGTCAAAGAGAATCAACCCAAGGGCGATCCAGATTGCAAGCTGGGTTGCAAAGAGCGCAAAAATCAGCACGCCAAGGCAAAGCAAACCAAGACCCATGATGGCTCAGACCAGACTCCCACTCAAGAGGGCATGGCTGCCAGTCACGTCCCATCGGGTGAATTCTACTGGGGCTATGCCTCTGGCCTCATCGCCACCAAAGTGCCTGAGTGGGGCGAGTTTGTCCTGGCTGAGATGACCCAGACCTTCAATCGAGGCGATGCCACTTACTTTCATCCCTTGGTGGAACGCACCGAAGCGAGTCTGGGACACAAACCCCGCTTTGGTGCTCTCGATGCCGCTTTTGATGCTTACTATGTTCACGACTACTTTCATCAGGCTGGTGGCTTTGCCGCTGTTCCTTTGCGCAAGCCCAACTATACTCGCACCTTCGATGAACAAGGCGCTCCTCTCTGTGAGGCGGACCTCCCTTTCTCTCAAAAGCACCTACTTCAAGCAGAAAAACGCTCTTGTTCCTCACACCTTTGAACGATATGCCTCTCCCCTTCTTCACCCAGAAGCCACTGGGCAATGCTGTCCCATTGCCCATGCCAACTGGGCCAAAGGTGGTTGCAAGACTGAAATTGCCTCTGGCACAGGCGCTCGCCTTCGCTATCAACTCGACCGAGAGTGATGCCTACAAAGCTCTTTACAACCAGCGCTCTGCCACCGAACGCATCAACTCGCTTGCCAAAGAACTTGGCATCGAGCGACCCAAGCTGCGCAACCAGCGCTCTATCACCAACCAGAACACGCTCATTTATATCCTTCTCAATCTGCGTGCTCTCCAGCGGGTCAACGCTCACAAGGCGTCTCTCGCTGACCAGTAGCTTCTCCGCTCCTGCTCACTCTGACTAATTCGCTTTCATTTTTCTAGCTTGGCGGCGCACGGGGGAAGTTTGGCACACCCTCAGAGCAGAGCACCGACAACGGCATCCGGAGCCAGAAGCAACCACTGGTCAATCGACAACCGCACAGAACATCTGTTCCGAGTGACGCTACGTCAGTTGGTTAGATGCCCCTGCACCTCTTTTTCCCTTACATCCACACTTTTTCTCCTTTTTGACTTCTTTTTCAATGAACTCTATTTTTTTACGCCCATTCGAAACATAAAAACATGCTTTATGCTCTTTCTCAGAGGAGAATGATGTGATTTGGCTCACGACTAAACATAACCCTCAATTCTCTGCCTTATGTTTAGTCCTATCCACCTCTATTGGCACATGAACTTTCATATTGAGCATCACATGTATGCCGCTGTCCCCTGTTATAACTTGGGTAAGCTCCACGCCCTAATCGAACATGATTTGCCCCGCTCGTCAAATGGCCTGTATGAGACGTGGAAAGAGATCATCGCGATCATGCGTAGACAAAAGGTGGAGCCAGAGTATCAGTATATTCCGGAGTTGCCTGCTCATTCGGCAGCTTAAACAACCATGCTTGACACGCGTTTTAATAGACAAACCAGATAAAACCCGTACAAATGTGGAGTGAGCGCACCTTTCCAAAGGAAAGGCGTTCTCGAATGCGAGTGGGCGGCGTTAGAGATTACACGCAGTAGGATTTCTCAGAGGTAGAGCGTTCAAATGGCGAAAAAAGACGCAGTAGAGAATCTCGGACCATTTGGCACGCTCGAGTCTGTTTTGACTGAGAAGTGCAGGATTATGTCTACTGCGTGTAATAGAGAACGCCTTTTCCTCGTCGTGCGATTTCTATTTGTTATGTCTATAAGAACCTATCCGAAAAGTGGTTGCGAGTCCGACCAGCTTCTCGGATGAGAATGCATCGTCACAGAACTTTTCGGATAAGCACTAAAATGAATCATCGTGAATGCTGGGTTCCCATGAATGACGGAGTTCAGCTCGATACATCCATCTTTACGCCATCCGGTGATACGCCCGCTAGTGGATGGCGGGCCATCTTATTGATCCACGGTCATGGAGACAACGCCAGCAAAGAATCAATGTTTGCGCGTGCCGAGCGATATGCGGAGCGTGACTATTTGGCCGTCTGCTACAGTGTACGCGGTCAGGGTGCGTCCGAAGGGCTAACCTTTCATTTGGGTGCACGGGAGATCTTTGACCTGCAAGATATGATCGACTGGATATTGAATGAACTGCCTGTTCACCCGGAGAAGTTGGCAGTTTGTGGCAGTTCGCAGGGGGGATGGCACGCCTACATGGCCGCGGCTCATCATGCTCAAGTCGCGACGGTAGTGCCGGAAAACATTTGCACTGACATGGCTGACTTTGCTGTGCGCAATGGCTGCCTGACGCGCTGGTTCTTTCTACGTACCATGCGTCGGCGCATCATGAGCGCGGGTTTACAGGATTTGGCGCGACAATGGGCAATTAGCGGAGAGTGGGAGCGATTGCGAGAGTGGTTGCGCCCCACATCTCCACGGCTCTTTGTCAAACGGATTCGTTGCCCTGCCTTCATCCTTCATGGCTGGCACGACATGGGGATGCCTGCCAACGAAGTGCTTGCCATGTTCGAGCAGCTAACCGTGCCCAAGAAACTCTACCTGGGTGGTGGTGGACACGAAGGTCAGGATGCGGCAGAGGCTGAGAAGGTGCGACAGGGACTAGTTGACCGTTGGCTCGATTATTGGCTTAAGGATGAACAAAACGGGATTTTGGAGGAGCCGGCGATTACCTATGTACGACGGCCAACTTGGGACGCAGTAGAAATTGATGCATCGCCACCACAGTCAACACCAGCATCAACGTTCGAACCGCTCTATCTTCATGTGGACGGTACGCTCAAAGATCATCCTCCCGTCGGGCCAAGCAATCCTTCCAATGTCAACAATGTTTTGCTTGATCCAGCCTATTGTTTGCAGACCGCTATTTATGATGACATGGCAGGGGTCTCTGCGGCTTTGGCTCGCGAAACGGTCTCATTCGAGGGAGCTCGGCTTGAAAAATCATTTGAGCTGTTAGGTTCTCCCAAAGGCACTTTCTTTATGTTGCCCAATCAGAGTGAGTTTCAGGTTCACGCAGAGCTGTACGATGTATCACCGCACGGAGAAGAAATTTTGATCACACGTGGGCATTATGGCACACGCTGCGCTGCGCCAGGTTGTCATGTTTCGGTTGAGATCGAGTGCCGTACCATTGGGTATCAGGTAGAGGCTGGTCATCGACTGCGCCTCATCGTCAGCAACTACGATACGCAATATGTATTTCCATACTTTGAGCCCTTTTGCGCAAGACTCTATGGGGTGGTTCAAAATTAGGTTTACACTTTTGATATATAGACAAAAATCTATATGAGACCGTTTTCTCTCTGAGAACCGGCGAAATCAGAGAATATAAACGTTCTTTCTGTTTCTAAAAGTGTAAACCTATCTATCCAGCTAAAATGAACCACCCCGACTCTATCATGACAATCAGCGGCCGTCGATGATTGAGCTACCTATTCGCCCATCTCAAACCCATAATCACGCTTTGCCTGCTCCTCCGTAATATAACCATTCTTCAGATCTGCTTCGACCAACGCCCGCTCCCGCTCTTTTGGATCGCCCCATCCGGCGCCTGTGGCTGTCATGACCTGGATCACATCGTCGGCGTTGAGCGTTAGCCCACTGACAACTGAATGGCGCTCCGTTTCGCCGTTGGCACGCCGAATAATGAAGTGATTGGGCGAACCGAACTGGCCCCCTTCCAACGGCCAAGGCGGTTCATCAGAACGGGTGTAGGCTGCCGTGAGCCAAGCATTGTCGGAGCGGATGCGGTAGTCGATGCGCACCCCTTTGCCACCGCGATAGAGTCCCGCGCCACCATCCTCGTCGTGGAAACTCAGGTAGTCGACGGTTACGCCATAGCGAGACTCAGCTACTTCCGCAGGACAGTTGTAGGTTTCACCGTGCAGCCCACAGAACTGTCCTGCGTTGCCATCCTTACGCGCTGATCCGCCCCAGCCGCCCAGCTCTGGCTCGATGACGGCATAGGCGCGCCCGGTATCTGGATGTGTACCGCCAAAGAGCGTGCCGCAGACCGACGAGAAGCTACCTGCAGGGATACGGTCGGGCATGTGGGGTGCTAAGCAGCGCAGGATCAGATCGTGCAGACGTACCGTCAACTCGTAGTAGATGCCCATGGCAGCTGGATAGGTTGGGTTGAAGACGCTACCTTCACGCAAGAGTACTTTTAGGGGGCGAAAGGTGCCGCCATTGGCACTTTTTTCTGGTGCAGTGATGTTCTTGAAAAGGCCATCTGACACGAAACGATGGAATCGTCGGCGCTCATGTTGAATGGTCCCGGATCTTGATCGGGGTTGTTGCGCAAGTCAATGACAAATTCGTCGTCGGTAATTTTGATGGTGACATTGTAAAAGATGCCGGTGTCCTGCTTCTCCTCCAGCGAATAAACGCCGTTGGGCAGATTGCGAATGCCACGCAAACTCACTTGCTCACCATAGTCCATATAGGAATCGAGTGCGGTAAGAAAAACATCCTTACCATATTTGTCGACGATTTCCAGAATGCGTCGTTCCCCAATCCGAACGGCTGCGATTCCAGCCCAAAGATCGCCAGTGAGAAAGTCGGGCATGCGGCAGTTGGCGGTCAGAATATCGAAGATCCCTTGCAGCGGCTCACCACGTGAGATGAGCTTAACCCCAGGCATAATCATGCCTTCCTGGAAGATCTCGGTGGCGTCGGTCGACATGCTGCCCGGCACCATCCCACCAACATCATTCCAGTGCGCAATGTTGGCTGTCCATGCCACGAGTTCGTCTTCGCCCGCCTCATTTTGGGTAAAAACAGGCATCGTCAAGACCATATCGTTGAGGTGTGTCACCCCACCATTGTAGGGATCATTGGTGATAAAGATATCACCAGGCTCGATATCGCCCGGCTGATCAAATTTCTCGATGATCTTCTTGACTGTTTTGTCTAGCACGCCAATAAAGGCAGGAATCCCCGCCCCGGAGCTAGCCATCTCGCCATTGCGGTCGGTGATGCCCGTGCCCATATCGAGCACTTCATAGATGATCGCACTCATGGCCGTGCGTCGCATGGCACCGAACATTTCGTCGGCTGTGGCTTGGAGAGAGTTCTGGATGATTTCTAGGGTGATCGGATCAAATTGTGTAGTCATAGCTCCTCTAGCTTTACAGATGTTCGAATTCTGTCGACTTCCAATCATCTACAGTTCGCGTTTGGGTATCAAAGTTCACCCCAACACACGCGATCGGCTTCCCATGCAGCTGATACTTTTGATAATATGCATGATCATCCATCTGATCGAGTGCGATCTGGGCGCTCTTATCTAGCTTAAATTCAAAGAGATAGATACGATCATCCAACTCAACGACTGAATCAATGCGTCCATCGTTGGTCTTGACTTCGGCGCTGATGCGCAGACCAATGAGCTTGAAGAAGAGTGCGAGATCATGATTTCGGAGGGCATCGATTAGTCGCCGCAAATGGGCATCACTCAATCCTTGTTGCGTGTTGCTAAAGGCATCGAGGAGATAGACCATAAAGGCATTTTCAACTTCAAAGTTGGGGTAGCCAAGTTGATAGCCTTGCGAATCTGGATAGTATGCTTTAATTGTCAGATAACCAGTTTGAAAGAGCAATGGAATGATGGAAAGCTTGTCGATTTCGTAAGTACTAAAAGCCAGTTCGCTTAACTCTAGATTGCTCAGTTCTTCCAGATCAAAATTGCCTTCACGAATCAGCTTGATTAAGAAGGATGGGCTACCACTCTCAAACCAGTAATTGGAGAAGCGTTGGTTATAAAAAAGGTGCAGAGTCGAAAACGGATTGTAGACATTCTCTGCTTCAGGCGCAAAGCAGAAGCCATTATACCAATGATGCATCTGCTCAATAAAAGTATCTTCTGTAATATCTTCCTTTTCGGCAAAGAGCGTGATGTTTTGGGATAGATTTTGGCGAATTTCCGTCTCTGTCAGTCCCAAAGCTGTCGCAAAGGCAGTATTCAGCGTCAGGTCTGTCAGATTGTTCAGATCGGAAAAGACACCTACTTTGCTAAATTTACTGATACCCGTAATGAACGACATACGAATATAGCGATCCAATGCTTTGATCACGCCGTAGAAGCCTTTGAGCGTAGATAGTATCTTTTGCGCCTCAGGCAAATTATCTAGATTGTCGATGAGAGGTTTGTCATATTCGTCAATTAGGATGATGACCTGCTTCTCCACGGATAAAGCCAAGATCAAATCGCCAAATTGAGCATAATGAGGCCCATCTTGTAATGAGACCCCATGCCGTTGGGCATCAAACGCTAAATAGCGTTTAATGTTACTCTGTAGTTCTTCCGCAGTGGATGATGGGTAAAGACTAAAATCAAGGCGAATGACGGCGTTGGCTTCCCAATGATAATCGCTGTTATCGATCCACAGCCCCTGAAAAAGCTCACGATTCCCTTGAAATAATTCTTCCAAAGTCGAGATGAACAGACTCTTCCCAAAACGACGTGGTCGCGACAAAAACCAGGCTCCTTTAGGCAGATGTACCAAATCATAAATATACTTTGTCTTATCAACATATAGATAGTCGCCCTCAATGATGTCGCGGAAGCTGGATGTCGTAGTTGGTAATCGTTTGGACATGTCACACCTGGCATGGAAATGCAAATCGTTATCTCAATAGACTCGACCATTGTATCGATTTCAGCCACGAATCCCCAAAATACCCGTTACATTCATTGCATTGCAATGCAATCATCATCAACGCCAGAATTGAAATCGTCCACATTTGTTTACTCATTCCAGCGATCACTGCCACGAAACGGCATATGCTCACCTTCCACAAAGCGTGGTCGTTCGACATAGACATTCTGAACATGCGGTACAGCTTCGCCCCGAAACAATACATTTTTATGGTCTTCTTTCTTGACCCAAGTTGTTGGTGGCACATAGCGTAAGGTTAAGCCGACTCGCCATCGATCTGACCTGTTGGCATTCGAGCCATGAATGATCGACGGGTTGTGAATTGAAATATCTCCTGCTCGTAACTCTATATCGACAGCGGCAGATTCATCTATTTCATGGGGGTGAATCCCCAGATCGAGTACATAGTCCCCTCTATCCATCTGGATCATATCTTTGCGCGTGAGCAACCGATTATTCTGTGTGCCAGGGATGACGCGCATACAGCCATTTTCAACTGTCGAATCGGTGCCAGCCACCCAGAGTGTGGTCACTTCCATTGGCTCTAAGGGCCAATAGGAACCATCCTGATGCCAGCCGACAGCTTGCCCCGTATGTGGTCTCTTGGCAATGTAGTGGGCACCAAACAGAACGATTGCTGGACCGATGAACTGCTCGGCTATATCCAGCAAGCGGTCATCGCCTGCCACTCGGTGCAAAAATGGATCGTCAACCAACAAGTGATGATGGAGCGCTTCGGGTCGAACATCAGGATGTTTTTTGCCCAACCAGTGAATGTGGTCCACCATCTCCTGCGCCAGGTCGGCATCGATGGCGTTGCGCACGATCACATAGCCCTTTTCATCATATTCCTGGCGAATATCAAGTTCGAGCGCTGTTTGCATCTTAACACCCCTCCAGATATCTGGCTGCATGGAGGATACCGGCCTTCTCCTCTGGGCCACCATCATTGAAATTGGCGTCTTCCAACTCGATCGAGACACGCCCACTATATCCACTCTCAGCCAAAACCTGAAAGACCTTGACCCACGGCGTTAACCCATGACCGGGAATGCAGTAGCGCCAGGCAAACCCACCAAAGGGTACCGCTTTGGCAAAGGTGCCGGGTTGTTCCAGACCATATTCATAGACGTTGTCAGCCAAAATCTCTGTATCCTTGCCGTGGACGTGATAGACCCGATCGACAAATTCATATAGGAAACGGATGGGGTCGATGCCCATGCGCAGCAGATGGGATGGGTCATAGTTGACGCCCATGGCTTTGGAAGGAACTGCCTCAAAGAAGGCGCGGTAGGTTTCAGGCGTGCAGCACAAGGCGCCTGGCCCCGGCCAGCCTTCGATGGCGATGCGCGCATCAACTTCCTCGAGAATAGGGGCCAGTTTGCTGAAGCTTTCGACGATATAGTCAAAATTTTCGGCCCTCGGCAGCGCCGGATTTTCTGGAATCATCGTAACAAAGTAGGTCATGGGGCCAAGCTTGGCACAGTTGCGAAAGTAGGCTTGGTTTTCCGCTACGGCAGCTGCACGAGTCGATTTATCTGCTGCAATCAAATTGCGTCCATTGAGCAGATCGGCCGTTCCGATCCAGAGCCCCGCATCGAGCACTTGCTGTCCCACCTTATCTGCATCACTACCCATATCTAGGCCACCAAGACCGCTCTCTTTGGTCCAGGAAACGACATTTTCAAAGGGAGCTTTGCTGGTCCAGCCGCGCATGCGAAAGCCGATGGGATAATTTCCGGTACGTGTATTCATGAAAGTTTGACCTTTGTTATTGGCTCATCTATTTGCAAATTTGGACAACAATGTTTGGCTCAACCACACGTTTACTGGGCTGGTTGTTTGGGAGATGAGCGTTTTGTGTCTTATTTATATAGATTCTTTTGCTATTTGAGGCCACTCCTCTGGCATAAATTCCCAGTCGAGTTGCCGACAAACATCACGCCACCGCTCTTCCATATCTGGTTCATAAAGAAACGGCACCCAGCCCAGCTTGAGATAGGTTTTGATGGCAGGTAGGCGCCAATCGTCAGTATTGAGATAGAAGTGTCGATAGCCACCCTTTAGGAGGCGTCGTACGACTGACGCGCAGACAGCCATGCCCAATCCTTTCCCGCCATGATCGGGGTTCGCCGCCACCCAGCCCAATTCGCCAGCAAAGGGGTGCAGATCCTTGGGGTTATGATTTGCCATGGCGGTTGCCACAATTTCCTCACTCTTCTGATGGATGATCAAAAACCAACCATCAGGCAGGATTTTTGACAACCAGGGACGCAAGACACCATCATCCCAATCCTTGAAACCAGCCAGATCCATTACCTTGTAAAACCCTGGTTCATCTCCAGGTTGATGGGTGCGCAGCGTGTACCCTGCCGGAACATGCACCTCCGGTGGAGAGTTCAGTAAATGCTCCGGCCAAAGCATTTTTAGCTGCTGTTTTGGTACTGTGCTACTCATAGTTCCTGTCCTTCGTTTGTGATGTGGAATAAACCAGCTGGGCTCAACAGGATCTCAAGGGTTGACAGAAAAGAGCCCGCTCGTAGGTTGTCATCCCCCTGTGATCCGAAAGAACCACAAGTTATTTGTTCTAGGAATCGTTGACATTTGACAGCCCTCTCGAGAGAAAGTATCGCTCAACGCGACCAACTCTCTGAGGGCGCACTCTAAATGTCAACAGAACCTAGTATAGGAAAGTATAAAAATCAGCCACGAAACATGGCCAGATTCTGGCTGTGGATGCTACGCATCTGTAACCAAACACGAAGTGGTCGCTTCGACCTAGCTGACGGCTGATTAGCTGATAGCTTTTTTATACGACTCGTCGAAACGATATTCCTTTGCAGAGCGTCCTCCATCGGGCAAACCGAGTGGCAATTGCACATTGAGCAAGAATGGACGCCCCTCATTTTCGACGACGTTCAAGCCGAGAACGAACGCTTCTTCTAGTTTGGATTCATCCTGAACATGCATTGCTTCGAGGCCAAAGCCTTCTGCGATCTTGACCGGATTGATATTGCTCAGCGTCACACCTGCATAGTCACCTGTGCGCGCCATATTGCCCTCGGCGCGGTGGAAAGAGTTGGCGACAATACCGTAAGCACCATTGTTGGGAATGACATAAAGAACGGGGATGTTGTGATGCGTCGCCGTCCATACACCAGAGTCAGCGTAACAAAATGAACCATCTCCCACCAAGCCAACAACCGGTCGATCTGGTGCGGCCAATTTGGCACCAACAGTGGCACCAACGGCATACCCCTCTGACGCTCCTGCAGCTTGCACGTAGAGATTGCGACTATTGCTGCCGACTGTTCCGACACTATCCAAGGACAGCGCAAATTGCTCAACTGTGATAACCCCACCGCCGCGACTCTCTAATGTGCGATCCAGATGGTCTGCCAGCACCCACGGACGAACAGTGTCGGATTGTGCTGCAACAGACTGGGCTGCAGCGACGCGTCGTGCACGGAAGGTGGCGGCCTGTTCCTGGGCCCAAGTTCGACGTTCAACATAGCGTCTTTCTCGGTCCGGTTCAGCACCGATCCAAGCATTCAGTCGTTCCACAGTGCGCTTTTCATCGGCCAGGATGGCATGATCCAGGCCCACCATATTTTTCAGATGTTCAACATCTGTCCCAATCGCCAGCGTGCGCTGTGCAGATGAGAAGACACTAAAATCACTCGCTTGACCACGGCCACCATGTCGCACACCAATGCAAAGAACAAGATCCGGATTCAACACCGCCGCGGCCTGATCGATCCGACCACAATGGAGAGGATGTTTCTCGGACAGACTGCGGCGCTCGCCAAATGCCGCAACAACGGGCAAGCCAAAGCGCTCGGCCAGGGTTGCAACTTGAGCTTGGGCACCGCTTTTCCAGACTCCATCACCTACATACAACAATGGACGTTTTGCATTTTGAAGTGCCTGAGCGAACTCTTCCACATCACTATCGGCGGGATATCCGACACGCAGGTCGGGAACGTCATCTGTAATGATGTTGCTCGTCATTTGCTGGGTGCCGAGGAGTCGGTCATAGACTGCTAGATGTACTGGTCCAACTGGCGGCGTCTTGGCGACCTGAATGGCGCGGTGGATGGCTTGGGGCAATCCTTCAGGTTCGATGATCGTCCAGTTGGCTTTGGTAAAGGGGGCGGCAATCGATGTCGGGCCAAAGCTGTGGCTGAGATCGAGATTGATCCGATCCCCAAAGCTACCTGTATCGCCAGCAAATGTAATGACAACGACGGGCAGACTGCCCCACCAGACATTGATGAATTGCCCCAGACATTGAGCCAACCCTGCGCCGAGATGGACAACCATCACTGCTGGGTCGAGATTGATCTGTGAATAACCACCCGCCATCGAAGCCACGCTCCCTTCATGCAGCGCTAAGATGCCGTGGATATCTGAATGCATTTGCAACGCGTCGAAAAAATGAGCCTCGCGTGAGCCAGAGTTGTAGAAGAGATACTTGATCCCAGATGCAGCAAGCTGCTCGACCATGATGTGCGAAGGTGTTCCGGTGATTGGGTTCGTCTGCATAGCGATTGTCTATTCCTCAGTGTTATAGTTTTTAAGACCCCTGGCAAATTCGATAAAGTAGTCAATCGACTCAGGATTGCGCATGGCGCCGGGGTTTACGGCTTTGTTCACATCTTGGCCAAGCAAAATCTTGCGGATTGGCACCTCCATCTTCTTGCCGCTCAGGGTGTAAGGAACCTTATCGATGACAAAAACTTCGTCTGGCACATGACGGGGTGAGACGTCTTGGCGCAACTTCGTTTTCAATCGTTCGAGGAGGCCCTCATTCAAGTCTGCCCCGTGGCGCAGAACCACAAAGAGAGGCATATACGACTCGCGTCCAAGAGCCTCAAGGTCAATAATCAAGCTGTCCAAGATCTCTGGGAGAGATTCGACCGCTTGGTAGATCTCGCTGGTGCCCATTCGTACGCCCTGCCGGTTGATGGTCGAATCGGATCGTCCATAGATGACGCAACCACCTCGTTCGTTAAACTTAATCCAGTCCCCATGTCGCCAGACGCCGGGGTACATTTCAAAGTAGCTTTCGAGATAGCGCCGGTTGTCGGGATCGTTCCAGAAAAAAAGAGGCATCGAGGGCATGGGTTCTGTAATCACCAATTCACCAACTTCGTCAAGAATCGCCTCGCCCGCTTCATTAAATGACTGGACGTTGGCGCCCAACGAAGCTCCTTGAATCTCCCCTGCATAGATGGGCATGATGCGCGAGCCACCCACAAAAGCTGTACAGAGATCGGTGCCGCCACTCAACGACTCAAGCGCCAATGTTTCATTGATGTTCTCATAGATCCACTGAAAACCAGAGACCGTCAACGGCGAACCAGTCGAACCAACTGCCCGCATTTTGCTCAAGTCGAATTCTTGGTTGGGCGTGATTTCCGCATTGATGCACGCGCTGATAAATGCGGCAGAAGTACCAAAATAGGTGATACCGGCTTCATGGGCCAATTGAAAAAGCGCATTCATATCGGGATAGCCAGGACTGCCGTTGTAGATAACCGCAGTACAGCCGCTGAGCAGACTTCCCAAGATGTAGTTCCACATCATCCAACCTGTACTCGAATACCAAAAAAAGTGGTCGCTCGGTTTGAGGTCGTTGTGAAGAATCAGCGATTTGGAATGTTCGAGGAGAATCCCTCCATGACCATGCACTATCGGTTTCGGAAGTCCGGTGGTGCCAGAAGAGTAGAGCACCCAAAGCGGATGGCTAAAAGAAACTTGTTCAAAAATCATGTGAGACGGTGGCGTAACACCATTCAGCGCATCGTCCCAAAGAACAGTGTTCACCAACCCATTCGTGGCACAATCAGCGTGGGGAACGAGGATTGTTTGCTCCAATGTGGGGAGCGCCGATTGAAGCTCAGCGACAACGTTGCACCGATCAAAGCATTTACCGCCATAGTTGTAGCCATTCACGGCAATGAGTACGCGTGGCTCGATTTGTGTGAAGCGATCTAAGACGCTGCGTGTACCAAAGTCGGGCGAACAGCTAGACCAAATTGCACCCAGGCTGGTCGTGGCAAGAACAGCCACGATTGTTTCGGGAATGTTGGGCATATAGGCCACAACTCGATCCCCTGGCTTTATTCCTGCTTCGCGCAATACTTGAGCCATGCGGTTCGCTCGTTGGTAGACTTCCTGCCAACTAATCTCAACCAAGGGTTGGTCTTCGGCTTTGTAGAGCAACATTGGACGCTCATCACTCATCCTCGCAAAGATATTCTCGGCCCAGTTTAGCTCCATGCCGACAAACCATTCAGCTCCGGGCATGGCTCGATTGCCTAGAATTTGTGTTGCTGGTTTGGATGCCTTTAATGCAAAATAATCCCACAGGCTGGCCCAAAAATCCTCAATCTGGTCGACAGACCAACGCCAGAGTTCCGGATAGCTTTGAAATGAGAGGTTGCGGTTGTCAGCTAACCAATTCATATAGTGCGTGAGTTGCGCTTGTTCGACGGTCGTTGTGGATGGCTCCCACAGCAAACTGCCTTCGGTGACTGGTTCCATCATCGGGTTTCCTAACAGATTTCAAATTTCTGGGTCAAGCGATTTGAAGGGCATTTGGCAAAGCGAGCGTCGCACTGTGTTCCTTTATCTCCCACAAACGAAAATCCCGCCAAGACAGAGCGGCTCGAACCCTCAACTCGGCCAGGATAAATGGAGCTGGTTTCGACAACCCGCGTGCGTCGCTCAGGGTTGTCGATTCAGGGATTCACAACCTCAAGGAGACCTGTGCGACGCTTGCTCTACCCGACTTCCGGGCATCTCTTTGTCACAGAGATAACGGAACGATGGGATCAAGTCGACGATCGCCAAGAAAGGTTTTAGCATCCCGATTCACGGATACATGATCGTCGCACGCGGCTCGAACCCTCAACTTGATCAGGACGGATGGAGCTGGTTTCGACAACCCGCGTGCGTCGCACAGGATTGTCGATTCGGGGATTCACAACCTCAGGGAGACCTGTGCGACGCACGCTCTACCCGACTTGCGGGCATCGCCACATTCTATTCCTCAAACCTACCCTACACCCCAAGCACCCCGAAGGGCATTCCTCTCCTTGTCACAATGAAGGATTCTTTACCTTCTTCGCCGACGCGCCACTAGTTGCGGGTGGGTTTCAGCACCTCGAAGGGCATTCCTCTCTTTGTCACGGAGAAGTTGAGATCCGTGATACAGACGGGCCTGGAGAAATAAAAATGTTTCAGCACTCCGAAGAGCATTCCTCTCTTTGTCACAGCACAAAATCCGGTCCAATCCGACAAAACTGTCGTGAAGCTGACCAAATTGGGCTTTTATTGCGCAATAACGGGTGTCAAGCATACCATTTTCCACAATTTCTGAAAAATCGAGCGAGGACAAGTAGACTCAGTAGATCCAAATTTGGCGTTTTTGACTATTTTCAGTCGGGAGAGAAGGGATTTTGGGGCCATTTTTTCAGATCTCAGTTGCCAAAAACAGCCAATTTCATATCTAGAAATCGCTTAAATTTTACGTAAATGCTAGGTATTGACTGGCAAATACGTATTTATGTCAACTAATTAGCCCAAATTCTCTCTCTAAACCTGAAATTTGGATCTACTGAGACTAAAGCTTCCATCGTCGCTCGATTTTCGACTCAAACGGCAACAGATGCTGACAGATGGTTCCCCAGATGCTCTGACGAGGCTGATAAAACCGGCGTGCCACAATCCTTCAACAACGAGTGTAGCTTGGTGTGCCGCTTGTCGTTTGAACTATCGTATGCCACAACAACAAAATAGGGTTTAGTCATTAATTTTGTCCAAATAGCATCGTCTACCCGTTTGTGTCATGGAACAAACAGGCTGTAAATGGTCGTAGGACTTTCTACAGCCTGTTTGTTCTACAATTTGTCGACGCGATGACTGATTATCATCTTGTCATCTTATCATCCCGTCACTCCCTACCCACGCCGCATCTGTCCCATCCCCGCTGTCGTCAAAATCCCCACGCCACCAAACTTGGCAAACTCGGCCAGCATCTGCATCACGCGCAGCCAATACCAATCGCTCCCCATAGCCCGATAGGTCACCTTGCCCATGCCCCCTATGCGCAAAGAGCCATTCTTCTGCACTACAGGTCGACTGCTCAACGAATAGCTGCTCATGGCGATCATCTCCTCACCAAAGCGCCGCATCTCCGGGCTCACTGTCACCTGGCTAAATGCATTCCAACGCTCCACCAGACTACCGAAGACCAACCCTGGCAGCGGCACCGGCAGATGCATCCCCTGCGTCAACTTGAATGCAGTTGGACTACCAAAGCGTAGCGTCACCATCCGAGCGACCCGCCCAGCATCGAGCAGCATCTGTGCCGCCAATCCTTCATAGATTGCGCGTCCGCTCCATGGATTCTTCTCCCCATCGCAGACCACGTCCACAACTGCAAAGGGATGACCATCCAACGGCCACTGCTCTGGCGTCTGCTCCAACAGCACCCCCGCTAACACCTCGCTCACCGGCTGCGTCAACCCCGTGACCCGCACAAAATAAGGCTCCCCTGCTTTAATCGCCGTCCCGTCCCGATTCGACACCCCGTTCAGCAACCCCGAGCAAGTCAACGGCTTCGGTCCAGACCCAGCATGAATCTCATCCGCCAACGTCCGATCCGCTTGCCCCAGCCTGGCTAGCACTTCAGCGTAATTGGCCCTGCCCAGATGCCGTGGGAGCAAAGCGTCCTCTTCCGATACTAATGTTAGGGTCATCGCAATCAACATCTATTACCTCCAGTACCCCGCAGGGCATTTATTGTTTTGTCATTGCAGACCATTCTGAAAACAACCTCTGTGTATTGAGCGTGGTGCGTATTGCGTGGTACTAGTTGAGTGACCCAGGTGACATGCAGTCTGAATACGTTCGGAACAAAGACTATCCCTAGGTCTGTGGACTGACGCAAGGTACCTTCATCTAACCTGCAACAAGAGCCGCACACGCCTGCTTGACAGGCATACGACAGGGTGACCGGCACGTCCAAACGAGATTTCCTTCAAGTGTCTCTCGATTTGCGTGCTGGTCACCTCATCCGACCTGTGCATCACTCATATGAACTCGACAAGCTACTTCTATACGACTACTGACAGTTTCAACCTGGTGAAAACTGTTCCAACAGGCTTAGCACCCCGAAAGGCATTCCATACTTTGTCGCTTCATCTGGGGCGACTACGACTATCGCCGTGAAAGTGGGTTTCAGCACCCCGAAGGGCATTCCATATTTTGTCACGAAGGTGCCTAGCGGTATTTTGAGAAGGGTGGCCTTGAAGCGTTTCAGCACCCCGAAGGGCATTCCATACTTTGTCACTAGCGACCAAATATCAGGAAGAAAGTTGGCCAATATTCATCACCGAGGTCAACACGTTTCAGCATCCCGAAGGGCATTCCATTCATTGTCACGGTTGGCACCCCTATAAACTGTGACGTCAGGCAAAGCAGTTCCGTGTTTCAGCACCCCGAAGGGCATTCCATAGGCCGCCAAGCTGGCAATCTACTTTGACGAAGGAGGGGCTCAACACCCCGGAGGGCATTCCTCTCTTTGTCACCAGAGTCAAATGATCCTCACAGCACCACAGTTACCGTAACGGGCCACGTGTCTCAGCTACCTGAGGGGCATTCCTCTCTTTGTCATGCACTGCTGATACCGCATAGGTATTGGCTATCGCATTTGCCTGTTGAGTTTCAGCACCCCGAAGGCATTCTTCTCTTTGTCACAATGCTTCTACTGCCAGAAATCTATCGGCAAACGTACTCCCAATGGTTGACTCTCATCGACGAATCAGGCACAATCCAGAAGCAAAAATTCACTCCATCGGCCTCAAATCACCTCGCAAAAATCGAGCGACTCCGCCACAATAGAGCTTTCCAGACTCGCTCGATTATATAGAATGCGGATGACGCAGATCAAACGGATTTGGACAGATTGAATCCGCGCAAAACCCGCGTTCCCTCTACCAAAAATCCACCAAAATTGGCATTGACGCAGCCAGTCTGGTCCCCCCATAGGTATACTGCATTGGTCCACGCGCCTGACATGCCAGCGCTATCCCCACCGACATGGGCGTCGTGCCGCCTGTAAAATCGTCAATTATCTGCTCTGGCTCTAGCCCAATCTCTGGATCGCGTGCGGCCTCCTGGTAGATCTCCTCCACCACGCGGTAATGCTTCTTGTACATCAAACACATCGCGCAACTCCTTAATGAGAATACGACAGCGGGTTCCATAGAGCTCGCGGATGCGCAGCGCTTCGGAAACCGTGCCCTTCTCCCCCGCCGATGCAATTAACCAACAGACGTGCAGGGACGCACCATTTGTCTCGCCGTCCGCCAAATGATACAAGAGCACAGCCTCATAGGGTGGTTGTTTCTTGCCATCGATTGGCGGATGACTGACCAACGTCATCAATCCTGCGTAACGCGTCGGACGCCGCTCCTCCGGAATCAACACTTGAGGTCGTTCACGACTCAAAGCCAGGATGAGCAATCAAAGCAGAACAGCAATCAGCACACCCAATGAGAGGAACTGAAAAAGGCGCCCAGAAAAGAGGTCTGGAGCCAAGCCGCTCCTAAATTTTGCAAAATCGGAATCAAAAGGACCGTGAGCACGACCCAAACAATATTTCGATGATGGTGTAGACGTGTGATTAATCTCGGCATATATTCACTCTCCTTGAAGGCACCGCGACCGAATGATGGGGTGCAATGATTCATTCGGTATATCCGTAGGTGCGGCTTGCAACTGCACGAAGTTGTATTATTTACTTACATCGACACCTGAGCTGTTTACCTACATCGTGTCCACCTTTTTGCGCCGATACAGGAGAGCCACGTGCCCTCCAGAGGTGGCGATGTAAGTAAATTGTAGAGGTGTCGATGTAATAAAACAGCACACGAAGTTGGTCGTACAGCCCAAGATTGCGCAGCTTTAAGCAGCGCCTACGTTTACCGGATCATCCACTCACCGCAATCGCGACAAAATCAGCTCCGCCACCAGTTCATAGGGATTTTGCCTGACATCAACTCCCAGGATCAGCAGAATGCGCATCAAACGGTCAACGGACGACTGTTCGTTCTTTGCCAACTGAATGTTTTCATCAAGCAATTCCTTGGACACACCTTGGAAATCGTGGCCGATGATCGTGCGGTGGCGCAGGGCAACCAGCCGCTCAAGTCCATTTAGACGATCGAATAAGGCCTTGTATTTGTCCAGAGGCAGCTTTTTGACCGCCAATAACCCCGCACCATACGCGTTCTTTCCTTCTTGCTTGATGGCATAGCTTACAAGTCGCTGAAACGTTGGCCGGTTGATCTCGCGCCAATTCAGCGGCTTCTTCTCATTTTCCTGCGTCTCCAAATAGTCCAGCAGAGAAGCATTGGCCTGGATAGTGCTTGTCCAGGCGGTAATCGTTTCTTCGTATTGTGCCGGATGCAGATCGGTCGAGAGATCAAAAATAACTTCGACCAGATAGCGCAGCACAGCCTCCTGAAAGCGATAGACGCGCCCCAAAAAGTCGGCATAACGGCGATGTTCATAGGTAATTGACGCATTCCAGTAGAGCTCGCCCAAGAGTTGCAGCAAGCGGTCGGGCCGGAGCGGTTCATCCTGAATCTTGGTGAGCGTTTCCAGCGTCAAGAGCGCTCGGTTTCTCTTCACAAAATGCCGTACCGGACGGTCACCATCCCGTAGCGCACCTTGCAAATGTCCCTGTGCTGAAGCAAAGTCGAAATTTAGACGAGCCGCGGCATAAGCCGCCAACTGCTCCACTCCCGGCTGCACGTCCAGCTCCGCCAACAGTGGCTCTGCATTGGCGAAATCCAGCCGTTCCAGATGTTTTACCAGAGCCGCTTCCTGGAAAGCCACGGAGATCTGTCCGCCCGCTCGCAACTCTTGGGTGTAGCCTCCATGCGGCGTATAGACCACCCGCAACCGTTCCCCAAAGTGGCGCACCCCCTGTAACATCAGCGCTGTATTCGCCGCAGGCGTTCCACCACAGACAATCGGGCTGGTTCAGAAATAGGTTGACAAAGAAGAGAGTACGTTAACAAGAGAATAGGTTAGAGAAAGAGGCTCCTGTTCAGGCAAAATAAGGGTGTTCAGACCAAAATAGCCAAAAAGGAGCCTCTAAATGTCAGAGTATCGAACAGACCCCCTATCATTGTCAACCCGAATCGATCTTGCGTTGGAAATGCTCAACCCGAATCGAGAGTGGGGGAGAGTGAGCGAACTGTCAACGGCGTACAATGTGTCTCGAACGTGGCTCTATAAGTTGAGAGAGAGCGGTGAAGCGGCGCTGAAAGCGATCTTGTCGCCAGTGAGTCCAGGACCGCAGCCGAAAAGCCATGTGATCGAAGTGGATGAGACGTTCATCCGACGAACCATAACGGTGTTGCCGATGCTGCGAGGAAGCGTACGAGATATCCAAAGGGGGTTGGGGTTGCTGCTAGGTGTGGAGCGGTCGGTGGGATTCATCCAAGGGACGCTGGCGGAAGTTGGAGAACTGGCATCGGCGTACAATGAGAGCATGGTGCCGACGCTGCCGGTGTTGGGGGAAGCGGATGAAATTTTCTGTGGCGACCAACCGTGCCTGACGGTGGTGGACGGAGCATCGTTTGCGCTGTTGAATATCTCAGCAGCCGATGCCCGAGATGAAACAACATGGGGGGTTGAAGTTTCTCGAATTGCTCGAGCGAGGCATCACCTTTGATGACTTGGTGACCGATGGGGCTTTGGGCATTCAGGCAGGAGCCAAGGCAGCGGGGATGAATGCGCCACACTCCTATGACCTCTTTCACCAAATGCAGAATGGCACCAAAATCACCCAACGTCTGGAGAGAGAAATGGACCAGGCCATGACCGACCGTGACGTAGCTTGGCAAGAGTTGGACGAGCAGACTGCCTGCACGTCGCCCTGGGCGACCACGCAAATGCACAGTGACTCTCGAGGTTGCCGACCAAACGGTGCTGACAGCAGTTGACTTGCACGAGAACTGGACATGGCTTCTCCGAACGGTCCGTCAGGCACTGGAGCCGATTTCACCGACCGGGCAGCTTGTCAACACAGATGCCGCGCAACAAACCATTCTGGCTGCCACCCAACTTATGATGGAGATGAACCGCGATGAAATTGCACACTTTGCCACCCAACTGCAGCAGAATCTACCTACATTGCTGGCTCCTCCGTCGCCTGGAACTATCCCTGGCTCCTCCGCCAGAACCTCTCACCTGAGTACGAAGCCTTCATCACACACCTCTGGACTTATCGCCATGACCATCAACTTCCCATTGAACCATTGCAGCCTATGATGCACTGATCGCTTCCATCTGCCTCAGGCCCTTTCTTGCAATCCATCGCTCTTTGCCCGATTGGTTGGCCGCTCTTTACAGCTCTTTGGAATCATCGCACCTTCTCACGTGGCAAACGCTCCGGTCACTCACCCTTAGAACTGGCTACCGATTCCTATGTCCCTTCTTTGGCTGACGCCCTTGATGCCATTCTTCAGCCTCAACAGCAACTGGCTCTTTAACCTATTCTCTTTTTAACGTGCCCATTTCAATTTTGTAAACCTAACTCATCCCTTGTTCTGAACCTGCCCAGACAATCACATAACAAAACTCGACCTCGTCATGACAGAGTCCACACAATCGCCCATCAAACGTCTCAAACATCTCATCATAGAGCGCCGGATTGATCTGCTCAATCGTTGTCGCCTCAACCTGGTCTAACTTCTCGGCAAAGAGATCGGGGAGCCGCTTTGCCACCAATTTGGCAAAATAGAGTGTATCTCTCGCATGTTGCGTCGGATCATCGGGTGGTTGATCCGTGCCAAAGAGCACCAAACGGTCGATGCCCTGATCATGCTGGCCCAAAATGTAGTGCACACTTGGCTCCAGAATTGGAAATGAGAGAGCCGTCGCGACCTGCTCATCATAGCGCTCCCACAGCTCCTGGCCACGCAGTCGCGCAGGCTCTACCTTCTGCTCGTTCAACTGGAGATCGCGTAGCCCCACGTTACAGAGAGCGAGAATGGTCATTGATGGTGGTCCTTTCTGTTTTCGGTGGTAACTATGTACATCTAAATGCCGGAGATTTTCTCTACGGTGGAAGTGAATTCGACACAAATATAACTCATGGATAAGAGAATACAGTTCAACGCGCAAAATCCCCGGATTTTTCGTCACAAGTCTAAACAGTTACTTCCGCTGCTTTATCTCAATGAGACACCAGCCCAATGGCGCAACGGGTTGCCCCTGTGCAACAATTGCACGTCGGCTCTTGGGGAATTCGTCACCCTGCCGCCGACGCATCCGTGCAGGACTCAGACGTTTATGCCCCAACAAGCGCTCCCACTGTTCTCGATCTCGTTGGAGAGGCGCACCAATAGTTTTGCTCGGCCAGCCTCCACCCCAACCAATTTGCATCAAGAATTGATCAGACGAAAGCCGTTGACGCTCCAGGATTGTGACCAATTGCTGGTAAAACCCTGCTACTTGTCCATATTTGCGTCGCTGGTACCAGTCACGCTCCTCTCGTACCCGTTCGAGCGTATGGCGCTGGGCAATTTGCGGCAATTCTGTTAGCCATTTCCGGCGCTGCCCGAACTGAAGTTTAGATTGAACCTCTGCACGCTGTAGATAGCGATCGATTGTAAATGTGGTTGTGAACACTGTATCGCTTCGAATGGCCTCCATTTCGATTGGTGCCCCCATCTTTTCGCTGCCTGTCACAACCTGCGCATTGACGATCTGGAGACGGTCACTCGATTGGACGTCAGAATCTGCAACCTGAAGCCCACGTAACAGGTCGTGATTTGGATCCTGTCCAAAGAGTTCGCGCTCAATCGATTGCCCTGCCCAAGAACGATTGCCCCGCAACTCGCGGACAGAGAGAAGCTGACCTGTCTCTTGAAAACCATGCCAAGCTAAAACGGTGCGCAGAGCACCCTTGATGCTCGTTCCCGGCAAATAGGGTCGATCGTGAATATCCTTGTACTGTTCAACTAGAGCCGCGCCCGGTTGTTGCGACCGGGGTCGTCCGGCCACAATATATCGAAAATAATCGCTCTGCTCATGAAAATCAGCCCGCTCCAGAAGCTCGGATGCCGGACGACCCAAAATCCGTTCATCGGGATTGCCATCCCGCCAATAGATCGCCTCCAAAAATGCATCAGAGTCCATTACCCACGTCTTACCACCATGAATCACATAATCATACTCGTGGAGCAGCTCCTTCCCACTGCCGATATGCACAGGAGTGAGCAGGCTCATCGTCACGTCGAAGATGGTCTTCAGGGTCATGCCACCACCTCCCGGTTCAGATGTTCAGTTGGAATGTTGACATTGAGGCTTAGTCCATAGCCATAGCGCAGGACAGGATGGTCAATCTGGACGCCTGTTGTCGGTTTCAGATCGACCAGCGAACCAGGTGGACGGTCGCTCTTACCAATGATCGACCCTTCACTTAGCATACGCACTTTGCGCCGCACAAAGGGTGCATCACCCGGCGTTCCATTCCAGCCGCCAATGCGCACCAAATGATAGCTGCTCCCAGGCCTGCGCAACAGATCCATCTGATCGACAGTAGGTGCCAAACGACCGAGCAACAACCAATAATCACCCTCCGCTTCGGGCAACTGTTGCCACGCATCTTCTTGATGTAAGTCAAAGACCCCATTGCCGCGCGAACGTCTCCCGCCGATTCCACTATCGGCCAACAATTGCAAGGCCGACTCGATGCGCGTCAGCCACGCAGCATCCCCCTGTACAATGACCCACAAGCCACAGTGAGGCGCAAAACGCACAGAGCCGACATGATAGAGATTGCTTCGATTGTTGATACGATCGATGCTGACTTTGGGCGATTGGCTGATCGACCAGATGGTGATTTCTTCATCATGTAACCGTGTCGGCACCACCAACCTCTCACGGATCTGTTGGCATTCTTCTTGCGTCACCCAGACCGCACCGTCCTGAATCGCCGTCGCGTTCTGCCATAGCTCATAGAGAGCGCTCGGTGAAATACTGTCGATCAGCTGAGCAAATATGGCTTCAGAGACCCAACGCACGCGGCGTAACTTTTTTACAGTCGGCGGAGCGTCATCGTTCAACTCATCTGCTTTCAAAGTGGAACCTTCCATCGGCGTCATCAGCATTGGCCTGGGCAAAAGACGAATGTCTCCCACGTATGGCATTGTAGATGACAGGAAGAAAGCCGGTGTGTCGGCAAAGATAGTTTCCAGCTCATTCACAGCATCTCTTTCCCCCATTTCCAACCAGGTAATCACGAGTGCAGAGAAAATGGTGTCGCTGGGAACAAAGGGGAGTGATTCCTCTAATCCAATGCCTGCTTCACCGATGTGTAGCGGCGCACGCATGGCCAAGCGAAATGCCCGCGTACTCATGTTGTGCTCCCATTTGTCAGCAACTGGAGTCTACGCTCAATTTCTTCACGTAGCGCCCCATCTTGATTGGTCTGAATCAAATCTGATAACCGAACATAAGGCCCCCATGAGCCAGCCTCCTGGGTATAATTGTCTGTACGCCGACAGATCACGTCTAAATGATTAAATGCCACTTTGCCGCTCCCGCGACTACCATGCCCCCCGATATAGTCATCCTCCACCAGCAGAAGACAGGTAATGAGATGGTCGAATAAGATCAGATCATCAGGCTGGTAAATGTTGAGCACAAATTCCATTGGTCCAAAGATGGCACCAGCCGGGACACGCTCCACTTGTCGGGGAACCGCGGCGCTGGTAATGCGATCAATGGCGACCTCGGTCTTCATTTCGCTATAGGGCAGTTCTGTACGCGCCCGATCTAGCTCATCAGCACTCTCTTTCGTCAGCGCCACGTCGCGCGCCACGAGACGCGTCGGTGCATCGATCACAAAATCTACCTCGCTTGGAACTCCAAAGAGCGGATTCACCCAGAACTGATCATACTCAGCACGATCCTTGGCCGTATGAATGCGAATCGTACCAATGTCCTGATTTTGGGGCGTACCAGTGACCTTTTCCGCTAATGAGCGCATCTTGCCCTTCAGACTGGATCCAGGGATATAGGGATGCTGGTTTAGACTATTTCGAATAACCGGTAGGTCCACGCCGCCAATGGCTAATGCGCCAGCACTGCCCCCTACACGCAATCCGGTCTTTGCTTCAATTTCGCCGCGGACAATTACCCAGCCATAGAGTTGAAATGATTTCTCTGTCATTAGATTTACTCCGGTAATATTAGCCGCCTATTTACCGCCAGCAGCTTTATGATAAGCAAGAATGGCTTCGAAGAAATCCACAAAACGATCAAAGTAAAGTTTACGCTGCTCCGAGTTGGTGGCGTCTTGAATCAGTTCAAGGCAGGGATCCAGAATCCTTTTCAGCCCTTTCACCCCATCCTCTCGTTCCCTTTCGGCCTGATAAGCGAGTTTCGGACGCAAAAGGACAGTCTGGCGATATGCATCTTGAGCTCTATTCGCCTAAGCGGTTGTCCAATCTGCTTTGAATACAGGCCATTTCATTTCGATCTGACGTACTTCACCAAATATCGTACGAATTTGACCTGTACTCAATTTTTCCTCCTTCAATTTGGTTCCCGCAGGTTTTGCAACAGAGACCAAATGAGAGACATTTCCATCAATGATTATTTCAGTTGCATCTTTTTTCGAGAAGTGCATATGCAGCCTCCTGTTCACTTCATCTCGCGATTCGTTTAGCTGATTATATTGGATTCATAAGGCCAGCGGAACATGATTACGCCTCCTCTGCTCTAGTCAGAAATTCAATCCATCTCGCAGTCAGCCCAAGACGGCGAATCTCTCCTCCCACAATACTCCTACAGTAGTCTTTGACATAGTCACGAATTTCGCAATCGTCCGTCCGCTCGGCATGACGATTGAGCAAATAGATCATGTGCCACATCCAGGGGCCGATAAAGAGGTCGCTCTGATGTAGATAGCGTCCTGGCTTTCCATCTGGTCTGTCCTCCTGCATTCTCCACGTTCGCCACTCTGCCTCAATCGAACGTAAGGTAGAGATAAACCCTCTGGGCAGCTTGCCTTGTGGGTTCTGCCGCCAGCGCACCCACTCTTTCAGGCGCTCGACGCGCGCCACAACTTGATCAAAATGCGTCCCCCACGATACGGTCTCCCTCAAAAAGTTGATCGCATTGCGACCACTATCCTTGGCCGCCTCTTCGGCAGATCCAGCATCTCTGGCTGCCTGATAGAGTGGATATTTTACCGATGGTGCGATGGAGATTCCTCCGCTAATCGTCACTTGGGGATTTTGACAGGCAAACTCTTGGAATTTCTGCTGTATCGCCAGAGCCAAATGGGGCAGGTCAGACCAGCCACCCACCACAAAGAGATCATCACCGCCAGCATACATCAAATAGATGCGTGGTTGAATCGTACTCTGTTTTACCTGATGTTCATCTTCACCATCCCGAACGTTGAACTGCGCCGCCAAATGGGGCACCACACCTTCAAAGAACAGACGCATCAAGCCGCTCACGCTGGCAACGTGACAGAGATCCGACGCTTGTAGACCGCGCTGAAAAATCTGCCCCAACCTATCCACATCCATGCGCAAGACACCCCAGTGCCCCAAGCCATCGCTTTCCAGCTGATCAAAGTCAGCAATCGTCTGCTTTTTTGGATCTTCTGGATCGCTCTCGCGGGTCAGGGGAACGCATTGGGCCAGTGGTCGAAATCCGTAGACAAGATTGTGCATCGGCACGTTGGGCGGCAGACTTGTCCCCTCTTGCCAGTAAAAAACGCGAGAAATGGCCGCATTTTTGCGCCGCAATTCTCCTGCCAACTGATGGCTCTTCAGCAGAGCGACATCATAACCAAATTGATGCAATCCCCATGCCCAATCCCATTCTTGATCGACTTTTGTCTCATCAGCTTTTGTCTCAAGGGTGTTGCGACTCAGCACCAAAAAGTCTGCCGTGCGCAAATCGTTTCCCACCTGTGCAAAGCTCAAACATTGGCCACAGCGATGTCGATCTGGTTCTCCTTCCAGTACTTCGGTCTCTTCACCTTGATCCCGATGAATGTCGCGGCCACAAACAGTACAGACATCTGCGCCGTGACCACTACGTCCTGAGGGTGACCCAATGACCATCGCCATCTGTTTATTGCTGAGTTCGCTAAACCGACGCGCCTTCAATCGCCCAAGCTGTTGTCCAACGGCGCGCCATGCATCCCCACGTCTTGTTCATTCTGCCCTGTCAACATATCTGTTGTCATCTCTGCCGCCGCAATCACAACGTATAACGACCCTTCATGCATGGTGAGCATTCGTTGACTAATATCCCGGCGTAGTTCTGGTATCTTGTCCGCTACGATTGGCGGAGCCAGAAGATAGAAGTTCCCGCCACCAGCATACAGCAAATTGGCCGATGGCAGATCAAGTGTGTCCAATATATACTGGGCAATCACTTCGCTCAACAATTGCAGATAAAAGCTGCGTCCCCGCAAGCTTTTGGCCGCCCCTCGGCTGCTAAAGGTGTACAGCCATTCCTGCACACCCGAAACATCTCCGCCAACCAAGAGAACCGGTGGCTCAGATCGATTCTCACTTGCAGAGAGACAAACGGCCACTGCAGCACAGACTCGTGCATAATCGAAAAGTGAGACATCATTCGCATCTGGTGCAGGCATGGCCCATGTGTAACGCTGCAAGAGAGCGTGCAGATTTGCCTCTTGCACATGCCTGTCTGTTGATGCGGTAAAAGTTTGATATTCTCTATTGCACTGTAACCATACTGCATCATACATCGTCTCTAAGTCCGGTGAGATGCTCTCCTGTGGAAGAACAATCGTCTCTTCTGTTGATATCCGCTGCGGATGATAGTACCGTCGCATCTCTTGTTGATGGAGTCCGCCCATCACAGAGATTAGAGGATACAATCCCTCCAAATCGCTTCTCGAACTCTGCGGCAAGGCAAGATTTTTCGAGGATTGAAGAATGTCCGTCGTAAGAGGTTCAACAGCAGTGGCCGACACAAATACTCTTCCTACACGTCGGGCAAAAATTTCCAGAGCTTCTTCATAAATAGAGATAGCAATTTCGTGAGATGTAAGCATTGTCTAAATCTTCTCTAATCTCTTCCAGAATTCTCAAAAGACGCTGAATCAACCGTTGTATGCGATAAGCCAAGAGCGATCGTACCAGACCGAGTTGACAATGTCATGGGAGTCAACTCCTAAATCGCCAGTAGTACCCCAACCTTCTCAGAATACCACAAAATCTCTACGCAAAACCTACTCAATTCCTACTATTTTGGCGCACTATTCGGACAGGGGAGAGTTTTACACATCACAAACTCGACAATTTTCATTGAGTCAGAAGTGTATTTTAGTTTCGAAAAGAGGAAGTCTTTGTGGAGAATATGACTTTTCTGGAAGACAAGGGTAATCTGTTTCGTTTGCCAGACGCCAAGTTTCAACCTGTGGACTTCGTATTCTCAAAATAGTTCCGCAACTCCCGCCGCAGAAATTCGCGCTTGATGCTGTGGTCTGGGTGCAAGTCAAACTCAGCCTCTAGCTTGCTATAGATCGTGTTGAGCTGGTTGGTCACTGTTTTGGGGCTTTTGTGCAGGCGGGAGGCTACGGCCTCAGTGGTCAAGACCTCTTGCGCCACCAGAGCGACCACCTCACGTTCGGCTGGGGTCAAGACCACTTCGACAAAACGTTGATGATGCGACTGCTTCTGCTGCGCCAGCGTGCGCAAGGCATCGTCTCGTGTGGGTGCCTGCATGGTGCGTGTAAAGACGGGCGGAGCCAGATGGAGGTTGGGGAGAGGTACTTCCATTAACACAACCTCATCGTCTGGCTGGAGCAGGGCCCGTCGCGAAAGACGCAATTGCTCCTCAGATTGGAGAAGCCAGACCCGATCCTGAGGACCAAACAAGAGCTGCGCCACCGTCAACCCCACCATGGACATGGGTTTCCGGCCACCCGACAAGAGCAGATGTACTCGTCGGTTCGCCTGTAGTTCAACGCGTAGGACCGCATAGAGGACGTCAGCAAAGGTGCTGATCTGTTCTGGCGTCACTACGTCATCGTCGGGAATGTGTTGTAGACGCAGCGGGGGCCATCTGGGATGCGCTGCGAAGAGAGTCTCCAATGTCGAGACCGCTACACCGATGGGCGTATCTTGGCGATTCGTGTGCAGCACGACAATCGCATCCAAGCGACGCTCAATCGGCGCCGCACCGCGGGTCAGCGACTGGGCGGCCAGTGAAACAATTTGCGGTTCCGTGCCCAGCGTTGCCACCAGGACGGCCGCATCTCCTTTGTCTTGGAAAACGTTGCTGGCATCTTCATTCATAGAGGCAAGAATCGCGCCAAACGAAGCAATTGTGGTCACTGATTTCCGGAGATAGAGAACAAACTGATTTCAGCACCCCGAAGGGCATTCCTCTGTTTGTCACTGTTGCACCGATGTATATCCCGACAACCGCGCGGCGGTCGAAACGTTTCAGCACCCCGAAGGGCATTCCTCTCTCTGTCACGTGAACAGGAGTAGCTCACCCTTAAGTGCCAATCCGAAAAGTAAATTCACAAAATAAATTGCGAAGACAAACGAAAGACAAACGGAATGCATATGTAGATCAAACATAAATCATGTAAACTTGTCTTCAAGAAAACAAGAAAATTCCTAGAAAAAGGAGACAAGAATGTATGTCACAACAGAAATCAATGCCAAATTTCTCATAACAAATAGCCTATGGGAAAGAATCAAACCGTTGATCCCGCCCCAAAAAGCCAAGAAAAAAGCGGGACGACCACGGATGGAGGACCGGTTGGCTCTGAATGCCATCTTTTACGTGCTGCGGACTGGATGCCACTGGAAAGCCCTGCCACGCTGTCTAGGGGCAGCCAGTACAGTTCATGATCGCTTCCAGGAATGGACTCAAGCAGGTCTCTTCGAACAGATGTGGCGCAAAGGGTTGCTGGCATATAATCAAGTCGCGGGGATCGACTGGCAATGGCAATCGATGGATGGCGCCATGAACAAAGCACCCTTGGGTGGCGAAAAAACGGGCCCCAATCCCACCGATCGCGCCAAGCAGGGCACCAAACGCAGCCTCCTGACCGATGGCGCTGGTATTCCCTTGGGGATTGAGATCGAGGGGGCGAATCGCAATGACATGAAAATGGTAGACCAGACCCTGGAATCCATTCCCATTCAACGGCCTGAACCAACCGCTGAAGAGCCTCAACATCTCTGTCTGGACAAGGGCTATGATTATGATGAGGTGCGCGAAACTGTCGCTCAATGGGGGTATACCGCTCATATTCGCTCTCGGGGCGAAGAACAAATCGACAAAGCCTCCATTCCCAACTATCGCTCCCGCCGTTGGGTTGTTGAACGCACTTTTTCCTGGATGAATCGCTTCCGTCGCATTCTCGTTCGCTGGGAGAAAAAGTCCCAGAATTTTCTCGCTCTGGTCCATTTTTCCTCTGCTTTCATCGCCTTTCGGGCTGCTGAGCGCTTTCTCTGATTCTGCACTCTTTTTTGCACCTTTATTTTTCGGATTGGCTCTTAAGTCCTACGCAGATTTTACAAATGCTTCAGCACCCCGAAGGGTATTCTTCTCTTTGTCACGATGAGATACAAAAATGTCCCAACTGTGTAAACAGTGTCGTTTCAGCACTCCGAAGGGCATTCCTCTCTTTGTCATAGGACAGGGGCGACATTACTGATATGGAATGTCCAGGCCTGTTTCAGCACCCCGAAGGGCATTTATCTCTTTGCCACGTACACAATTGCCCAGCTAGATATGTGCGTGCCGGGTGATGCAATCAAGTTTCAGCACCCCGAAGGGCATTCCTCTCTACATATTAGAGAGGATCTGTCTCACTTATATTAGCACACAGAGTTCGGCCGCTCCGCGAGACGAATCCGGTTTCAGCACCCCGAAGGGCATTCCTCTCTTTGTCACACGAACAAGGCCGCCGAGAGGAACGTGCCAAAGCGCTTCAGCACCCCGGAGGGCATTCATCTCTTTGTCACGTGCCGTCGAATAACGGCGCCCCACGCATGGTTCCCAGGTTTCAGCACCCCGAAGGGCATTCCTCTCTTTGTCACGATGGTGCAACGCTGCAACATTCGTCACTGGTCCAGTCGATACGTTTCAGCACCCCGAAGGGCATTCCTCTCTTTGTCACCTACGCAGTCCCACACTGAGCAGCCCGATTCCGAAGTCTCCCTGTTTCAGCACCCCGAAGGGCATTCTTCTCTTTGTCACATGCGCATCACTGGTGACGACGATTCCACGGTGATCGCGTTTCGGCACCCCGAAGGGCATTCCTCTCTTTGTCACTGCACAAAATCCGGTCCAATCTGACAAAACTGTCGTGAAGCTGACCAAATTGGTCTCTTTTTGGACAATAACAGGTAATAAGCATACCATTTTCCGCAATTTCTGAAAAATCGAGCGAGGCCGGGTCGGGATCGCTTCCCATCGTCGCTCGATTTTTGGCGCCGACTGCCACAAATGCTGACAGCACGCTCCCCCAACACTTTGAAGAGGCTGACGCAGTGTCAGGAAATCCCAATCTGAAGCAAAATGAACTGGCAAACAAGCCCTTCAACCGCTCCCGATCCGCCCATTTAGGTTGGCGGTCCAATATCGCAGGCCCAATCGCCCACTTTTGGCCCAATTTTTTCGAGCGACTCGGCCTCTTGACCCCTTTCTCGCCTCGCTCGAAAAATGATTCGTTTTATCACTCGTTTGACACAATACACCAAATCGTTTATCATCCGACCCCAATCCAGCCATGTTGTCCATCACGGATATTCTTGATGGGGTCGTGTCGGGGAACAGTCTTGTCTTACTCTACCTCATCAAATCGTTTGGCCGGATCGGTCAATTGAAAAGTGCGCCGTTCGTCGAGTGCTAGAACCACTCAACGAACAGCTAACCACCCGAACTGTCAGGGCAGTCTGGGTGGCTTGCGGTATCTTACTAGCTTCTTACGAGTCTGTCAAAAGATTTTGCGGCCACCTCGATTGCGGACGTCGCTGCCTGAAAACGGTAGAGCATCCACATGTTGGGGTGGCCGTTTGATTTTGGCCATTGTTTCGACCAGAGGGCAGTGGAGCCTCCGGTGCTCTCTGGTTATCCATAGGAGGGAAACGTGAGCATAGAACGTGGAACGCGGAACAGAAGTTGCTACGTGAACGAAATTGTTGATCTTTGGATTGTTTGCCCTGAATATCTCTAGTGCACCATCGGTTCATCTGCCAGCACACGTTCTACGCTCGCCGTTCTACGTTCTACATTTCTTCCATTTCGAAAGGAGCAATTGGATGCACACAGATGAACGTTTCACCTCGCAAGCCTGGGAGGAATTAGTCCGCAAGGGGAGCGGGAAGAGATCACGATTGAGCAGCTCAATGGCCAGATGCTGGTCTGGATCGGGCAGTTGCACAGGATGTTGGTGACCTATCAGCGCGATCTAGAAGGGATGGGTCATTCTTTGACTGATTTAGAGGCGCGAATGCAAGGATTGGAGGCGGAAATGTTGTCGTGATCTTGTAAGGCCAATCCATTTTAAATTATCCACAGATTGACGGGATTGACCGGATTTCTCTCTTCTAATCCTGTAAATCTTGTTCATCTGTGGATAATATATTTTTTGGAATCACCTAAAGAAGTACCGTTTTGACCATGAAGAGCATGAAAAGATTGGCGGTACGATTTGGTTTATCCAACCGGTATCGCCTCAAACACACCCGGTATCGCCAATGCTGGTCGAACCGTACTCAGCAGAATTTGTCCTGGAATCGACTGTGCTGCCCAGGCATCGGTTGTCATGCCATTGGTGAGTGTGGCGGATGGGCCACCAGACAAGTCCATCTTGGTTCACACTGTTGCCTGTGATGGTGGCTGAAGCACCAATGGCCAACTGCCCAAAACGTCGTCGTCGGATTGTGCGATGTAGCCCGGCGAACGACGTACGTTGACGACCGTGTGGGCGAAGACAGTGACGCCCTCACCGAATGCGAGAGGTTTTTGGGGTCGGATTGGTCGCTCGGGGAGCGTTACGGCCTGACGTTGTTGTTCCAATGCAGTGGCTCTGTTGCGATAGAGTTGGAAGAGGGCATCCCAGTCACTATGTAGGCTGCGGTCCATCCCCGAGTCACCATCCCCGTCCCCCATATCAAATTGTGTGGCCATAAAACCCCACTGCATATAGCCCCGTGCGCCCACGCCAAACCACCTGTCCATATCCGCCCGCACGAAATTGCTGCGGTCACCACCAAAGCTGTTGCCAAAACCCGCTTCCTCTACGATAAAGGGTTTGTTGAGTGCCTGAGCCAGTCCACTATCATCATTGATGTATTCATGATTGTAGCAATGTACGGTCAGGAAGTCGAAGAGATCCGAATCATACATTTGACGTTTCAGCGCATCATTATGGAGCCAACAGTGGTGTGTACTGATGAGTCCTGTGGTCACCAAGTGGTTGCTATCGCGAGAACGGATCCATTCGGCCGTTTGCTGCATGAAGCTGATAAAGGCCGCAAGATGGGGATCATCTGGGCTGACATGGCTGACCGGGTTGAGCTTTAACTCGTTGCCCACCTCCCAGGCAAAGATGCATGGTTCATCTTTGAAGGCTGTAACCAGACTCTCGACGTAGGGAAAATAGTGTTGTGTGTAACCACGGATGAAGAAGGACGCAGAGAGCAGGTCGCCGGGCCAATTGCGATCAATCCGTCCATAAAAGTGCTCATCGCCCGGAATGCGAAAGGGAACGTCGGCATAGAGATTGGCCAGAGCGGGCAAGAGGTAGAGGCCGGGATAACGCTCGCGCACCAAGTTGACGACATCGCGCAATCGTCTGATGGTGTCGCTGGCAGATGCATGCATGCTGGGCAGAAAGACTCGCACGACTCGTGCCCCCATGTCGTAGGCCGCTTGTAGTTGCTCGACACGATGCTCCGGAGTGGAATGAGGCAAGGTGTTGCGATCCCCATAGTGAACCAACCCGCGAATATTCACACCAACAAAGCTGAATGTACGCCCTCTCTCGACAAACTCCGTGTTGTGTACCTTGACGAAATCGTGTCCAAGGGACGGGGTTGCAACGGCATCCGGCGGCGTTGGCGTTGCTGCTGGTCGTGGCGTGGACGGTGAGGTCGATGATGACGAGGGCAAAAGAGGCAGCAGCTGGATGTCAAACACTATCTCTGTGGATGGTTCATGCGTCGACTCACCTTGCGTGGAGAAAGGAATGGTTTGTGGCTGTATACCGGGAGCCGTGACCTGTAACTCATAACTACCTGGAGGCAGCTGCCGAAAGACAAAGCGACCGCGGCTGTTGCTCTTCGTCTGAAGGGCATATCGTTTGTGACCACTGTTTCGGGGTAGATTGTAACGCCTTTTGGCAACGAAGCGTTTGTCCTCTGCCAAACTTGCATTCTGTTCCACAACGGCTTTTTTGAACTGGTCATAGCTTTGGCCCACAACTTTATTCTGCACAAAGCGTTGCCAACCCTGCCAAAGAGTTCCATCAAAGCCCGCCAACGGTCGATCCCAAGCGACCTCCAACAGCATGTTGCGATTTTCGGGGAGCCAGTAGGTGTAATTTGTATGAAAATAATTGTTGTCCTCGACCAGACGTGGATTATAGATTTCCGCCTGGTTCTTGAACTCAGACCAACTGATGGCGGCCACATCCGGTGCAACTTCTTTGCGCCAGACATTCCATAAATTGCCTGATATACCTGATACGGAACGGGACCAGGTGACGTAACCCGGTGCATCAAGCGCGGCACCACGGAGGGTCCCCACTGTCTCTTGTCCGCCGATCAGACGGACAGAGGCATTTGCAACAGCATACCCTTCGACCGTGATGGTGCCGCTCAGGGTAAGTGGTTTCACTTCGACCGGAGGGGTTGGTGACGCTGGCGCAGTCGGTGGGGCGTCTCGCAGAGCCACAATTCGGTCGATTAGGCGGATGCCATTGCTCTGATTGTCTTGCCCCAAATGGCGGAAAGTTTCCCAGTCGCCATGATGTCCCACTTCGAAAAGACAAGCCCCAATCACATAGTCGTCCTGCACCATGTGGCTGTTGTACCAGACCAGGGATTGCCAGTATTGCTCTTCAGTTAGTGGTGCGTCATGGTTGAGCCATCCTTTATCACCCCAGGTTGGATTTTGGAACATACGTGTGAGACCGGCTTCGGTGATGATCACGCGATGACGGTCGCCATGTTTGGCGCGAATGCCTTCTAGCGCCTGCCGATAGTCGCCGGCACTGGTGGCGCTGGCAGGGTCGGGATACATGGTGGGCCAGCCATATTCGTGGAATCCCAGGTAGATGTACGATTGAAGCGTACCGGAAAAATAGTCGAGATAGTGAGAACCTTCACTGAAATTGCCTGCGCCAAAGTTGAAGGCAACGGCCTCTACACCTGCCTCCTGCAGTCGCTCTCGAAAAGCAACTTGGAGCAGATTATAGTTGCGTAGCAGGCGTGCCGTTTCCTCGGGCTGTTGTTGGAACTGATCCGAGTTGGGGCCGGGGACGGCTTCGTTGAGACTCATCCAGGCGTCGATCAGCAGCCGACCGTTGTCACCGCGTTCAGTTGCCAGCCCAAAATCGTAGCGCAGGATCTCATCAGCCAGCGTACGCCCTTGACCGGCTGGATCGGTGCTTTCCAACATTTGGCGCTGGGTGTGGTTGTCTTTGAACATGCGACCAATCACGAATGCATCTGGCGCACAGAAGCGACGAATTTCGTGTAGCAACATTTTGTTGGCTGTGTCAGCGTGGATCAGAATGGCGGGAGGCTGCACGCGACGGACTGAATCCCACAGGTTGTGCTGGTCAGTGGAAACGTGAAGATAGAAACCAAGCTTGTTGCCACCGGCGTCGGGCAAAGGCGGCGGACCGGGGAGAATTGGATCGGGATCTGGATCAACGGGATCGATCGGGTCGATAGGATCAGTCGGCGGTTTCCCATCCTCTTCCTCATGCTCATCATCTTCATGTCTATCTTCGTCGTTCTCTATTTGCTTGAGGGTCCGTTGAAAGAGTACGTAGAATGAATGATGTCCAATAGAATTCCACGTTTCACCACGGGGACCGTGCTCATCTGCATGGTTTGTGTGCAGGTTGTGCACGCGATCACTTGCGAAACCATCACCCTCAACTTGAATCCAGATATGTTGTCCAAGATTGACGTCCAAGTTGGTGTGTGGTTCCGAATCTGATTTGTCAAAGGCTCTGGGCGGGGATTCTTCATCGGCGCGTTGTCCTTCCCAGCCCCAGGCCAATCGCAGATTGTTGTCGCGGATGCGGTTGCCTTGCTCGTCAATGATGTCGACGTAGATATTGCGTTTGCCGCGGTTTTCGCTGGGGGTTAAGTGGTGAACACCAAGCACGCGCCAATAGATGTGACCAACTGCCACATCAGCTACTTCCAGGCGCACATCATAGTCAGAAGCGGTTCCTAGGATCGTTGCTGGTTCGTTGACAAATGGGCGATTGAAGAACGAGTTTTGATGTATTTGGTGGAATGACATAGGCACCTTCTAAGAGCTGATGGTGAATCAATGGTCAAACAAGTAATCAATGCGTATAGAATACTCGATAGTTGTATTTTGAGCAGGTGCCGGATTTGACAAAGTCAAAATTAAGCAGAGCAGGCCTGCTGTTTGGCGAAAAGGGTAGCGAAGACCTCTGCAATCTCCTGTCCGTCATTCAAGGCATGATGTGCAGTCAAGATGAGATCTTGAATTAGTGACTGAGCTTGCTGCCGAGTAGCCTCACCAAGGGATTTGCTGGGTGAGAATTGAGTTTTAGCCAATGATGGTCCCAAACAATCAAGGTGCAAGAGAGAATAAGCCACGAAGACCAGAGACCAATGTTTTTGAAAGGCGTGGGCAGTTCGCATGCAATATTCATCAAGGCCAAGCAGTTGTTTACCATCCTGATAAACCGTCTCGATAGGCCAACGAAGCAGGTAAATCGAGAGAATGCGTTTGGCATTACAATCAGTGCAATTGGTCACTAAAACGGCCTAATTGCCTTGCAATTCAGGATTATCAAAACTAATCACGATGCGTACCTTGCCGATAGAAGGGATACGCACAGTCATGGTAAAGGTATAGTAAGTACGACCATCAATGGTGACAGGTTTGTAGGCATTCTGGGGGGATGTAGGGGACCGACTCTTTGACTTTAATATGTGGCCCCTCGAAAGTTATCGGCTGACCATCTTCATCTCGCAAACGAAAGCTATTTGTCTCCAGATTGCGATTGCACTTCAAGATGCTGATCCAATCTTTATTCAGACGATCGAGTACAGCTAGAAGATCTGGAGCGAGATACCAACCATCGAAGAGAGCCCAACCAAAGATAAGGGTTCGTTCAACAGCTTTTTCAACCAGTTCACTGGCAATGGTTATCTTGGTCTTAAACGCTTCGTCTAGCCCTCGAAAGGCGGGGTCAGTTAATAGGTGGCTATCCACTCGTTTATGAAAAGCGGTTCGTTCTTTCTTTTTCTTGGGAATCTCAGTCACTGGGAAATGGTTTTCCACAAATGCTTCCCAGTCGGTAAACTCTTCGTACCGTCGGTAGATACTTGCATCGACCGGAAAACGAACAGCGCCACTGACATAGTGACTTGTGACTAAGTTATGAGCCAGTGGATGCTGACCATTGCTATGATTGTAGTGTGTATCGATATACTCGAACAGACTTCCCACGTGTTCACATAGTGTATCGTCAATCGCTAATACCGATTCTGACTCTGAACGTTGGTATTGTGCTGTCTCTGACTTCATGTAACCTATACGCTCATCATTGAGTTTTTCGGCTCGCCAAGGAGCTTCACTCAAATACCGTGATATATTCGTCTTATCTGCACTATCTAGAATGCAGCGGGCAATATTTGCCATGCTTTTGTTGTCCAAGACCATCAGACCCGTCAGATAGTTTTCAAAGTGGCGAAACTGTTTACGATTGGCAAATACTGAACGAAAGGTTTCGCTATGCTCCCTGACCAGTGGCGCTACATTCACTATCGGCAATTGCATCTTGATGGCTCCTTTTTCGCACTTTTTTCTTGATGCAATCTATTGAGATGACTTTTGTCTCTTTTGTCAAATTTGGAAAATATTCATTTCACAACTATCGAGTAGAATATCATTTACTCTGCTGTGGATAAAAAGCAGAGTACGCCTTTCTGGTAAGACGATTTTCCCCACATCCGCACCAGGGGATTCGGATTTTCGGCTCTTTTGGAATTCAGGTGATAGAGAGATAATGCCCCTGGCACTCGCTACGCAAAATCTCGAAAGCGAATCTACGCCTAGCGAGTGCTGGGGACGTCAACCACATGAGATCCTATTGAGCCGGATTTTCAACTTGCTTTCAGCCTAGTATACCTCACCGGACGGCAAATGAGAGAGATCGAGAAACGCGCCGAATACACACAGAGACTGGAAAATGTGATAAACTATAGACGGAACACAACTTTTCTGAGTGAGCATACCTGAGAAATTATGGGAGTGTGTCCCAAAGTGTGTAAATGCAGCGGTTCTCTGACTGCGCAGTGTTCATTGACATACTTTGTGGTACAAACTCAGAATTTAGAGGATGATTAAAGTCAATGAGTACTCCATTTCCTGGCATGGATCCCTATCTTGAACGGCGTACCTTATGGGAAGAAGTCCACGTGCAATTGATCACGGCTTTGGCACGTGAATTGAATCCGCTTGTGCGACCCCGTTATAGAGTCGCAGTGGAAAAACGTGTGTACTTAGCAGTGATGAGTGACACAGAGCCTACGGGCAGACCAGATGTACTTGTCTTATCTGATGTAACCACGCCAGTTCCAGAAGGGGGACCAGCATTTGCAAACTCGGCAACGGCCAATGGGAACCCGCTCATCGCGGAATTACCGATACCGGAAGAAGTAATCGAACGTTATCTTGAGGTTCGAGATGTCATAAACGGCGAAGTGATCACATCGATTGAGATTCTTTCACGTGTCAACAAGAGAGATAAAGAGGGACGTCGGGCATATACGAAAAAGCGTCAAGCAGTTCTGAAAAGCCAGACACATCTTGTTGAAATTGACCTGCTACGAGTTGGCAAGCCGATGGAGATGAACCTGTCAACCAAAAAGTTATTGGATTATCATATTTTGATCAGTCGCAGCCATCAACGCCCCTATGCCGAAGTTTACCGCTGCTCGATTCGTGAATCGATTCCACCGTTTCCTTTGCCTTTACGTCCAGGTGATGTAGAACCGATAGTTGATCTCACTCAGATATTGCATGAGCTTTACGACATTCTTAACTTTGATTTAGCGATTGATTACAACACAGATGCTGATCCACCGATCCAAGAAAAAGATGTAAAATGGGTTGATACCCTTTTGCGTGGGAAGGGGGTGCGAAGTTAGGCACAGTTTGCATCCCATGGCTCACTCATTTGTAGCTGTTCGCCAAGCGCGGCATAAATATCCGGCAGGTCAAAAGCTTCCAGGCAATTTGGGAGAAAGCAGGAGAGAGGCCAGTTATGCATTGGACGGTCAATGAGCATTTGGTAACTGGGAAGATAGTTGACGATTTCGCAGGCGGGTTGGGATTTATGTAATAGGGTGGCCAGCACAGCAGGAATCGAACCAACGCCGCGGCCAATCAAACTGAGCTGAACATCTGCATCGGTCAAGAGATCGATCGTTCTCAATAGATCAAAAACGCGTTGGCCAAGATAGCTCTCTCCCATTTGACTGGCATAGCTTGCATACATGTAATCCGCTCCATAGGGTTCGAGAAGATCTCTCGAGCCGCAGGTCAAAGGTAAGCTTTGCCCAATGCCGCGGACATCTACAGCCAGTATCCGTTCACCATCGTGTATTCTATTTTGTAACCAGAACAGATTCTCGATATCTGTTTCACTGGCAAGATGCCCAATGTAAAGGGAAACGTTGCCCGAGGGCAATCGACAGGCATTCTCTAGATCGCCATACATCGTCAAAAGTACCTGAATGCCAGGTTCCGTTTCAACTGCGAATTGATACCCTTTCAAGAGTTCAGGCTTGCGGCCTCCGCTTGCGCGCAAATAGCGGTAGTGGGGAGGATCTTCTGGAAGGTTTAGTTTGAGAAATTGTTTGACAGATTGCTCTAGTTCGGTGCGATGGAGCTTGGGTCTCTGCTCTCGCATGTTGCGTGCACGGGCTTGCGTGAAGGCAAAGATCTTCTTACTGCCAAATTTAACGATTTCTCCATCGGCGGCATATAGATCCGCTGCTGGAATCTCCTCCAGGTCCGGCTCCTGCCACTCTACTGCCTGTCCATTCGATTCTAAGCCGGCATGTTTGATGAAGAATCTGTACATGGCTTCTCTGGCGTGTTTGTGAAAGCCGTGATCCAGATGACCAATGCTGATTTCTGCTGAGTCTGGTGATCCCAAAAGCGTATGAATTCGCTTGAGTTCGGCAAATGCCTGTTTGGCACCGCGTAGGTCAAAGAAGCAATTTTCTTCGGCCAGGATCAAAGTTGGACGAGGGGCATAAGCCAACAGCAGATCTGCCTCATCTAACCCCAATGCGAGCGAGTTGGGTGGACATTGCTCTGCATCCGCGGGCAGTTCATTCTCTAGATTAAAGAGCCAACTGGTGATAAAGCAATCCGGCGCCGCCATCGTAATCCGCGGATCAAGCGCCGTAACAAAGGTGGTCTGCGTCCCGCCTCCCGAACAACCTGTGACACCAACGCGACGATTGTCCGTTTCTGGTCGCTCAAGTAGATAATCCAGACCACGTATGGCATCCCAAGCCAGCCAACTGCCCAGGTAATCGCCCGTGAGCAACATGCGATTGCCGATCATATTGTGTGCCAGTACCGAGCGAGGCGGTGGCCAAGATGTAGAGACCCCATCCTCTTCATAAAACTGCCGTCGCTCGCCCTGCGAGACCGGATCCACGATGAGAACAGCAAAGCCTTTGCGCGCCAGACCTTGGGCGAAGAATTGGTAGGGCGCATAAACTTTGCCATCTTCTGAATGGCCACAAAGCCCCAACACGCAAGGGACTTCTCGGTCGATCCTTCTGGGGAGGTAGAGATTGGCGCTGACCATGAATCCTGGCCGACTTTCATAGACAATTTTTTCGACTTGAAAATTGTCAAAATCCAGTCTACCCGTGATCTGGGCATTCAACTCCGTTCTGTCGGGCAGGGCGGGAAAGCACCGCTTAGCTTTCGCGCGCACGTCTAGCACATAGCGCTCTGCATCCTCCTTGGTCTGCACTTGCGCCAGTCGGGCGGCCCTCTCTTCCATGATTGCTCTGACACGACCGACGTAATACTCATGTACCATATGTCCATAGCGGTTTTTCAACATGATTCGTCCTTATGGAAATTTTAGCGTCAGTCATCGGTTGGCCAGAACGCAGAGCTTATCCGTTCGCGACGCTGAACAAACAAGCTGTAAATGGTCGTAGGACTTTACCCCGATCTAGTCACGAAGTCTTACCCCACCTGCTCGAGAGCTTCAAGTCGGTGCGACGAGAACTGACCTGAACAAGCCCGTATTTAGTCGAGCAATTTATGGTACGAATCCTAGTTGCTCACTACCTTACTCTGAAAGGGGGGAAAGTACTACGACTTTCTACAAACAAGCTGTTTGTTCTACAATAGGTCGACACGCTACGTGGTATGCCAAATTGTGTGGTTATTCGATTTCTCTCTGACTGAGATCAGCAATTTACACAATTTGTGCTATGCTACCACACGACACCTGACGCTGAAGTTCACCTGATTTGCCTTTGCAATTACAAAAAGGATAGCTGACTGTTTCATCCTGTCATCTTGTCATGAGTCTACAACCAGATCGAGCACTTTCTACTGTATATAATGCGTTGGTGTCCGCGAAGGCTCGAATGTGGCGTTCAGATCGGCATTCTTGACGGCATCTGGCACCTCCTCTGTCCACCAACTTGGCGGATCGGGGAAAGGAAAGACATCGTGCCAAGCGAGCAAGAGCGTCCGACGCTGGTCGGTCTGGTTTGGCCAGGCACCATGCATGAGGCGGGCGTCGGCGATGATCAGGTCGCCAGCCTTCATCGGCACATCGATGGCATTGGGATGGTCGGCAAAGATTGGGTCGTTCAGATCATCGATGGCTTGGATTTCGGCTTCATGGGCATCGGGGAGTGTATCATGTAGATCGATGCGCTTGCGGTGGGTGCCGGGAATCACGCGTAAGCAACCATTTTCGCGGGTTGTGTCGGTCATGTAGTAAGAAAGGAATATTTTTGTGGGCCAAGGGGTTGCTGAAACCGGACTATTCCAGTTCATGAAGTCCTGATGCCAGTAGAGCGGTGGGCCATAGGCTGGTTTGGACAAAACGATGATGCCACCGCTTGACTTCAACCCTTCCAAACAGAGCTGTTGGCAGATTTCTTTCTGCAATGGTTGGTCGATGATCCTACCCACAATCGGATCAGAAAAGCTTCTATTGTCCGGTTCGCGCCCCATGGTTGCCCATTTTTCTTCGGTATAAATATGTAAATCGCTCCCCTGATAACGATACTTGTGATCCACGGTGACCTTGGTAAACACATCGTCGGACCAGGCGTGCAATTCATCGAGCAGCGGTTTCGGCATGACGCCTGGGACAAGTGTGTAGCCAAGCTCGACAAGTTCGTTGCGCTTGGTGAGGGCTTCAGCCGCGCTTAAATGTGCCATGAGAGTTCCTCCTTGATGATTTGAGTGCAATTATTTAAGATTCGTCGACTATGTTCAGGGTGATGTCGATCGTCCATGCGGGTGAGCAGCAACATCCTTTTTTACACAAATGAACGGTCGGCCCATTGGCCGAGATCAGCGTCTTGAGTCGCTCTTCTCGGTGCACTTTTGCGGATAGATCTGGCATCAATCCGCCCGGCTCACATCCATCCGTTGTTCGAGCTTGCGTACAAAGTAGGAGACGATCAAGATCAACAACAGATATTCGACAATCAGCGCTGTGTAGATCTCCAGCGGGCGATACTCGGTGACGTTTAGCTCGTTTGCTTTGCGCGTCAGCTCGGCCAAGCCAATGACTGATACAAGTGACGACATCTTCAAAACATAGACGAATTGATTTCCGAGCGGCGGTAGAATGCGGCGAATGGCCTGTGGCAAAATGACAAACCGCATGGACTGCCACGGGGTCAAACCCAACGAGGTAGCCGCCTCTCGTTGCCCTTGCCCAATTGACTGGATGCCGCTACGAAAGATTTCGGCCTCAAAGGCACTGTCGCTGAGCGCCAGAGCCAAAACGCCAGCGGCAAAAACGTCTAACTCAATTCCCGTTGATATGGGCAATCCATAGTAGATCCACAACAGCAGAACCAACAGTGGAATGGAACGTAGGCCTTCCACATAAATTCGGTTGATGGTACGGGGTAACCGTTGAGGTGCCAGCGCCAATATCCCAATCAACAGTCCCAGCACCACGGAAAAAAGGAAAGCCAGCAGCGATACGCTAACTGTCGGCCACAGCCCACGCAGCAAAAACTGGAGATTGTCACGTCCTGCCGCCGTGAAGGGAGAAACAATATACCAACCCCAGGTATAGCGACGGCCACTGCTGCTGCATCCTGCGAGGAGGAGGATTGCCCAGACCAGACTAGACATCCTCGCAAAAGAGTGACCATTTTTACCATGAAGGGATTGAAGGAAGGAAAGACAATCCGTCAGTCTCTTCACTCTCTTGATGGTTCTGTTTTTCGTGTCATCCACTAGAGATCCCGTCGAACCTGTAGCTCTTTTCGTCTGGAAAAACGACGCACATTCATAGTCTTCACAACCACAATTGGTGTTACTCAAGACATTGATATTACTCAAGCGCCAACCATTTAGCGCGCAACTCTTCAAGCCAACCGCTCTTTGTTTTCATGGTGATCCAGACGTTGATATAATTGATCAACACCTGATCTTTCTGTGGCGCGAGCAGCGCAATTGCGTTGGCGTTGCGGGGACCATCAACAGGAACGACCATCAGCTCGGAGTAGGTCTGAATCAGTTGCGATGCTTCAATGTTGCTTGTGATAGAAACATCTGCCCGTCCGGCTAGCACCTCTTGAAAATCGCGCGCCGGAGATTCGACAGCGGTAATCTCAGCCTCGGGGAAGAGCGCACGAGCTTGCTCATCAAAAACAGTCCCTAGCGTAACAGCAACGACGGTACCTGGACTGTTGATCTCTGCCCAACTGTTGTACTTGCCCTCATTTTCGCGCAGCATCAGCGGAACTGTACCCACTTCCACAATGGGCAGCGTGTAGCCAGCCGTTTTGGCACGGCCCATGTTCATTGATGCACCAGTCGTGATATGATATTTCCCTGCCGCCACGCCACTCACCAGGTTTGCCCAGTCTGTGGGAACGAACTCAATTTCTACGCCCATATCGGTAGCTAGTTGAGTGACCAGTTCGATATCGTGGCCAACATACTCATCGGTATCGGGGTTCTTAAAGCTCATGGGGTTAAAGTCACCAGTCGTGCCGACCTTTAGCACTCCAGTCTCCAATATCTCTTCTAAGACCGATGGCTGGTCTGCGGGAGCCTGAAGAGCAACGGCACCTTGTTCACAGCCCGCTAGAAATATGGACACGAGGCCAATCAGTAGCCCGAAAAATTGTATACGATGCAAAAGCATATAGTTTTCTCCTTGTTGTGGGTCGCTCATCTTCCAAATGTGTGCAAACTGTCTCTTTGCCCAGAGAGGCATCTCTTCGAATGCACATAGGTGGGAGATGAGCCGTTGTGGGTTTAATAATCAAGCCCCTGCTGCTTCATTGCGCGGCGGTAGTTAATCGCTACGGCATCGAACGTCAGGTGAAGTTCATCAGCCAGATCAAAGGGAACTTGCTCCGGTCGCTGAGATTCGACAATGCGCTGATCTTGGCCAAAGATGGTGTCTTCAAATCCTTGCAGCACCGAGTCCGGCTGGTCCAGGTCATAGTTGCGCCCAATGATGCAGTAGCCGCGGCAACGCTTTTCGCTAATTGGCTGGCCGACGTAGAAGTATACCATCCCCTTCTCTCCAACCCAAGCGCAACACAATCGTGTAGGGTAAATGCACCTCGTAGCGGCTGCGACGTTCTGGTGCGACCACCTTTTCATTCGCAAAAACGGGGAAATCTTCTGAGTTGGTTGCTTCTGGCCGTACGATTGTGTAGTGGAGAACATGGTCATGGATCTCTACTTTGTGATCGGGTACCACTGGTCTATCTGGATCACCCAGCAGACCTGGGTGGACCCAGGGGAAGTGACCAAAATCCGTAAAGTTTTCCAACTGTCGCGAGGCGTCGCTCTTCCACTCGTATGGGCCGGTGTCTACGATTTTCCAGTTCCCATTTTCCAACTCGGGTATCTCCGGAAGTGAGTAGATGGGCTCTTCTAGAGATACCCAAATTAAGCCATATCGCTCCTGGCAGAGAAAGCGCTTGACTCGAGCTTTGGAGGGAATGGATACTCCTTCTTTCTGGGGAATCTTCACACACCTACCATCAATGTTATATTCCCAGGCGTGGTAGGGACAGACAATACAATCGTTTTTGATCCAACCCAGCGAAAGCGCTGTTCCACGATGAATGCAGAGGTCTTGCATGGCATAGGGCGTGCCGTCCGCCGTCCGCCAAATTACGACCGCTTCACCCAGCAGCATAGAGTTGCATGGTTCATCAGCAGGGATTGAGTCGCTATAGGCGACGGGGTGCCAACATTTATATAGCTTTTCGGGAAATTTGGACATTATCATCTTCTCCAATGCATTCAGCAAGTACATTCCCCCGACGACAAAAACAGGATGAATTGATTTCGATGTCAGCCTTGGCCAGTGCCTGGTCCAGCCTAGGTTTGATCTTGGTGGCCTCTTTATGCTCGCCCAACATTTGCAGACATTCATAATAACCATGTAGGCTCCATACATTATTTAAATGCCAAAAGGGACGGCCCAAGGTATTATCCAATCCGAGGTCTGCTCGATAGACGGCCGCAGCCTCTTCAACGTGATCCTGCTCCAAAAGAAGCGCTCCCAATGCATGACGAGTCGGCTGCATCCACACCCAGGGTTCGGTATATTTGAGGTTGTCGTGCAATTCAACCGATTTACGCAGATAAGTATAGGCGACTTCATAGTTTTGCTTGCGATATTCTAGCTCACCATAGAGCATTTGCCGGCCCACATCCAGAATGTCCCGCGCTTCGTTATTAAAGATCATTCGCTTGTTGGGAACTCGTAAATACGCTTCCTCAAAGAGAGTGATTTTCGTCTCAGCCGCTTCGATTTGCCCCAACGCAGCATGAGCGACCCCTTTGGCATAGTGCAGAAGTGCAATCGTGACGCAGTAGGATTCTGAGTCATCGGGCAAAGGCACGTCAAGGATCTCTTGCCACTTTCCAAAACGAATGTAAACATGGATTCGCATCGCCGAAAATCCATCCATATAGTGCAGAAAGAGAACTTTGCCCTCTTTCATCAACTCCGGAGAGATCATCGCTGCCATTTCATCTGCTGCTGCGATCGCTTTTCGGGATTGTCCCAGAAACATAGCGGAGTACATAACAAAATGGATATCGTGGCAACAGTAGATGGTATAAAAGTTACCGGCCCCGGCATATTCTGCGTACTTCTGATTGACTTCGTGGGCTACTTCATTGACAGCAATAGATTCTTCATAGCGACCACACAAGACATAGATGTGGGAGGGCATATGGTGCAGATGACCAGCATCGGGTATCAGTCCACCCAAAGCGTCACTGGCAGGTAGTGCCTCTTCCGGATTGGGTGACATTTCGATTAGATGGATATAAAAGTGCAAGATGCCGGCATGGGGCGGTTTGCCAGCCGCTTCGAGTTGCGCCATGGCCGTTTCTAACAAATCCTTAACTTCCAAAGTATCCGCATGAATTGATGGTTCTCCAGTCTCCAAGTCCCATAACAACCACGGCGTGCGGTTCATCAAGGCATCTGCCGTTAAAGCGCATACATCAGGATGTCCAGGAAAGACTTTGTGAACCTCTCGCATGGCGTCAGCGTATTCATCATTCCACTGTTTCCAGATGTCGTCATCAAAAAGCTCTTTTGCTTGAAAACGATACGCCAGAGCGTGAATCAGCGCAGCTTCCAGCGCGGTTATGCCCTTCAACTTCGTGAGCGCCATTTGTACAGTGTCATAACAAAGCGTCACCATCTCTGTCAGCTCATCCTCGGCAAAGTGGGGCCAGGGCATGTTGTAATTCGGACCCGCTGCGTAGGCCAATCCCCAATAGGCCATCGCGCACGCTTCATCCAACTCAATGGCGTTGCGAAAACACTGCTCGGCCTCTTCATGGTTAAAGCCATAGCACCAGTTTAACCCGCGGTCAAACCAGATTTGGGCCTCACGGGAATCCGTTGTAATGGGTAACGTGTAGGTACCGAGATCGAAATATGGTTGCATGATCATTCGTAAAATCCAATCCGGTCATCGCCCAACTCAACACCTAAGCCGGATAACGAGCGATTAGAATAATTAAAGACGGCACAGACTTGGTTCACCTCGAGGATCTCCCCATCATCTGCACCCGCTTTTCGCATCGCTTCAATATCCTTTTTTGTAATGTCGCCGGGCGTAAGCGTCAACTTTTTGGTGTAGCGTAAGAATTCTAGTTCCTTCCCGTCAAATGCATCCTCAAATCTGTCTGCTTCCATCGCCGCATCGATTTCTGCCTGACGGGCTTTATCGTCAAGTAATGCACGGTAATTTGCCCCATGATGGGTAGCCGAGTAGGGGCAATTGTTGAGCACGCCGGTGTAGGTCGCAACCAATTCCAGAAACCAAAGAGGCAGCGTCACATCTGGGTGATGCAGTACGGCGCGGTAGATAATATCGTGCCCTAAAATTGTCTGGGGACGCAAGCTTTTCGAGATGTAAACGTTGTCATACGTGCCGTGGGGAGACTTTGTCTTCTCGTAGATTTTCTTTAATTCACCAGTCGCATCCTGGGGCAAGATGGTTTTGATCCAAGTCATATTTTCTCCTTGAAGTGGATGTCGAATATATAGACATGATAGGGATTGAAATTAGGACACGGAATCTTTAGGATGAATACAGATAATTTCCGAATAAATCCGCGAAATCTGTGTGAATCCGTGTCCCACATTCTTCATCCTTATAATCTCTACTAGATTGGACAAAGTGGGGTAAAGAGCGATTGAAAAATCAGCAGTTAATCGATTTAGGCCAATCCAAATATTAAATGATCTACAGATGGACGGGATTGACTCGATTTTCCCTCTTCTAATCCTGTTCATCCTGTCAATCGGTGGAACATTCTTTTTTGGGAATCGCCTTATCTTCATAGAAGTATAGCAGAGACAGCGCAAAGCAGCGAAGTATTGGAACATACTAGATTTGACAGAATAGACGAACCACGTAAAATGAACGCGTTCCCTCTTCAACCAAACTTGCAGTCCTTCCAAACTGATATGTCAATCGACCTCTGAATATTTTGGGAGTCGTCATAGAAGCTATTGTGTCAATTCGTCATATCGGTTTTGCAATGTAGGAAATCTATTAACAATCAAAGGAGAAAACCTATATGAATCGCCCATTGGGAAACCTTAAGCGATATCGATCTTTTCTGTCGCTTCTCCTCGTTGCGATGCTTTTGCTAGCAGCATGTGGTGGTGGTGAAGCTGCTCCGACGGAAGCCGAGGAACCGGAAGCCGAGGCGACCGAAGCGCCTGCCGAAGAAGCTGAATCGTCTGACTCTGGTGATAGTGCGCCAGCCGAGCCTGCTGCAGCACCAAGTGCATACAATGAGGTTCCACTCTTTGCAGACGCCGTTGCCGCGGGTGAGTTGCCACCGATCGATGAACGTATTCCAAAAGAGCCCTTCGTCGTCGGGCCTGGTATCCTCAACTCGGAAGAGTGGTTGGACTGGGAGCCGGGTAACTATGGTGGCACGATTCGGTTGCCAAGCCTCAACGGCACTGTCCATGAGATCTTCCTGGCATTGGGCATGACTATCCTCCGTGCGCCCGACCAGAGCACCAAGGATCCGCTGCCTGCCATGGTGAGCAGCTATGAGATCAGTGAAGACTATACAGAATACACGCTGACCATCCGCGAGGGGCTCAAGTGGTCAGACGGCCATCCCGTGACCACCGAAGACGTGCGCATGACGTGGGAAATGTACGCAGATGAGCGCATTTACTCCAGCTTCCCGGTCAAGGCACGTACCCAAGGTCGTGGCGACGGGACACCTGGTGCGTTGACCATTGTTGATGATTTTACCTTTACAATCACATTCGACGATTCTTATGGTCAGTTCGTGGCCGAGCTTTCTTCTTGGATTCCGGATTACACGTTGCTCTTCCGTCCTGCTCATTTCATCAAACAGTTCCACGCTGATTACACTGACATGTCTGAGATCCAGCCGATCATGGATGAGTTGGAGATTGATACGTGGGAGAATCTGGTCAAGCTCAAAGACATGCCTCATTGGGAGTTCATGCGTGAGCACGCTCAGGATGTCCCGACTCTGGCACCCTGGATTCTGGATGAGGTCAGCACTTCATTTGTCCGCATGGTCCGCAATCCCTACTATTGGAAAGTCGATGTTGCTGGCACGCAGCTCCCTTACGTAGACTATATTGAGGCCGAAACATCCAATGATCTCCAGGCGATTATTTTGAAGGCGACCGCCGGTGAATATGATGTGGTGACTTCTTACGCTCAGTTAAAGGAGATGCCGCTTTACACGGAAAATGCCGAGCGCTCAAATATTTCAACCGTTCTGCACGGTTCCATCAACAATCCACCGATTCTCTTCCTGAATCAGGATTTTGATTATGAGGCCGAGGACAGCGTTTGGCAGTCACTCGTCCAGAATCCAAACTTCGGCAGTGCCTTGGCAAGCGCGATCGACAAGGAAGACGTCAATCGCAATCTCTACTTTGACCTCTATACCTTGGATGGATTTACAAAAGAGACCTATGATCCGGATGCCTCAAATGCCAAGCTGGATGAACTGGGCATGAGCGAACGAGACGACGATGGTTTCCGCTTAGACCCGAACGGAGATCCTTTTGAACTGGTCATTACCACAGCAGAGGTTTCGCCTGACTTCTTGGGCCTGGGTGAGTTACTCAAGGTCTACTTCGAAGCTGTTGGCATTCGCACGACGCTTGATGTCATTGCCCGCTCCGATTGGGGTCAGAAGATGCGGGCCAACGAACTGATGGCGACTATTCACTGGAGTGATGAACCGATTTGGGCACCTGGCATCTCTGAGGACTACTGTCCGCGCTGTAAGGGCAACTGGGCACCGATGTCTCACACCTACTTCCTGACCAATGGCGAAGAAGGTCGCGAGCCGCCATCATACCTACAAGAGTTCTTTGATCTGCATACGGCACGCAAAGTTGTTCCGCCACAATCACCAGAAGGTGAAGCGCTTTATGCGGAACTGGTTGAATGGTTTGCCAATAACTACGTCACAATCTGGCCCGTTGGCCGCATGACGGTTCCCACGGTCTACAATTCCGATTTGGGTAACGTGATCAAAGAGGGCTATCCCTTCGATCGGGCGTTGGATTATGGCATGGAGCAGCTCTTCTACAAGACACCGCAAGAATAATCTGTCTGATATTTGGTTGCGAACATTCGCACAAACAGAGTTTTGCGGATGGTTGATAGTGGATGGTTACACGTGTCGCTATCCGCTATTGACCATCAACTATCCACCTCTCGTCCGTTTGAGGCGGAGTTACGCTTATTTTAATGGGTGGGGATGAAATCCCCGCCCATTGTTGTATGAACTTATACCTTACGAGGAAATAAGGCATGCTCGCCTATATTCTACGCCGTATCGTGCTTCTCATTCCCATCCTCTTTATGATCTCCGTCATTTCGTTTGCAATTATATTATTGCCACCGGGTAGTTATGTGGAGACATATGTACTCAATCTGGAGAATTCGGGTATCCGGCTTGAGCCAGAAGAAATTGAGGCACTCTATCAACAGTTCGGCCTCGATCGACCTGTTTATGTACAGTATGGACTCTGGATGTGGAATTTCCTGACCAAGGGTGAGATGGGACGCTCGTTCATCTTTCAAAAACCTGTTCGGGAGGTCATTTGGGAGCGCTTGCCTATATCAATCGCGATTAGTTTGGTCTCATTGCTCGTTACATGGATTGTTGCTGTTCCGATTGGTATCTACTCAGCCTTGAGACAATATTCGATTGGCGATTATTTTGCCACGATTATCGGATTTATTGGTCTGGCCCTGCCCAATTTCTTGCTTGCATTGGCCATTGCGTATTGGGTCTTTGTTGGTACAGGTCGTGCAATTACGAGTCTTTTCTCAGTTGAATATAAAGACGCAGCTTGGTCAATTGCCAAGTTTCTCGACCTCATGAAGAATATCTGGTTGCCTATTTTGGTGGTTGCCACAGCGGGTACGGCTGGGCTGATTCGCGTCTTGCGCGCCACACTGCTGGATGAAAAGAACAAGCAATATGTAACGACCGCGCGCGCAAAAGGATTGAGGGAGCGCAAACTCATCATGAAATATCCAGTTCGTGTCGCCATCAACCCGCTGATTAGCACAATCGGGTGGACGTTACCCTACCTCGTGAGTGGCGAAGTCATCGTTGCCCAAACTCTGGGCTTAGAAACATTAGGTCCCGTACTTCTCGGCGCTGCAATGGGGGAAGATATGTTTTTGGTCGCCAGTATCGTCATGATACTGAGTACTCTCGTGGTCATTGGCACATTGATCTCAGATATATTGTTGGCGTGGGTCGATCCACGAATTCGGTTTGAACGAACGGCGCGGTAAACAGATGAGAGGATGAATTAGATGAAAGGATGAACAAGATGAGAGGATGAATCGCTATTTGTCTAATTCATCTCAATCATCTAATTCATCTCCAGTCATTGTATAAGTTGACTCGTCGCTCTTCGACCCTTCCTCTCTTCTAGAAGGTATGTTATGAGTGCAACGGCAGAACGACAAACGAACGATTCGCTTTTTTCTCGGTTAACCACGGGGTATGTGCGGCGAAGGCAGGAGCGAGCGCAACGGATTCAAGAGCGTTTGTATTATGCATCGCAGCGTCAGTTGGTGTGGCATGCGTTTAAGAAGCATAAATTGGCGCTCATTGCTTTGGTGGCGCTGGCCATTCTCTATGTTTTCTCTATATTTGCTGGGTTCTTCGCACCGTTTGAATCATTGGAGCGATTTAAGGATTTTAACGATGCGCCGCCCACCAGGATTCACTTCTTTGATCAAGATGGCAACTTCCGACGTCCCTTTGTCTATGAAACAGTGAGTGAACTCAACACGAAAACGTTTAAATATGAATATGGCGAAGATCAGACAAAAGAGCATCTGATTCGCTTTTTCGTGGAAACAGAGCCATACACCATGTTAGGGTTCATCCCCATGAAGCACAAATTGTTCGGATTGGAAAACCGCGAAGTTCCTCTTCTGATCTTCGGTTCGGATCGGTTGGGCCGTGATGTCTATTCCAGAATTCTCTATGCTGGACGTATCTCCCTTTTTATCGGTTTTGGTGGTGTTTTGGTGACTTTTGTCTTAGGCTGCATTTTAGGAGGAATTTCTGGTTATTATGGTGGCGTCATCGATGAAATTATTCAACGCATTATCGAGGTTTTGATGAGCGTTCCCTCGATTCCGCTGTGGATTGCACTCTCTGCCGCGCTCCCCAGAGATTGGGGAACGATCAATATCTATTTTGCCATTACGTTGATCTTGGCTGTCCAAGGTTGGACGGGTTTGGCGCGTGTGGTACGTGGCAAAATCATCAGCTTGCGCGAAGAAGAGTTTGCATTGGCCGCCAAGGCTGCAGGTGCAAGCGACAAGCGGATCATCTTTCGCCACTTGCTGCCAGCATTTGTCAGCTATCTGATCGTGAATATCACCCTGGCGATTCCCGGCATGATCCTGGGAGAGACTGCGCTCAGCTTCTTGGGCTTGGGGATCCGTCCTCCCGCCGTCAGTTGGGGAACGCTTTTGCAAGACGCGCAAGATATTACGGTCTTGGCCAATTTCCCGTGGCTCTTGCTTCCGGCACTCTTTGTTGTGCTGGCGATTCTGATGTTCAATTTTGTTGGTGACGGGATTCGGGATGCCGCGGATCCGTATGCATCGAGATAGAAACAGTAGCGGATTTGATTAGGAATATATGTCTACGATTCAAGACAATTCTTTCGAGCCAGTCCTGGAAATCAAAGACTTACGAACTCACTTCAAATTAGATACGGGGACAATTCGCGCCGTCGACGGGGTGAGTTTAACGTTAAAGCGAGGTAAGACCCTCGGTGTGATTGGCGAAAGCGGTTGCGGTAAATCTGTCACTGCTCATTCCATCTTGCGTTTGATTCCATCACCTCCTGGTCGCATTGTGGATGGAGAAATCCTGCTCTATCGAGACAACGAGATCATCGATATTGCGCAACTAAAGCCCTATTCTGACACCCTGCGCAGCATTCGGGGCAACGACATCGGCATGATCTTTCAAGAGCCGATGACTTCGTTCGGACCGTTGCACACCATCGGCAACCAGATCATGGAGGCCATCGAGACGCATCAAGAAGGTGTGATAGAGGCTGAGGCCAGAGTGCAGGCGATTGAGCTTTTGCGCCAGGTGGGCATTCCAAATCCCGAGCAGCGCATCGATGCTTATCCTCACGAATTTAGCGGCGGTATGAGACAGCGGGCCATGATTGCCATGGCCTTGAGTTGCTCACCCAAGTTGCTCATTGCCGATGAGCCGACCACCTCGCTCGATGTCACCATCGAGGCTCAAATCCTGGAGCTTTTGAGCGATCTCCAAGAAAAGACCGGCATGGCCATCATGTTGATTTCGCACAATCTGGCGGTGGTCTCAGAGATGGCGGATGAGATTGCTGTGATGTATTTGGGTAAGCGGGTCGAATTTGGTACGAACGACACCATTTTTGACAATCCACTCCACCCATACACACAGGGCTTGTGGCAATCGATTCCCAAAGTGGATGGCCCGATTGAGAAGCTGGAGGCGATACCGGGTGTTGTTCCCAGCCCACGAGATTTGCCTCCTGGTTGTGTCTTCGGTTCCCGTTGTTCTAAATTTATGTCTGGCATTTGCGACGCCCCCAAAGATGTTCCCAGCATCGAAGTGGAACCTGGTCACTTTGTGAGTTGTTATCTCTACAGTAACGAACACTCTGCACAGGCATCCGCTGACGTTAAGATTGTTCAAAGTGATGAGCATGTTGTGGCCGCAAGCAATGGCGCTCAAGATCCGAAACAGTCTGATAAAGATGCCACAAGCAAAGAAGCAAAACCCATTGTCGAAGTGCGGGATCTACGACAGTTCTTCCCCATCCAAAAAGGCTTTTTGCGGCGGACTGTTGGTTATGTGCGAGCCGTCAATGAAGTGAGCCTGACGATCAATGAAGGCGAGACCTTAGGGTTAGTTGGCGAAAGTGGATGCGGAAAATCTACGTTAGGTCGCTCGATTCTTCGCTTGTATGAACCAACGAGCGGGGAGGTGATCTTACATGACGGTGACAGAAGGCTCTCTGTGCTTGAACTCGAACATCACGAGATGCGTCCAGTACGCGCCAACATGCAAATGATCTTTCAGGATCCCTTTGCTTCGTTAAACGAACGCATGACGGTGCTTCAAAACGTGATCGAACCACTGGTCTGCAATGAAATTGGTACGCCAGCTGAACGAGAGGATAAGGCCGAGAAACTGCTCATGCAGGTGGGGTTGCGCCCAGAACATTTGCGTCGCTATCCACATAGCTTTAGTGGTGGACAACGGCAGCGTATTGGCATTGCTCGAGCCCTCTCCATCGAACCCAAGTTTATCGTCGCAGACGAACCAGTCTTTGCGCTAGATGTATCTGTACAAGCACAAATCCTCAACTTGATGCAGGAGTTGCAAGACGAGTTTGGCCTCTCCTACCTCTTCATTTCCCACGATATGGCCGTGATCCGCTACATGGCCGACCGCATTGCCGTGATGTACGTGGGCAAATTGGTCGAATACGCCCCCCGTGACGAACTTCTCCAAAATCCAGCCCATCCTTACACCGAAGCACTTCATTCTGCCGTGCCCCGCCTGACTGAGCATAGTCGCCGGGATCGAATTGTGCTCGAGGGATCACCGCCTGATCCTGGGAACTTGCCACCAGGGTGTGTCTTTCAGACGCGGTGCCGATATGCTGAGTCGAGGTGTCGAGAGGAAGAGCCGGAGCTACTGGAGATCGCTTCTGACCATTTTGTGGCTTGTCATTTGGCCGAGGAGTTGGAGTTGGTGGGGATTGGGCAGTAGAATTCTTAAGATTCAGTGAGAATTGTGCAATTAGACGTATTTAACCTGGTAAGCCAATCAATTAGGTCAAAATCGCGGTCAAAGCTAGCAATATAAAGGTTGTCCAGTTCGCGACAGCCAATTGAGATGAGTGCATCGTGGAAATTGAGTTGACCATTATGATTTTTAACAAGCTGGACAACTTCGGGAAACCACTGCTCCGTATATGATGAAAGCCACGTCATCTTTTTAGCTGGAACTTGGGGGTGGTTCAGAATTAGGTTTACACTTTTGATACATAGATAAAAATCTATATGAGGTCATTTTCTGCCTGAGCATGGCTCAAAGTAGAAAATATAAACATCTTTTCTCTTTGCAAAAATGTAAACCTAATTGTCCGCCTAAAATGAACCACCCCGGAACTTGAATAGTCAACCGTTCAATAGCTTCTTCAAATTGCTCAATACGTTTCTGCTCTGACATTCGTCTTGCCAAAACAGTGATGACTTCATTGATTACTGAGTCGAAGTAAACAAGCTCAACTTCTGCTTTCTTACATACATCGCGGATTTGAATGGCTTGTTTGTGCCATTTGTCATTTGAATCCAGAATGGCCGCCAATACCGCTGTATCTAGCGCAACCCTATTCGTCATATAGAGCTTCACTTTCCTCAAGTGCATCACCACCAACCGAAATGATTCCAGTAAGTAGATCTAGGCTTGTTGCCGGAACCGTTCTCAGTATGTTTTTTGGTTCACTATCTTCGTAGCCTTTAATCGTCGGGAGAGATGCTAGCTGTTCTTGTTTGTCGTGTCCATTTATGTGACTCTTGTGAAGCAAGAAATCAATGAACTCGTAAACTGTCTGCCGCTGTACTGAATTCAACAACATTGCCTTATCAATAAGTTGTTCTACAGAAATTGCTTGTTGCATAATGCTACCTTTTGATACCACATTAGACTCAGTAGATCCAAATTTCAGGTTTAGAGAGAGAATTCTGGCTAAACAGTTGACATAAATACAAATTTGCCGGTCGATATCTAGTTTTTGCGTTAGATTTGGGCGATTTTCAGATATGAAATAGGTTGTTTTCTGTAACCGAAATCTGAATAAATGACTCCAAAATCCCTGCAATCTCGACTGAAAATAGCCAAAAACGCCAAATTTGGATCTACTGAGACTACCCGTTATTCCGATCAATTATAGCAGAAATTTGCGCTGAATCAATATGATAGTTTCGGAATGGATTTGACAATGACTCAATTGACAAATGGGAAAGTGACGAAAAGAATCCTGAGTCAACACATGATACGATGACGATTAAAAGGTTGATCTGTTGGCGATTTAACAATATAATCTAGCAGAATTTGAGCGATTTTTGCTAGACAGGATAGTCTTATGCATAAACTACAGCCGATCCGACCTGTACCACCAATTCGACCAATTTCCAGTTTACGCCAAAATCAGGACTCAATTCTCGATGCAATGGACAAAGAACCTGTCATTCTGTCCCAGCGCGGAAAAGAGCGGGCCGTGTTAGTTAGTGTTGAACAATGGAATCATATGGTTGCGCTGTTAGAAATGTATCAGGGCGTCTGGCGCGCAGAGTCAGAACGAATCCAGGCGGAGAACGAATATATAGAAGCCAACACGCTGGCAGAGGCACTCACCATTTACGGCGAGAAACCGTAGGATGTATCAATTTGCCTGGGCGAAAGAGGTTCTAAACTATTTGAAGGACAACGAAGGGTTGATCAATCAACTCGAGTTGGCTTTTGCCGATCTTCGTAAAACAACAACTGGGTTGTCCCCTTACGGAACGATAGATGAAGGAATTTCACCTGACTGTTATATTTGGCAAATACATGATCACGCTCTACTCATTCGGGTCGGAGTAGAGCGTGCACAACCAACACTGTGGATCGAAGCGATAAAACCAGTAGACTCAGGGGCGGGTGAGCAAACCTAATCTCAGTAGATCCAAAAAGTGGCTCATATCTGCGGAGAGAGCGCACCTTTCCTTTGGAAAGGCGTTCTCTAATGCGACTGTACCCGACTAGATCCGGCGTTCTCTATTACACGCAGTAGGATTTCTCAGAGGTAGAGCGTTCAAATGGCGAAAAAAGACGCAGTAGAGAATCTCGGACCATTTGGCACGCTCGAGTCTGTTTTGACTGAGAAGTGCAGGATTATGTCTACTGCGTGTAATAGAGAACGCCTCCTCCACGGAAAATTGGATCTACTGAGTCTCATACTTTTAACTATGCAACCGCAAATTCGGTGTAGGAACGCATGATCGGCGGCTGGAAACCGAGTACAATGTCGTTGTTGGGAACGCCATGTTCTAGAAAATAAGTGGCAATGCCTTCCTCCGTCCAATCTTCTTCGATCCAGATTTTGCCGTCGCGGAGGGCGACGTGGGGAGGGATATAATCTATTCGTTTGGTGTCGCTCCAGCCAATTTTGCGAATCATGTATTGTTTGTGTTCATCGTCAAAAAGTAACACAACTTCGTAGTTGGGGTTGGGTTCTTTCGTAAGAAGAGATGAGTAAGCTGTAAGAGCATCTCTTATTAATTTGCTGTATTTATCTATTCGAGCCACTTGATAATCTCCTCGCGTTCAATATTAACGACAAGCAGTTTGAGTTGGCGGCGTTGGACAATTTGGCTGGTTGCTTTTCTCGTAAAATATGCGCTGTAAGTTAAACCGCTGATCGCAATATAGAGATCATGTTCCAATCCAGCGAGTGCGATCATGTCAAGATAAATTTCATATTGCCCAACAGCCTGCTGTGGTTTACGCATAAATGATCGGCCACCAAACGTCTTGATTTCTACAATAATTTTCCGACCATCTTTCTCCGCAAGAAAAGGACCACGTTCAGCAACAAGATCTGCAAAGATACCCAACTCTTCATGTTCAATATGGAGATGTTCTTTCGTAATAGTCCACCCGTCGTTGATGAGCGCGTTCTTAACGGCATCGTGAATTTTGTCTTTTGCCATGCTAATATTATACCGTACGTACACATACTGATAAAATATGCCAGAATCCATCCTAAAATGGGGAATCAGTCTAATCCTTGCTCTGCAAGATTGGGGTGATTGGCTGATCACCCCAATGAACATATTGACCTTCCTCGGCGATCAAGACTTCTTTCTCATCGCGCTCCCGCTCGTCTACTGGTGCTGGAATCGGCGACTCGGTGTCTGGCTTGGTGTCATGCTCGTCTTGAGTTTTCAGATTGCGCTGCTGCTCAAAGTTGTCTTTCATAGTCCACGTCCGGGGGTGGTTCAGAATTAGGTTTACACTTTTGATACATAGATAAAAATCTATATTGAGGTCATTTTCTGCCTGAGCATGGCTCAAAGTAGAAAATATAAACATCTTTTCTCTTTGCAAAAATGTAAACCTAATTGTCCGCCTAAAATGAACCACCCCCACGTCCGTATTGGTATGATCCACGAGTTCAGCTGCTGATGGGAGGCGAAACAACCTTTGGATTGCCCTCTGCCCATGCGCAAACTGCTGTCACATTTTGGGCGCTATTTGCCTATCATATTCGCCAAAGATGGGCTTGGGTTGCGGCAACTATCTTAATATTCCTATTGGGATTCTCTCGGCTCTATTTGGGTGTCCATTTCCCGACAGATGTGCTATTGGGCTGGATTATTGGATTGATTCTGTTGGGACTATTTATTCGCTGGTGGAGACCCATTACGACTTGGGTGCAATCTCTAATGTTACCCATCCAGATTCTGCTCTTTTTTGTCATTACATCACTGACGGTTGCTCTCACTTTTCCCATCTATACTGCCATAGAAGGTCGCTGGCCCTTACCAGAATTGTGGATGGCAAATGCGTTGCAACAGACACCCGATGAGCCAATTCATCCCTTTACGTTTGCTGATTCGGTCACCGGTGCTGGCGCTCTATTTGGCATGTTGGCCGGTGTTGTGTGGCTCGAACGTGGTCGTGGATTTAGCCCTAGTGGTCTATGGTGGCAATTGCTCCTACGCATTCTCATCGGGCTCATTGGTCTCCTACTCATTTGGCAAGGACTTGACGCACTCTTCAGCATCTTTGCGACTGATGAATCGCTTCCAGGCTATCTATTGCGCTATATTCGTTATACATTGGTCGGTCTGTGGATTGCATATTGGGCACCGACGCTTTTTGTTCGATGGGGACTTGCGGCACCAGCAAAGGAATAAAAGCTCGGGCTAGTTGGAGAAGTCTTAGAAAATCTTAACCAATAATTATGAAACCAATCGAAATCATTGAGTCCGAGGTCGTCTATAAGTCGGTTGGCTCGACTCAGCTTCAAATGCATCTATTTATGATGCAAGAGCCAGCAGAAACAACAAACCCACGTGCGTGCATTCTGTTTTTTCATGGTGGTCGTTTTATTCAGGGACACCCTGCCCAATTTTACCCTCACTGTCGATATTTCGTATCACGCAACATGGTTGCGATCAGTGCTGAATATCGATTGCTGGGCAAAAACGCGACCTCAATCACGGCGTGTCTAGCCGACTGCAAATCGGCCATTCGCTGGCTCCGGGTACATGCCGATCAACTGGCGCTTGACCCTGACAAGATTGTCGCGGCGGGGGGCTCGGCCGGGGCAAATTTAGCCGCCAATGCAGCCATGAACAGCAGCTTCGACGAATCAAACGAAGATCTCGATATCCGTTCTCAACCAGACGCACTTGTTTTGTTTAGTCCGGCGATTGTTCGGCCACAAGATGATGTTGACCTGATTGATGAGAGACTCTTTGCCGATCTGACAGCCAAACCTCAGTTGCCACCCATGTTGCTTTTACATGGGATCGACGATGAATTCTTTCCGGCAGAAGCAATGCAAGATTTTCGAGATCAGATAGCTGCCTACGGGAATCAGTGTGACTTGAAGCTATTTTCTGGCGAAAAACATGGCTTCTTCAATTATCTTTACTTTCTGGGGGGTGGTTCAGAATTAGGTTTACACTTTTGATACATAGACAAAAATCTATATGAGGTCATTTTCTGCCTGAGCATGGCTCAAATTAGAAAATATAAACATCTTTTCTCTTTGCAAAAATGTAAACCTAATTGTCCGCCTAAAATGAACCACCCCCTTTCTGGTAAAAGAAAAGAGATGAGGTGAGAAATGTGACAAAAAGCGGTTAGCGTTTCATCCTAAAGGTAGAGAACCCAAAAAGGAGGAAGGAATGCTAACCGCGCCAGAAATAACTATAGCAGTACTGATGAATGTATTGCAAGTAACGCCGGTGGGAACAAACGTAAATGTAATGCGTCTGATGTGGGCGATGATGAATGGGTCGTTTCTGAAAAGTCGAGGAGCAATCCATAGTGGATTGAGTGAAAGCGGGTTTGAAGATGAGGAGCTCCGGCGAAGCTGGTGGAGCTTTCGATATGGATCATGGGATATTGCAAGCCTGCTCTCATCGTGGCAAGAAGAAGTGGAGTGGAAAGGGGAATGGGAGGCAAAAAAGTTAGAAGGATACCGAGTGAAAAGCATAGATATCACAGGGTTCTGGCGACCGAAGCTGCAAGGGAAAGTGAACCGACTCTATAACTCAACGGCTCGTCGGGCATTGCCCGCTCATCTTTGAGTGATGATAAGCTCGGGGAGATAGGCGGGAAACGAGTGCCACTGCTCAAGGCAATCATGAGATGCGAGGTAGGCACAAAGGAAAGTGAGTTTCGGAAAAGCTGCTGAAAGAGACCAAGAAATCACTGGAGTCAGACGAAGTGGCGGTGGTCGATGCCGGGTTTACAATCAGAGAAATGCTAGAAAGCGACGTCGACCGATTTGTCCTTCGGGAAGCGATTAACTGCACAGCGCGCCGCAATGAGTTACCCGAACGTAAGGAAAAGGCAGACCACCCGAATATGGTGATATTGTGCGTCCGCTCTCTCGATGCTATAGGGAAAGCGACTCGAGGCCACAACTCCAGACTCGTTTGGTCAATTTGTCTATAGTGGTCGCCTGATTCGCTATCAAGCATGGCACAATCTCGTCCCCAGGACAACCAAGGTGGATACAGCCAACCGCACCTATTCGATTTACGTCTTTCAGGATCCTGCTTATCACACACCTTTGGTTCTGGCGACCGTCATGGCTTTACAAGCTGAAACCATTTATCTTTTCTATCTGGAGCGCTGGCCTGTTGAACATCCCCCCCCTTGGCTTCCAAGCAGATGATTGGCTTACATCGTCAATTTGTTCATGCCGATGAGGCTTGCTTCCGCTTACCTGAACTGGGGCTGCTTGCTGGCAATCTTCTTTCCCATTTAGCCGCTTCTCTTCCTCCCATACCGACTGGCTACTGGGATCGAGAGCCTCAAGCCACTCCCGGCAGGCTGCGCCGCGTTCTCTCGAGTGCTCTTTTTCCAACTCCCGACCAACTCGACCCTGACTTTCGGAAAAAGGCCTCGGTTTCACACCATTTACCTAAAGGCGTTCTCGCTCATCGCCGCCTCAATGCCGCTGCTTAAACTAGCCGAGCACTATTTTTACATTTTATCCCGTTTTTTCAGGGTGGATTCTTTTTTCCGCCCCTTTCGGTTTGCCCTTTGTCACTCAAGCCTTTACCAGAAAGTAAAGATTATGGCAATCGTGAAAATCGACCGTTCTATGAAACCGTCTGCGCTGCTGACTCATTTTTGTCTCAACGTGGATTTTTGTCCGGCAATCCGACATTAGATTATGAGAATGTCGCTGCATTGCAAAACGGAATCGGCGGAACAAAAACGTGGCCCCAAGCAACTTAAACAAAACCATAAGGAATCAAATGACAACTGACGACACATCAAAAGTCCATGTCCATTGAACCAGCTAGGCGATATCGACTTACCCTACTCGTCAACCGATTCCAACGTGCTTTCTCGTGCGCCGGAATAGCCCGTCGATTTAGCTCCTGGTGAACCCCTCAAGCTGCGGGTCTTTGTGGACAAAAGCGTGGTCGAAGTTTTGGTTAACGGCAAACAATGTGTTGCGCTGCGCGTCTACCCAAGTCGGGCGGATTGTGTAGGCGTGTCGCTTCGCTTGCAAGGTGGAGATGCAAGTCTCAAATCGCTAAACGCACGGCAGATGGAGAATATTTACGAGTAGGGTCTATGTCACTTAATGATGAGCAGCGGATTGTTCTACTTGCCGGTTGAGGCGGACAAGACGTGCTGCAACATCGGCAGGATTTGGTCCTTCTTTGGAATTCTTCGATTTCTTGGGAGATAGACGCAGAAATACGGCTACACTTGAGGACAAATTCATGATCGTTACCTAGAATCGTAATCTTTGACAACCCATCAGGGGTTTGAGGTTCGTAGTCTAATTTTAGCTCGTATGGTCCACCTTGCAACGGGCCAGACAGGTAGTCGCAACCACCACAGACAATTTTGTGTCCGTTGAGGTAATTACCCCGATGAATGATGAATGTTAGTACACTGTGTGTGATTGAATAGTTAATAACCCATAGATAGGCTTCTGTATTTGCTTGGAAGATCTCTTTAACTTGCTCAATGGCAGCATTAAGCTTTTGGAGCCGATTCTCTTGGAGCATATTCATCTATCGATATTCCTTACTACCCTACACTCAATTCATCTTGCATTATTATCCCATCTAAATAGAAGGTTGTCTTGCCAAGTAGAGCTTCATTTGAGACAATGATAAAGAACTCCCAGTTTGTCCAATTACCCTCACCAGCGCCCAATGCCCCGTTCTGATAAATATCAGTAAGGACGATATCATCGGTGAGCATACCATCTGGATTGAAATGGATACTTTGGGCATTGTGCATCATGTCAACAATCCGTTCTGCCATGACAACGGGATCTAACGTATTGTCATCTTCATAGATATCCCAATAAGTGGCGGCATTGGCATGTTGGGCAAATCGACCTAGAAGATGTCGATAGCCATGTGAAGGATGTTTGGTAAGTCCAAATGCGATACGTTTATAAACCCACATATGGCAAATATATCAACGAATCTCTAATAATCAAAAGAATGTACAAGGAGAAACCATCGTGACAGTCTCAGAAAAAACCGACTATACATCAAAAGTCCCTTCTACACCTTTCCTGATACGCTGAAAAGAAAGCCGCTCTTGCAACGAACCCACTTATGCAACGGCTGCTCGCCTACCAAGACTTATGAAAACGATCCCATCGACCCATCTATCACTACGTCAACCCGAAGCAATGCTCAACGATCCCAACGGACTCTGCCATTGGACGTTGGCATCTCTTCTATCAAGCCTATCCACCCCGAGGACACGCGCCAGCACTGGGGACACGCAGTCAGCGATGATCTGATCCACTGGCGCGACCACCTTATGCGATCTACCCCAATCCTGAACGATGCTGTTTCTCAGGTTCGGCTTTGGTTGAGGAGGATCGAGTGATCATTTACCACGGTACGATGGTTGGGAACATGGTAGCGACATCGAGCGACCCGCTTCTGCTCAATTGGGAAAAGTGGCCAACAAGGCGGTAATTCCGTTTGCCGATCCTAATGACCCGCCTCTGGAGTACGGTCTTTGACCCTGTATTTGGAAGAAGGTGGCGTTTATTACTCACTCTGGTGGTACGTTGCCCAACCGGAATTGCC